>NZ_JAUORL010000043.1:0-29443 GCF_030548015.1 Shewanella sp. 4_MG-2023
AGTGGCCATTCGCAGGCCAAGCCGCACAGTTCAAAGCATTGGTAACCAAAGGATAATTGTTATAGCTTTATGCTTTCGTACTGATTAATAGTGGCCATTCGCAGGCCAAGCCGCACAGTTCAAAGCATTGGTAACCAAAGGATAATTGTTATAGCTTTATGCTTTCATGATAATGACCATTTGCAGCCAAACCACACATTTCATCATAAGCTGTTTGATATACCACATTAGCCCTGGAATAATAATGGCTTCGCAGCAGCGTCTTAGCCTCTGCGAGTGAATTAACTACTGTGCAAGCGCTGCCTGCTGTCAGTCCTGAAAAGTTATTATCCGCATCCACTACGCCCACCAGATAGTGAGTCGAATCTGCCACACCGATGATCGTTGGCTGACTGTCGTTATACACAGACTGCTCGAAGGTATTCAGCCCATGTTGACTCGTATCTCTTGGGTTATTAACGGCTTTATTTATACTAGGCATAGTGGTTCCTCGGATGTAATAACTGATGCTTAAAATCAAGCTTCATTAACTGCAGCGACTAACTGCGGCAATTTAAGACTTAATGACAGCTCTCAGCACTGAGTTGTTAAATAAATTACGTTCAATGTCCAAAAATTGTTCACTACAATGACTACAGCCACAGTCACAATCCCTTTTTCACCCACACTTAAAAGTAAAATTGTTACTGAAATGTTTACAACAATAGCCAATATATATCCCGCCCCGTAGCACTTGAAAGCGATTCCCTTCCCAAAGTGGCTCCCACACACATAAGTAATTTGTATAATTTCTAATTTACTGAAAATATTGAATAAATTATGGCAACCTAATATATAAATTTAACGAAACCATGAATTAATAGTCACTTATTTAGCGATTAAACAACCTGTTAACTCGGTCACATTAACAAGCTAAATACCTTTAGGTAACAACCAAAACAGAATCATTACTTGATTTAGATCAAGGTCTAATTAAAACCCTAAGTTAGAGTAAAGACTCTAAAGTAGAGTTATTACTCTAACTTTGGATGTTGAAGATCTATTCGAATAAGAACTAAACAAAAACGTGAATTTTTTTGAACATAGCTCCATCAGTTAGGAGCTATAGATTGCTAAATAACATGCTCTCGGAGGCATTATGGACATCCCAGTCTGGCAATATTTCGTATCAATGACAGGTTATATTGTTTTATTACTCGTTTTGGTTGAAGGTATGCGCCGAACACCAAGATTAACCGCCGCTTTTTGGCTACTTTCATTAGTGACAGCCCCACTATGGGCAGATCAACTTGACGGATGGTTCCGTTGGGTTAAGACGGTCAGTGTATTAATCCCCACTGCAATTGTTGTTGGTGGTGCCCGTATCGCGTGGCTATATCATCAAAACCCACACAAGGTGCTGGCGTTTTTCCGCGGCGACTGGGTGTTAAAATTTCTATATGCAGTTTTAGTGTTAAACATTGCAGAAGCCACATTAAAAGACTTTGCTACAGCAAACTACTTTAACGCAATCTGTGGTGTCATTCTTTGTGTCACTATTCCTTTCCCACGCTACAAAAATGGTAAACGTGTCTATTGGGTTATCGGTAAAGACAAACCAAACGACTTACTGTTTTATTCCACAGCGGCATGGAACTTCCTCTATACCACCTGGAACCTAGCCTTTGTATTCGGTGAGAGCCCTGCGTTCTTCGCAAGTTCATTCTGTATCTTGATGGCGGCAGAGCTATACCCATTAATCAAAGGTCGACCAGAGCTTTACATAATCGCGCGTGTTTACACCTTGGCATTCCACCTACTGATCCGCGCTAACAGCGACGTGTTTGTACCACTAATGGATTCAAGCAGCTGGGCCAACGATAACGTGCTGTATTACTGGGGCGTCATCAACCTTGCTTTACACGTTCCTTTCGCAATTTGGTACTTCACCATGCAGAAGAAAAATGGTGAACCACCATTTGGTGAAAAGTCTCCACCACCATTAGTCAGCGAATTAGAAGATGATCAAACGGCTCAAGATAAGAAATTAGCAACAGCCTAATCACCTCCAACCGAATACCACATCGGTATTCGGTTAATACAACACGAGACGTTGTTATGAAACATAAACTAATAACACTATTTAGCGCGGTTTTTGCGTTAATGATGGTAAGCATCACCAGCGTAGCTAACGCTGATGACGCCATTAATCATCAAGTAGAAACTCAGCCGCTACCAGGGCAAATATGGCAAGGCACCAGAGACGGCAAACCCGGCGAAGGTAGCTTGTTTTATCGAATGGAATTTGCTGAAAACAATCTTGTCAGTGTCACTAAACAATCTGGCGGCTTTAATAAAGTCGAAACCCAGCGTTGGCAGCAAACTGCCACAGGTGTGGTGATTAGCAGCCAAGCGGGTGATGAGATTAATGACTTTGATGGGGCAACATTAACTTACGTTGACAGTGAAGAAATCCGCTTCACCTTAGCAGACGATGGCTTCAACATTCACAAATGGTATGAATACCGCGCTTATGGGCATGTATTACTGGTGCTATTTGGCTTAATTGCATTAAACGAAATGTGCCGACGCTACAAATGGAGTAACTACGTTTTTTGGTTCATCTTACCCATAGCGCTTATTCCACTGTGGTCAAGCTATGAGATCACCTACTGGTTCAAATGGGTAAAACTGTACTCAGTTGTTGGTGCTGCAGCCTTATTTACCTTAATCCGCTTTACCAAAGTCGGTGATATGAAATGGGCAAAATTCGGCGCTGCTGCATTCCTCGCGATTAATATTTCAGAAGCGGTAATGCAAGACTTCAGTATGGGTAATCTTGCCAATATCCTCAATGCAACTGGTGGTGTGCTATCTATTATCACCCTTGCAGGTTGGGCGAAAATTTTCTCAGACAAAAGTAAGCAGCAAGACATGATTTGGCCAGCAATGACCACATTTTGGATTATCGCCTACGACGTTTGGAATATTGTGTTCGTTTACCTCAATTTCCCAGGCTCTGCGACGGCGCAAATGATGGTGCTAATCGCAGCAACATTACCAGCGCTATTCATTAAAAAAGGCACTTGGTTACAAGCTCGAGCATTCACTTTAGCAGGCTCGTTCATGTACTACTTCAGCTGCCCATTCATGTACGAAAGTAACGTGGTTCCACTACCACGCAATGATGAACTCATGCTGGCAGCAGGTGCAGCTAGTTTCATCATTAATGCTGCTTATGCTTATGTATTCTTTAGTAAAAAATATACCAACACCCGTTTAATGGCAGGTTCATACCAAGCCCAATAAAACGTGAAGAAGTAATGGGTACTGGCGCAACCTATCGCCAGTACCACGAGGATTAGTCCTCAGAAATTTATAACGCTAATGATAAAAACTAATTAAAAACTAATTACAAAATAATGGAGTTACCATGAAAACACGCATTCTAAGTATGGCAATACTCGCTTCAATGACTTCTGGTTTAACTTATGCTGCTGACACAGAAGCAGATATTGATATGTCTAATCCAACTGATGTTTACACCTCTATTGGCGCATCATACGGCAGTGAAGGCATGAACATTAAAGGCCAATTAATGCTGTCGGAAAAAACCGCTGATTCAGGTCAAAAGAGTGGGGTTATTTTCGAAGCTAAAAATATCTTTAACGAGGGTGATAAAAGCCCTAAATTTACTGGGATGATAGAGCATCCTGATTACGGCCTTGTACCAACATTTAATGATGAAACCAGCAAGCGTTCGTACCGTTTACGTTATGGCACTATCAACACCACAAACGGCACCGGCTGGTCTATTGACGCCATCCTAGCTGACCATCCTTTTTATGGCAGCATGGCAGTGGTGCAAGCGGGTCCTGTGATGACGATTCCGGTTACTGATAACTTCTATATTTGGCCAATTTTATATGCCGGTGCTGTGGTCGTTGGCGATAACATGCAAGATATTACAGCTACAGACATCCCGGTAACCAGCAGTGGCATTGATGTTCCATCACTCATTTTAACCGGTATGGTTTATGCCCGTTATGCCTTTAATGATAACTGGTGGATGCTATTAAGCGCTTCTTATACCGAAGAAATGCAAGGCAAGTCATGGAGCGATGACATCATGGATGGCGGCTTACAAATGGCAAGCTTTAGCGGTGAATTATCTTTGGCATATCAAATGAACAAACGCCAAAACGTGCGAGTGAACTATAAAACAGACAATAGTGATAGCACTGATGATAGCTATTGGATTGAATATAACCACGCATTCTAGCCAGTGTATTTTTAACTAATAGCCACTAATGCTCTTTCGCTGCTAAATACCAAACTGTTTCAGTATTGGCAGCGCTTTTTAATCCTTAATGGAGGATGACATGATTAAACGCATTATTACCGCAACGAGCTTAATGTTCGTGTGTGCCAGCGCCTCAGCTGCCGTTGATATTTCAGGTGTCAGTGTGCCTGAAAACGTGACTTTAAATAACAGCACTATGGTGTTAAACGGCGCCGGAGTTCGGAGTAAATTTTTTATCGACTTATATGTCGGTTCTTTGTTTACCACCAGCACCAGTACCCAAGCACAACAGGTGATTGATAGCGACTCCCCAACTGCGATTCGGCTTAATATTACCTCAGATATGATCACCTCAGAAAAAATGATCGATGCCTTAAATGAAGGCTTTGATCGGGCAACAAACGGCAAAACGGAGCCGATTGCCGCCAGTATTGAATCCTTGATCAACTCTTTTTCTGATCCCATTAAGTCAGGCGATCAATTCACCTTAATGAGCGTGCCCGGTGAAGGTGTGATTAGTTACAAAAATGGCCAGCAATTGGCTGTCACTCCAGGTGAAGACTTCCGTAAAGCGGTGCTCAGTGTCTGGTTAGGCAAAAAGCCAACCGATAAAGGCCTAAAAAAATCGATGCTAAAAGGTTGATCTAAAACAATAAAAGTGACGATAACCATGGTCTAAGGCGATAACTGTTTGCCGCTGTCACCTTAGCCATGGTAAATCTAGAACAAATTTTAATAAATCAATAAAAAAACAATAATTTAGATGTGAATTATTTAGTTTAGGCTAAGGTAAGTATTCGGTTTTTTATCCCCTAGGCCTTTTCTACTTTGTATTATAAGAGGCAACTTTATGACTCCTTTGGCAATGTGGCGTGCTGCTTTTTTCCCGACCAATAATACCTGGAATGACACTCAACTCAGGTATGTGGAAGTCATTCTATTTTTCTCACTTTTATCACTATTTACCGGCCTTTACAGTCTGTTTAAATGGCTGCAATTTGATCATAGTTTATTGATCTACACCTCTATATTTTTAATTATTGCCGAGATAAGTGCAGGCTTAATTTTGCGCTTGGCAAAAATGCCGACCCTCGCGCTTAATGTCGGTTTCCTTGGTATGGCTCTACATGCACTGAACCTTATTTATCAGGACGGTGGTGTGCTCAATTCAAGTCAGAGCCTATGGTTAACGGTATTACTGATCGCCTTCTTTTTAACTGCAGGTATTTTAATGGCGACGATTTGGAGTGCGCTGGTGATCGCAGCGTCATCTTGGATGCTAATGTTAGAGTTACAAGGGGTGAGCATTCCGGTTATGGAACTGTCTGATACGGCATACATGACAGAGGCTTGGTCTGGTTTATTAATGCCACTGATTATAATTGTTATCGCCCAAGCCTTTACCGCCAAGCAACGTAATAAAGCCATTGAGCATGCTGAAAAATCTCAGCATCAAACAGAAAAAGTCGCAAATGATGCAGAGCAAAGCGCCCAGCAATTATCGTCGATTTTACATCGCGCGGGTGACAATGCGGTGCAACTGTCTAGCATGGCTGAGGTACTTGAAACACAATCTGAAGACTTGCATCATCAAGTGGATGATTTAAATCAAAACTGCCAATCTCAGGCCAGCGCCGCTGAAGAAATGAACCAACAGCTTAGCCGGATGACTCAAGATGTTGAGCAGTCAGAATCATTTGTGGTCGATTTACGTAATCGCAGCCAACTTATCAATGATCAGGCTCAGCTAAGTGCCTCATCACTGGCGGCTACTACAGAAGCTATCAGCAAAATTTTAGTCAGTAATAAAGAAATTATGTCAGTGGCAGATTTAATTACCTCGGTGGCAGACCAAACCAACTTATTGGCACTCAATGCTGCCATTGAAGCGGCTCGCGCTGGTGAGCATGGGCGCGGTTTTGCAGTAGTGGCTGAACAAGTGCGCGAGCTGTCAGCTAAGAGTAATACCTCTGCAGTCGAAATTCGTAGCCTGTTAGATCGTAGCCAAAAAGAAGTGCTGCACGGCCAAAGTGTCATTGAGCAATCCAGTAATGAGCTCACCAGTATTATCGCTAAGGTCGCAGAGACCCTCAGTGATATCAATCAACTTGCCGATACCATGGTGCATCAAGTTCAGGCAGTTCAAGAACTTAATACTGCCAGCGCCGAAGTTGCTAGCAGTGTTGTTAAAACTCATCAAGTATCAGAGTCTGTTGCCAACCAAGGCGAGAAGCTTACCCACCAGGTTGAAACGCTAAAAAGGTTAGCAACTGATTTGAATATGGCAGTCAGTAGCTAGTATTGCCAAGCTGTAAATGCGAACCCTAACAAAGAGCGCTAACAAAGAACACTCGAAATTAGCACTCGTTCAAATATAAACCAGTTAAACAGCCTGTTGATAAAACTGTGATACAGATCTCTTGAGCACATGGGTAACATCACGCATGCTGTCAGTCCTTTTTGTTAAACTTTTTAATCGCTTAGCAAAAAGATCCGTTCGGATGAAGGTAGCAGGAGAGTGGGGAGCAACCCCACACCGACGAGGCAAGTTTGTTGGATGGTATTGATATCATTTAATAAACCACTCTTTCAGGTGCCACTTAGTGGTGAGGACTGTTACTGGACGAGCCTCTGGAGAGACTGTAAGCATTAGTGGTTCGCAGCTTAATGTCATTACAGCGCCGAAGGCGAAAGTGGCAGTTGAATTAATTCAACTGCCGCGAAACGCTCAGGCAAAAGGACAGAGGAGAGGATGACTGTATTCATTTATGGTCACTGTCGTTTTCTGCTGTGCCTAATGTCATCAATCATGATGAACACCTGCGTGAGCTGTATTCCTCAGTACCACAAATCCAGCCATTTCTTTTCCTCCTCCATATTAATTTTGTTGTTTAATATTCGAGGAATACCATGAATTTTCACGCGCTTTTAGCCGATATCAATGCCATTGTTTGGGGCCCTATAACCCTATGCTTACTGATCGGCACCGGGCTATATCTCACCATTCGCCTAAAATTACTCCAAGTCCTTAAGCTGCCACTGGCCTTAAGCTTATTATTTAAACCTGCTAGCGGCAAAGGCGACTTATCTTCCTTCGCGGCCTTATGTACAGCGCTATCTGCCACTATCGGTACTGGTAATATTGTCGGCGTCGCCACCGCGATTAAAATCGGTGGGCCGGGCGCCCTTTTCTGGATGTGGCTAGCAGCCTTCTTTGGAATGGCAACCAAATATGCTGAATGTATGCTGGCAGTAAAGTATCGCACCACCGATGCCAGAGGTAATATTGCTGGCGGGCCAATGTACTACATTGAGCGTGGTCTCGGCTTAAAGTGGCTAGCCAATATTTTTGCTATTTTTGGTGTCGGCGTAGCCTTTTTCGGTATCGGTACTTTCGCCCAAGTGAATGCCATTAGCGATGCCATGACCATTGCCTTTGATGTGCCGACTTGGGTTACCGCCCTCGTACTCACCACCCTTGTCGCTGCGGTGACGATCGGCGGCGTTAAACGCATTGCCAATGTGGCGCAAAAGTTAGTACCTACTATGGCGCTAGGTTATGTATTGGCCTGTTTGTGGATTTTATTTAGCTTTTCTGAGCAAATCATTCCGGCCATTGAATTAGTATTACACTCAGCCTTCGCCCCTATTGCTGCAGCAGGCGGTTTCTTAGGCGCAACGGTGGCGCAAGCCATTCAAATTGGTATCGCCCGCGGGGTATTCTCTAATGAATCGGGTTTAGGGAGTGCGCCCATTGCGGCCGCTGCCGCTAAAACTAAAGAACCGGTCGAGCAAGGCTTAGTCAGCATGACCGGCACCTTTTTTGACACTATTTTGATTTGTACCATGACAGGCTTAGTGCTGATTATCACCGGTGTGTGGAATGGCGATACTGCTGGCGCAGCAATGACCAGTGCAGCCTTTGCCTCTGGCGGCTCAGTGATTGTCGGCCAGTATGTGGTGACCATTGCTCTAGTGTGTTTTGCCTTTACCACCATTCTAGGTTGGCATTATTACGGCGAGCGTTGTTGGTACTACCTAACCAGCAAACGCTTAGGTGAACAAGGTATTAAACTATATCAGTTTATCTTTTTAACTTTGATTGCCGGCGGCGCGTTTATTCAACTAGACCTTATTTGGATGCTGGCCGATACCGTTAATGGCTTAATGATCATTCCGAACTTGATCGGGATTATTGGTTTAAGACACATTATCTTAGCCGAAACCAACAAGTACTTTGCTAAGCAGCTAGGTAAACATGCCTCTTACAATGCACTGGACTCAGCAGTTAAGTAACGAGGTTTACTGAAATACCTTAAGCCCTTTTTTAATGTTTAAAAACAGGCTTAAATAATAAAAAGGCGCAGTCAGTGAATGACTGCGCCTTTTTTGAAAGCTGATTATCTCAGCACACATCATCTTGATAAGCATCAAATTAACCTAGGGATTATTTAGCTGTGATGGTTTGTTTTACTGTGCTTTTTAGATTGTTCATAAAGGTTTTAAAGTGAGGCATAAAATCCAAAAATAGTGGATGCTTACGGTTTTGCATCATCACAGGCCCTAACAGTCGTAAGGCTACGGCGACTCTGGTGGCAAGCGGCGCTTCTAAGCCACTGCCCTTTTTTATATTTTCAACAGCGTTGAATAGGTCTTCCCTATCTTGAAACTCAAAGCTTAAGGTTTTGCCAGTATCTTGGCCTGAGATCTGCTCTTCAACGGTAATGCGGTAGCGATTTTCTCGGTTAATTTTAGGGATCATAATCTCTCTCCGGCTTAATGAAACAAGTTAAAACTAGTTGATAAGGTCAACTATAACTACATTGGTTGATTTTGTCAACCATTTAATTGTAGCAATGTTAACCAGTAGAGAGCTGTTATAAGGTTTACACAGGGTTTGGATTAACTGGTTACGCTTCAGCAAGACGCAACCAGTTAGTTTGAGCTAGGACCTTGTTAGTTTCAGCCTGCTTTTTATGACGTTAAACTTTTAATTGCCGCGCATTAACGGCGACATTAAGCTTTAAGGCTTGGGCTTTAACACTTAAGCGTTAAGACTTGAGAAGTAATCATCCCAACTTTGATGCTTACGACCTGCAGCTTGGGTAAAGTCGCTGGGGTTATCTGATTTACCATTAAGTATGCCTTGGTAAATACCTGCAATCACCGTACCCATAAATTCACCCAGTTCAGCGGTGCGATCGTCGCGGTATTGCGCCACTGAAACAGGAATATATTTAAGGCTAAGCTCAAAACTCTTATTCAAGTATTCAGCCAATTGATATTGAGTTATTGACTCACCATGGAGGTTATAAACATGGCCGTTATGTTTATCTTCAGTCAACATGCAGGCATAGGCAAATGCCAGCTCTTTTCGAGTGGTGTAACCGCACTTGCCATCGCCAGCGCAATTGGAAATAAAGCCGGCCGCCTTGTAGCTATCAATATACTCAATATCTGGCTCAATATAGATACCGTTTCGGCCTATAACCCACTCAAGTCCTGAGCTCTGGACATCTAGCTCGGTTTGTCGATTACTCTGAATAACCGGAGAAAATGCAGTGTCTTCTTCAGCGCCTTGAACGCTGGTATAGACAATTTTTTTAACCCCTGCCTGCTTGGCTGCTTGAATAACATTACGATGCTGAGGAATACGCGCTTCAGGGGCTGCCATACCTGATACCAGTAATAAGGTATCGACACCATTAAGCGAAGTCTCAAGCTCAGCGAGATTATCGTAATCACCTGGGCGAACTTCAACCCCAAGGTGTTTGGCATTGTCGACGGTTCTAGCAAGGGCGATTACATTGTAATTGGGGCCTAAAGCAAGCAGGGCATTTACTATTGCAGCGCCAAGTTGACCACTAGCTGCTGTTACAGCAATATTCATTGGATATTCTCCTGTTCAAAGCATTTAATCCATCGGTGAGTGCCAATCTACAAAAATTAAAGCATAGCAGCTTATTTGCGCAGCCGAATAACTGCTAGCGAATAACCACAGCCGAATAACTGCTAGCGAATAACCACAGCCGAATAACCACTAGCGAATAACCACAGCCGAATAACTGCTAGCGAATAACCACAGCCGAATAACTGCTAGCGAATAACCGCAGCCGAATAACCATTGGTGAACACCATCAACAAAGGTTAACCCTAAAGAATAGGCGAAAAGCAGCATTAATATCTAAATAAGACTTAAAGTAAGCCTCTTTTAGTGTTTTGTGTTACGAAAAGTCTTTTCCCATCCAACAAAACGCTATCTCAATTGATGCAGATCAAGGTGCTCCTAGCTTAACTATTGTCTTATAAAGGTGACTTAGATCACTAAAGCACATTCAAACTGTGCTTTAGTGTCACAAATATAACCCTACAAGCTCCATCACATAAAATAATAGGTGTACTCATGGAATTACTACCGAACTGCTATACCGACGTGTGTATCAATGGAAAATGGTTTCATTACGATCACAACAAACAAGCGGCATTTATGCTTAATGGTAGCGATCCGCTCTCAATTGAACTTGAGATTACCCCCACCACAGAAGCAGAACTTGAAGCACACCTGGCCTCTATTGCCACCTTCTAAGCAAACTAACTACCGCAATATCAAACCTTGGTTTGATAACGACAATGCCAGAAACAAAATTCCCCTCAATATTGTTTCTGGCTTGATATTTCATTTTCCGCTGTCGCTTTAAGCTATAATGACAATACAACACCAAGAGTATCTAGTTGTTAATGAGGCATTAATGGAAAAACGTACGGTTGTAGTTATTGATGACGATCCTGTTTGCACAGGCCTGTTACTGGCAATTTTGGGCGATGAATATCGGGTTATGACAGCAAATTCTGGCGATGCTGCTATCGAAATGTTTGCAAGCATTCGCCCTAATTTAATTTTCGTCGATATCACTATGCCTAATATCAATGGCTATCAAGTAATCAAGTTTATTAAAGATCAGCCTGAAATCGCCAATACTCCGATCGTAGTAGTCAGCTCACTCATTGAAGCATCTGATCAAGAGTTAGCCTTAAAAATTGGTGCTGATGATTACCTGACGAAGCCCATCATGCCCAATGATGTGCAAAAAACTATTGATCGCTTTCTGAGTTAATCGATCATTTGAGCAGTAAAAAAGCCTTTTCATAATGAAAAGGCTTTGTCATTTTTACAGCTAGCTTAAAAGTACATTGGTAAGTACCTTAATCCATAAACACTAATTCATAATGAGCTTTGTCACCTTTAACTTCTAAGGCTACCCGGTAAGTCTCAACCGCAGTTTTCCAATTCACACTGTCTAAGGTTAAATAATACAGCCCTGATTCAGCTTCATTGATATCAAGTGAGCAGGTTTCAGCCTCAATGCAATTTGCATGACTCGCCTGATGCCAATCCAGATTGTACTTGGTTGACGACTGCGTCTTTGAAGGGTAACCCATAATAATCAGGTTAAATGCACTTGCGTCAGTGACCGACAAATCATCATCACCTGTCAGTTTTACTGTCACTGCGCCATTTTCTGCATCAACAGATTGTAAGCTAGCAGTTAAGGTCTCAGTTTGATCAATATTGACCGTCAATACCGGAGGCTCTACAGGTGGCTCAATTGGCGGATCTATAGTTTCATCATCAGAGCCTCCACAGCCAAACAACAACATCGAACTCAAGCCAATGACACTACATAATTTAAGATGTTTCATGTTATTACTCCCAGCAATTAGTGGCCGCCGTGACAGGTATTACATGACATATTCGTTTGCACACTAGGGGCAAATGTTGATGACGATGTATGACAACCTTGGCAATCTTGAGTCGCATCTGAAACTGGGTGATCATTTACGGTCTCACCATCAAAAGCCTTGTTAAGCATTGCAACTAATTCATAGACCACAGAGGCTGAAAGCTGTTTACAGCGCATGCCTTTTTCACTAAATGACTTACCATTTTCACTGGCCCAAAGACTAATAGAGCTGTGACAAAGGGTGCTATTTGCCGCTGTAGGTTTACCGACTTGAGCTAAGGTCTCTGTCATGTCAGCGCCTATGCCTTCAATAAATTCAGCCGTTTGAAACGGTAGTGTTTCTGATTCATAAAAACGCATGGTTTGACTTAGCATTGCATTGGCTGGCTCACCATTAATGGATAATAAATTAACCAACATACCTGTGGCGTTAATATTGCCACAAACAGTGCCTTCTCCTAGCATGCCTGCATAGCCATAATGCGCCATGGCGGTTGGTACTTGGGCGAACTTATCAGCATCAACAGAATCTGATTCTGCCAAGCTTTGAATAATGCTATCAAATACTTGGAACATACAGCCATTACCGGTTTCATAAGCACGTTTTGCCACAACCATGGGATCAAGTTTGCTATAAGCTAAGCGGGTACCCACTTCTAATTTCCAATCTCCGCTAACGTTGGTCACTGCCGCTATAACAGGATTAGCGATAAGTGCCCCGCCCGCTGCCGCAGTAGAAATACCAATAATACGGTTGATCGCTTGTCTTCTATTTAGAGTTTTCATAATCACTTGCCTCGCATTTTTATATTTATTCCCAACTTTTAAGCTGAGTGTTGATAACTGGCAGAACGCTAAAAAGTACATCTTCAGCACTTACGTTTCTGGCTTGAGATAAGCATGACAGACAGGAAAAATGGCAACGGGAGCTAGTTCAAAGTAATATTTCAGTTAATCACTCCATTAGAAAAATCGAATTGAAGATGGATTAAATAGCGAAAAAACTCAACTTAACAGCGTTAAATATCAAAAAAGCACCCGCATTCAGCATGTAATACTAATTACAGAGTTTTACTTTTGAGATTACTTAAAATCTAATGTGACCCAGATCACGTTAAGTTAATTGTCCGTAGCAGAACTAGCAATATCCGAAGCGCGGGAGCTTGATACGAGCAGCCGCGACTGCAATGGCTATTGGTCATAACAAAGAAGTAATGAGTGGCTTTTAGCAAAAGCCAGCTGCAAAGTTAGTGCTGTATGGTAAAACTGTGATTTGTAGAATGTTTGTAATTATTTAATTGCAGTAAACTTAACAATAGAATGTTTATCTGAGTGTGATTTAAATGCGCATTGAAATCTTTGAATTTGATATTGCCAATAGCCAAATACTCAATACTGAATCTCAAGTTCAGCTGCACCTTACCCGCACCGAAAGTCAGGTTTTAGAGCAATTAAGTCTTCACCCCAATCGCATCATGACCAAAGGCCAATTAGCCTGTGCTGGCTCCCAAAGCCCTGTTATGAGTGAATCGGCAGTGGCAAAAGCAGTATTTACCTTGCGTAAGTACTTTGGCGAAAATTATGCTGAATTAATTGAAACCATTCCGCGTAAAGGTTATCGGCTCAATATCACCCCACCAGCAGCCAGTTGGATTCAGCAATCTGCAAAGCATAAAAAACACTTTATCTATACCACTGCATTGGTGCTTGTAGTGTTAACCGCCATTATTGCAGCAATGCATCAATACATACTGTTTAAACCTGCACAAACGCCAGTCAAAAATAGCCGCATTGTGCAACTAGATAATCAGCAACAAATAAAACTGACGTGGCTTGAGTCACCCAGCATATCAATGCAACAAGATAAGCCCACTGAAGAAAAAATCATTGCTGCTCTCAACCAATGCAACACCTTAGTGTGGCAACAAGTGTATCTGGCATTTTCTAACGACATGCAGGTGTTAAATATCTCTTTAGCTCGGCAAAAGCCAAATGGCGATAACTTAATGCGCAATATTAAAACCAGTGATTTTAGTTTAACCCCGAATTTTATCTCCGATAAATGGCTAGCTGAGGTATCACTCTGTGACTAATCGCATCATATTCAGAATACTGGCGGCCTTAATGGCCATTGTCAGCATCGTCATTGTTTACCAGCATATCAAAGCCACCGAAGTGGATATGGTGCTATCTTGTCGCAATGAATTAGTGGCGAAAAACCCTAATAGTGACACCATTGAACATCACTCGCTGATCGCTGATTTTACCTTACAAAAACGTTCAGCCAGTATCAGCTACCGTTACTTCACGACCGATGGCAATCCTATTGCAACCCTGTATTTAACAGGCGATGTACTTAGCGCTTATAAAGAGAAAGACACCTACATTTTAAACTTAACCCACAATGAATTAATTAGGCATAATACTGAGCTGCCATTACCACAACATGCCAGCCACTTAGAGGCCTTTGCTAAAAGAAATATCAGTAAAAAAGGCGTCCATAACCTTACGATTCAAATTACTAATCGAAATGCGCAACAAAATACCGTGTTACTGTATTTTTTACCCAGTACTAATATCTGTGCCTGCAACCTCGTGGAAATGAAGTAACTGAGCTAATGATTTAAAGTGATGCTTTAAAGTGATGCTTTAAAGTGATGCTTTAAAGTGATGCTTTAAAACCGTCACTTGCTAATAGGCTAAAAAATATAAAAACAATGCAGCTCAGTTCACATAAGCACAAACACTTGGTAACAACAAACCTAAGCAATGCTATAATCCCGCTTCGAACAACTTCAATAAAACTATTAATAACAATATGTTGCTGGATTAATATGCCTATAATAACCACAAGAACACTACGCTACCTTCCTTTATGCATGGCCGCGGCCTTTGCTACCTCAGTTCAAGCTAACAATCACAGTTTTGATGCGCGCTCACATGCCATGGGCGGCGTTGGCGTTAGCAGCGCCGATTATTTAACGGCGCCGTTTCATAACCCTGCATTAACGGCGCGTTTTAAAGAGTCCGATGGCGTGGCGGTATTGTTCCCTGCTTTTGGGGTACACGCTAACGATCCCACTGACACTATCGAGAATGTTAAAGATTTTTCAGACGTTTATGATGATTTTAAAAACATCAGCATGCCAACTGAAGCTGATGCCCAAGTGGTGATCGATCAACTGCAGTTGATCCAAGGCAATTACGCCCAAGTACAAGTGGGGACTCAGTTAGCCATTGCGATCCCCAATAAATTTGTATCGGTCAACCTGTTTGCCCAAGCCTATGCCGATGCACTGGTGTTTGCTGATATTGCTGATAGCGATCTTGATCCAAGCAATATCATCAACCAAGATCTGAACTCTCAAGCGTTAACCATGGGTGTAGTTGTTACCGAAATTGGTGTCAGCTTAGCTAAGTCGCATCAGTTTGCCACAGGCGAGCTCTACTATGGGGTGTCACCTAAATATCAGCAGGTAAACACCATAAATTATATTACCGACATTGATAACTTTGAGTTTGATGACTGGGATGATGATCGCTACCAAAACGATCAAGGCAATATGAACCTTGATGTCGGTATTGCTTATCAACATAACGCCGGATTTGGCTTTGGTTTTGTGGGGACAAACTTAATCGAGAATAGCTATGACACTGAGCTAATTAATGGCGTGCAAGGTCAATATGAAATAAGCCCGACTTATACAGTGAGTGCAAATTATCAAAACCGTTTTATCACCGCAGCCATTGATGTGCAGTTAAATGAATCTGAAGGTTATAGCAATATTGACGGCACGCTTAACCAGTTTGATAGCAGTAATGACAATCGCCAACTCGCGGCTATTGGGCTTGAGTTTAGCCCTGCTAGCTGGGCTAAATTGCGCGCCGGCTACCAAACAGATTTAACAGATAATATCGATGACAGCGTGACTGCCGGTTTAGGCTTATCCATTGCTGGAGTATTTAATATCGATATTTCAGCCAATTACAGTGATGAAAATAATATGGGCGCAGCACTGCAAACCAGCTTCACTTTTTAGGTTTTAGATTTAAAGTTTAAGCTTTCTGAGCAGAGATTTTTAAAAAGTAACCATAATTAACAACGCTTACGTTGCTGATAATAAAAAGGCTGTTGCAGAAAGTTCTGCAACAGCCTTTTTTATAAGTGATATTTAATCAGTTAGTAAGGCTTAAATATTTGTATTTCGCCCCTACTATTTAGCTCCAGGTTCAGCAAAGCGGTTCATCCACTGCTCAACTTGGTTATACCAATAAATTGAATTATTCGGCTTCATGATCCAGTGGTTTTCATCAGGGAAGTAAATCATCTTCGACTCGACACCACGGGTTTGCAGAGTGCGGAATAACTCAAAACCTTGGCCGACTGGCACACGGTAATCAAGCTGACCATGAACCACTAAGGTTGGGGTATTAAAGTTTTCAGCGCCGTAATGGGGCGAAATTGCCTTGTAGATTTCTGGCTTGTCCCAGTAGTTACCAAAACGGGTACTGTGAACCGAGAAATCTGCCGCCATTTGCGAGTACATGTTATAGACCGCAGCGTGGATAAATAACGCATTAAATGGCTGTTCTTTTTGACCTAATATAATCGAGGTTAAGTAGCCGCCATAGCTTGCACCACCCGCCACTAAACGATCGTTATCGATCCAGTCTTTTTGCTTAAACCACTCTGTCGCTTTAAACACATCTTCCAGTGACTTGTTTTTCCAGTCTGGGTTGATGCTGTCAGCAAAGTCTTGACCAAAGCTGTTTGAACCATGAAAGTTTGGCCACGCCGTCACATAACCCCATGACGCAAAGGTTTGCGCATTCCAGCGATAGTGGAAACCATCAGAAATGGCATTGTGTGGACCACCGTGGATCAGCATCATTAATGGGTATTTTTTGCTGCGATCAAAACCCGGAGGATAATGAACCCACATTTGAATGTCTTGATCGTTATAACCTTTATAGGTCACCGACTCATAAGTGCCCACATCGATATCCGCTAAAATTTCATCATTAAAGCTGTCTAAACGGGTACTATTACCATTACGTGGATTGATTTTTACCAAGCGCGCTGGATAAGTAAAGCTGTCATTGGCGGCCACTAAGGTGCCGTCATTAGCAAGTGCTGGCATACCAAAGTTAGTCGCTTTAGTGATGGCTTTTACTTTGCCGTTTTTAGCATTGATATGAAAAATGCGTCTTGTGGCGGCATCATCAATGGCTGCATAAAAGCCTTTGCTGTCGGGTGTCCACACAAAACGCGCGACGCTGCGATCCCAGTCTTTGGCAATCACTTTTTCGCTGCGCTTGTTAACATCGAGCAAAATTAGCTTGGCAGTATCGGCATAAAAACCATGAATCGTTTGGCGGGTAAAAGCCAAGGTTTTGCCGTCTGGGCTAAATGTTGGGTTTGCATCTGGCGCTTGGTTGTTCGGGGTTAGGTTTTCAACCTTAGCGCTACCGATTTCAGCGAAAAAGATATCGATTTTAGCGTCAACTTGGTTGTCCCAACCGTTGCTATTAAAGGCAATAAAACCCTCAGCTGGATCGATGTCATAGCTAGCTGCACTTTGCGACGAACGTGGTAGCTGCTTGTTTAAAGGCTGAGTAATTGGCTCAATATCGCCACCTTTAGCAGGGATACGAAACACATGGGCTTCACGGTCTTCATCAAGCCAATGATCAAAGCTTGAATAAGGTAGTGCATTCCATTGGTGGGCTGATACTTTATCGTCTTTATCAGCTTTTAATTGCTCGGCTACTTGATCCCAGTTTTTACCTGGAAATACTGAACTGATAAAGTAAATATGCTCACCCACCCACTTAATTCCATAAGCGCCACTTGGCACCTCAGTTAAGCGCTGGGCTTCACCTGGTGAGTTCATTGGTAATAAGTACACTTGACCCGCTTCGTCTTTATCACGCTTGCTGATAAAAGCTAAAGTATTGCTGTCTGGTGAGAAGGTTGGCTCACTCACACGTAAACCTTGAGCGGTAATTGGGCGCTGGCTGTTGCCCTCTTTATCAAATAACCATAATTGAGTTGAGCCTTTATCTTCAGGCACATCGTAGTTAGTGACAGGTGCAATGATGTAATCGCCATTGGGGGAAATAGTAGGATTACCTAAACGGCTTAGTTGCCACAATACATCCACTGAAAGGGTTTTGGTTTGCTCTGCAAACGCTGTCGCTATTGGCATAAACATGCACAACAGCACGATCCCGACTCTCTTCACGTGTCGTCTCCTTTAAATTTTGTTTTAATTATTTTATTTTTGCTAATAACTTTGTCTGTTCATGCGGCGATAAAAGTTAACTAAATTCTATCGTCATCAACAAATAGCAGTGGCTCAGTTGGCAAGTTGTTACTGTTATCACATCACTATCATCAGGCTTAACACTTAAATGAAGCTTAAACCTGTGACTGATAAGCAAAAACCACAAATTTAGAGCTTATCAGGCTAGTTTTCGACCTAAACACCATTGTAAGCAGTTTATAAAAAAAGCTACCATTATTAAAATTAGCTGTTGATTAATAAGGGGAATATAACAATGGTGCAACATGGTTGATTCACATCAAGACAAGATAAAACAGCAGCTTTCAGCGGTTTTTTTAACTGATTATAAAATCAGTAAATTACAATTTAATTTGCTGATTTTTCTGGCCATCATTTGGGGGGGAGTCTGTAATTATTTAGCAATTAGTTATATTCCCATTGAGTGGTTCAATATACTCGGTTTTTGGCCCATTTTAGCCATGTATTTGTTCTTCAGCATTGCTGGGGCGCTGTTATTAGACCAAAAGTTGCCGATAAAAATCTTTGCAGGCTTCAATGTTATTGTCTTAGGCGCGGGAATACTGCTCAGCTTTATGCTGAAATCGGTTGCCGCAGACACCATTTATACCTTCTTTCAATATGCGGCCTTAATGACCTTATTGATGCTGTTTATCATCCATTTTTTGCCTAAAACTCTGCTAACCAAGAAGGTGGTGGCGACTATTGCACTGGGACTAATCATACTAATAGAGCTAGTATCATGGTCACTTTGGGGAGTAACCAGCAACCTATTTAGCTTAGGCATTCTGGTGATGGTTTTTAGTGGCAGCAGCAGTCTTTGGGCTGAAGCCAATGAAGAATATGATGGCAGTGTCGGTTATTGTGCCGAATTAGACTATAAAATAAGTGATGCCATCTCTTGGAGCGCATTTGTGTATATGGGGTTAATTCATTTACTCATGACCCATCTCTCTAAAAGAGAGTCGTCTTAGATTATAAGTAGGGCAAGCAAGCTAACTTGTTTGCCCTATTAATATTTAGCTTGAAAATAGCCTGTTAAAATGACCTTGAAAAATAGCCTTTAACTATCAAGCTGCAACAATCCCATGATTAATCGCTTAGAAAAAACCTAACGGGTTAATGTCGTAACTCACCAGCAAGTTTTTGGTTTGTTGGTAATGATTTAAGGCCATCTTGTGGGTTTCACGGCCCACGCCTGATTTTTTATAACCGCCAAATGCCGCATGGGCTGGATACATGTGATAGCAGTTGGTCCACACTCGGCCTGCTTGAATATTACGCCCCATTCGATAAGCCAAGTTAGTGTCTCGGGTCCACACTCCTGCGCCCAAGCCAAAGTCAGAGTTATTGGCCATGGCGAGTGCTTCGGCTTCATCCTTAAAGGTGGTGAGCGATATCACTGGGCCAAAAATCTCTTCTTGGAACACGCGCATATCATTGGTGCCTTTAAGCAAGGTTGGCTGAATATAATAACCACTATCAAAATTATCACCCACAGATGCAATCTCGCCGCCTAATAACACTTCAGCGCCTTCTTTTTTGCCGATATCAATGTAGCCTAATATTTTATCGAACTGCTCTTTCGATGCCTGCGCGCCAACCATGGTGTCGGTATCTAAGGGATTACCACGCTTGATCGCTTTTGATCGCTCTATCAGCATTTCCATGAATTGCGGGTAAATATCTTCTTGGATCAGTAACCGTGACGGACAGGTACATACTTCTCCTTGGTTGAAAAAGGCCAGTACCGCGCCTTCTACGCACTTACTTAAATATTCATCTTCAAAGTTAACCACATCGTTAAAGATGATATTGGGTGACTTACCACCTAGCTCGACCGTGGAGGGAATAATGTTTTCAGCGGCGCATTTTAAAATATGCGATCCAACAGGAGTTGAGCCAGTAAAGGCAATTTTGGCAATACGCTTACTGGTTGCGAGCGCTTGACCTGCTTCTTCACCAATACCATTAACGATATTAAGCACCCCAGCAGGCAGCAGATCGCCAATTAACTCCATTAAAAATAGAATCGATGCTGGTGTTTGCTCCGCAGGTTTAAGGATCACGCTGTTGCCCGCAGCGAGTGCAGGCCCAAGCTTCCACGCCGCCATTAATAGAGGAAAGTTCCACGGAATAATTTGCCCAACAACCCCTAACGGCTCATGAATATGGTACGACAAGGTATTGGCATCAATCTCTGCGGCGCTGCCCTCTTGGGCACGTAAACAGCCAGCAAAGTAACGGAAGTGATCAACTGCTAAGGGAATATCGGCATTAAGGGTTTCGCGCACGGCTTTACCGTTATCCCAAGTTTCGGCCACTGCCAGAGCCGTTAGGTTATTTTCGATGCGATCGGCTATTTTTAATAAAATATTAGAACGCTCCGTGGCAGAGGTTTTACCCCAAGATGCTTGAGCTTTATGGGCTGCATCAAGGGCTAACTCAATATCTTGTGCATCTGAACGGGGAATTTTACAAAAAACTTGGCCATTTACTGGGCTGATATTGTCAAAATACTTGCCATTAACAGGCTCAACCCACTGACCGCCTATGAAGTTTTGATATACAGATTTATAGCTCATTTCTGAACCTGCTTCGCCGGGTGCTGCGTAAATCATGCTACTTTCCTCTAATTGTATTTTTTGGATAACTAATTAAGCTAAATCAATTATTGGAAAGTGACTATTCTGAGAATCCACAGCTGTTGACTCACAGTACAAATGATTGTGAAACTACTGTCTAGCTCATGGCGACATTACCCATAAGCTGAGCTAAGTTAATGATTTAAGTTAACGAATTAGCTCCGAGTTTTAAGGGAAAAGCTATCACAGCATAAGTAAGGATTGTTGTTCAGGAACAAATATACCAAATGACTTGGTATCACTCTGTGAGGGAACAATATGATCAGTGGACGCCTACAGCTGCAGCGCAGCAAGCCAAAGGTACTAGTAGAAAACAAGATTAGTTTTGCTGGACCTGAATCTGAACTGAGTATTTACGATACCTTTGAGCAAGCCTCACGGGTGGCACTACAATCTGACCAACTGTTATTTTGCGGCATGGTGACGGGTAAAAAAGTGATGCACTCGGTAGATGATTATGAGGCGGCGTTTTACCCCCATGAATCTTTTATTATGGCGCCCAATCAAGCCGTAGAAATTGATTTTCCTGAGGCTAAAATCCATCAACCCACCACCTGTTTAGCCATTGAGATTTCAACCGAACGGGTACAACAAATTGCCGATAAACTCAATCTGAGCGCGCCTATCGATAAGCAATATGGCCACTGGCAATACCAACCATCTTTAGTGCATACCCACCATAATCAGCAAACCCAAGCGCTATTAGACAGAATAGTGGCGATTTATACCGAGAATGAACAAGACCGCAGCTATCTGATTGATTTGGCGATTTCAGAATTAATAGTGCGCTTAATGCGGCATCAAACCCGCGATTTTTTACTGCATCACAGTCATAACGATCCGCAATTTAACGGCTTAAACGCGGCGCTACACTATATTAAGCAGCACCTCAGCGAGCCATTAGATATTAATACCTTGTGCCGCCAAGCCTGCATGAGTCGCAGTAAATTTTTTCAGCAATTTAAACAACATTTGGGCTGCACGCCGATGGTTTATCAGCAGCAAAGCCGCTTAACTCAAGCGGCGACGCTGATAGAGCAAGGCCAGCAAATAACCCAAGTGTGTTATTCACTGGGTTACCACAGTGCCAGCCATTTTAGTCGCCTGTTTAAACAGTTTTATGGCATTTGCCCTGTTGATTATAAACTGCGCCATTTAGCGAGTTAGCTTTTAAATCGGATTTAAGCTTACAGCTGGGTAAATTGACGGATCAAATTATGATAAACATTGTGCAGATTATCTAACTCACTGCGATCGGTATTACCTTGGCTGATGAGCGTTTGAATGGTTTGATCAAGCTGATACAGGTTTTGCCTTAAACTGCCATCAGCCACCATGCTTTGCATCCAGGTAATGGCAGCCACTCGTTCACCACGGGTTACTGCAGTGACTTTATGTAAACTGCTAGATGGATACAATACTGCGTAACCTGCTGGCAGCTTTATTTGCTGCTCGCCAAACTCGGTAGCAATAATTAACTCGCCGCCATCATACTCATCTGGCTCACTTAAAAAGGTGGTCATCGACATATCACTTCTTAGCACCTCATTGGTGCCCGGAATGCGCATCACTGCAGCGTCTACGTGAAAACCATATTCTTCAGAGATACCATAGCGATTAAAGCAAGGCGGAAAAATTTTATGGGGTAAGGCCGCCGAAACGACCTTTGGCGTGCTGCCAAACTTAGCTAATAACCTATTAGCCAGTTGGCGCACCACATCATCATTAGCATCCGCTTGATGGTTATTTTTGACTGACGCCGCCATGCCCATGGCAGTTTGCTTGCCATCTAACCATGGTGCCCCAGCTAATTGCTGCCTGAATAAACTCACTTCTTCAGCAGTCAATATTTTCTCAATAACAATCATGATAATCCCTTTAATTAAAATTCATATGTGGCAGTTAAATTCGCATTTCTTGCATCACCTAGGTACATAAATGACCCTGAACGATATGCTGCAGTCCAGTATTCTTCATCTAATACGTTGCCAACATTAACGCGGAAGGTTAAGTCTTCAGTGGCATTGTAATTAGCGAATAAACTCACCACTTGGTAAGCGGGTACTTCTATGCTGTAACGGCCATTTTCAGTATCATATCCTGCTGCAGTATCAGGTTGTCCACCGTACATTTTACCTTGATAAGTGTAACCACCACCAATGACAAACATGTCATTAATCTCATATCTAAGTTGTAAGTAGGCACTTTCGTCAGCAAAGTTACTCAGTTTTTTACCGATATAGTCTTCATTAAATGATTCGAGTACTTCTGAGTCCATTAATGACGCTGAAAGCTGAATACTAAAGGCATCAGTGATGTTACCCACCATGCCAATTTCAATCCCTTCAACACGGTTTTTACCGGTATTGAGGCTACCTAAGGTTGAATAGCTATCACCTACACTTTCCATTACATCATCTTTAGTGATTTGGAATACCGAGGCAGAAAACATCACGCTATCGTCAAACAGCATCCATTTAGTACCAAGCTCAATATTCTCAACCAATTCAGGATCCGCTGCCAGTACTTGCTCAGGTGTGCCACAAAGTCCACCATAACCACAACTTGCGCCAAGGTCTGACTCACCGCCATTGATGTTAGTCGCGGTACTGTAGCTGGCGTATATATTGCCTGCTTCTGTCAGGCTATACACTAAGCCAACATGGCCGTTATACATGCTGTCGGAATAGTCATATAAAATATCACCATTACGGCTACTTGAAGTGTCATTGGTGTAATCAAAGCTATCTTGTCTGAAGCCGAAAAAGAGTTCTACCTCTTCGGTGATTGCCACGGTATCCATGAAGTAAGCCGAGATGGTTTCGATGTTATATATGGCATCAGATGCCCCTTTTGAATAAGTACGGCCCATCAGCTGGTCGATATTATCAACTTCATCGCCATTACCATCAATAATACAGTAAGCACCAGACTCGCCGCTGCGGCCATCGACGATACAATTAGTGGCGTTATTATTGACGATATCATACAAGCCGTTATCCACTGACTCATCGCTATATTCGAGTCCAAATACCCACTTATTCTCCATACCTAAAATATCGGTATTCCAGAATAAGTTGAACTGAGTGTTCCAGTATTCAACATCTTGGCGTCCTTGATGGGTGCTAATGGTTAAGGTTTCAGCCCCCGGCGCGTCAACATCGCTGGCTGCGCGATTAGTGCCACTCATACCCGTAGTTATATAGCCATTTTCAGTGCGACCAATACGAGTAGCATTGTAGAAAGTTAAGCTGTCTGAAATGTCATATTCGGTACGCAAGGTAAACGTGCTGACATCAGAGCTGAGAAAGTCAGAATCTTGAGCATAAACTGGAATATCTTCGATTGGCTTGCGAGTATCTTGGTCAAAGTAGCTACCTAAATCAGCCACATCATCGGCCTTCATGTAGTAACCATCGGCGATAAATGACAAAGCATCAGTCGCTTCATACACTAAAGACAATTGAGCACCATTTCTTTCTGAGCTAATGCCTTCACGGCCCGGCTTATCTTCATCGGCAATCAGGCCGTTAATTCGCAGCGCGACATCTTCAGTTAGCGGCACGTTATAATCAACAGTAAAACGAGTGTGATCATCGGTACCGACTGCGGCATCAACGCGGCCAAAGTTATAAGCAGTTGAGGCTTTTTTGGTGACACTGTTAACGGCACCGCCTGATGATCCGCGTCCAGCAAAGGTTGAACTTGGGCCTTTGGTTATTTCCACTTGTTCGGTGGCAAAACTTTCACGGGTGGTCATGCCCGGATCGCGCAAACCATCAACAAACACATCACTGCGGGCTTCATGGCCACGAATAATATAGCGATCACCAAAAGCATTACCGTTTTCACCGGTGCCCAAGGTCACACCCGCTTGGGTAGACAAAATATCTTTTAAATCGGTTAAGCCAGATTCTTGAATTTGATCTTGAGTCAGTACCGTGATCATTTGTGGGGTATCAACTAGATCGGCAACGCGACGTTTATCCCCTGATGTATCGTAAAAATACACCGAACTTTTCACCCCGTGGACTTCAATGCGCTCGATGGCTTCTTGTGACTGGCATTCAATATTTTCGCTTTTATCGCAAGCTTCAGTTTCTACTTCAGCAGCATAGGCAGGAGCGCCACTAAAAAACAAGGCGGTAGCAACGGCTTTTGCACCTAGGGATAACGACGTGTGATAGCGAGATTTCATATTAAAAACAATCCTTTTGTTAGAACCAACTAATTTAGGAGGCGATACTAACAAAGCGGCAACAACAATGTAAATAGAAACCATTATCATTTACATTAGTGTTTAAATTGTAAATTTAGTGATGTGAGACGTTTTGCTGAACCAACTGTGTTAGCAAGTCCCACGCAACAACTTACGGATTACACAAGACATTGACTAAACAAGACATTGACTAAACAAGACATTGACTAAACAAGACATTGATTAAAGAAGGTATTAATTCAAGAGGGGTATTGATTAAAGCGGCGAATAATTAAAGCGGCAGCAATAAAAATGGGCTGACCTGTTATAGATCAACCCATTGTAAAAAATAAGCTTATTTTTATAAGCTGAGCAAACTAGTCTTAAAAAGACCTAAGCCTAGTTCTAGTTAAAGAACTAG
Source organism: Shewanella sp. 4_MG-2023 (assembly GCF_030548015.1). Lineage (NCBI taxonomy): Bacteria > Pseudomonadati > Pseudomonadota > Gammaproteobacteria > Alteromonadales > Shewanellaceae > Shewanella > Shewanella sp. 4_MG-2023. The sequence continues at coordinate 25,594 of NZ_JAUORL010000043.1, forward strand.
ATAAGTGGGTTACCACCTTTACTTTCCACCTGACCGATAACTTCAATATTGCTTAGGGTCGATAAAATACCCCATTGCTGAATCGTCATCATGTCAGTCACTTCAGCGGCACTAAAGCTCAAACGTAAACCATCTTTTTGATATTCTTTTGCTAAGTTACTTGGCAGAATTTGCTGACCATCGTCAGTTAAAATGCCCCAAAATCCACCTTCAAGATCAAAATATCTTACAGTCCCTTGTTGCATAGCGATCCCTTTTTCAGAGCTAGTATCAGGTTTTTCCATTTCAGCCGTTTTTTCTACAGGGGCTGCTTTTACCACTGCTGGTGCTGGCTCAGATTGTGGTTCAACTTGCTCATTACAGCCTTGAACAAGTAATAAAGCAGCGATAGATGCAGATAAGGTTAATGATGTGCGCATGGGAGATTCCTTTTAAGCAAAATTTAAAAACAGTTTTAAACCGATCTGATTAACTGTTTCAAGAACGAATGTGTTACGAGCTAACGCTTTAGCAACTAAGTAAGCTGAGTTTACCAGAAACACAGGCCTGTTTAGTGTCCGTAGCGTGCTTTTTATAAACCACAACTAACATCGACAATACATGAGACTCATCAAATATAGCAATAAGATCAATTAAGGCGCCTATTAGCGCCTTAATTAAAGTATTACTCACCAAAGCGATTTATGCCGCTAGATTTATGCCGCTATTAGTGCGTAACAGACTATTTATCTGAGTTGGTAGAACCAATCTTATGGATCGCTAGATCAGCGCCAATAAATTCATCTTCTTGGCTTAAACGTAAGCTAGAGATTTTATTGACGACGCCATACACAATAAAACCACCAATAAGCGCCACGGCAACCCCAGCGACAGTGCCAACCACTTGAGACATTACGCTTACGCCACCTAATCCACCAAAAGCTTGCTGACCGAATATGCCTGCAGCAACGCCGCCCCACACACCACATAAACCATGTAATGGCCAAACGCCTAATACATCATCAATTTTAGTACTGCGTTGTAAACGGGTATACACCATCACAAATAAACCACCGGCCACACCGCCAACAATAAATGCCCCTACTGGGTGCATTAAGTCAGAACCAGCACACACAGCCACCAAGCCTGCAAGCGGGCCGTTATGGATAAAACCAGGGTCATTTTTACCGACAATCAACGCGATAATGGTGCCGCCAACCATGGCCATTAAACTGTTTACCGCCACTAAGCCACTAATGCCATCAAGGGTTTGCGCTGACATAACATTAAAGCCAAACCAACCGACAATCAGTATCCATGAACCGAGTGCCAGAAACGGAATATTAGAGGGTGCAAATGCCACACCCGGTTTACGGCCTTGGCGAGAGCCCAATACATATATCGCCACCAGCGCTAACCAGCCACCCATACCGTGTACCACTACCGAGCCTGCAAAGTCATGGAACTCAGCGCCAAAGGTGTCATTTAACCAAGTTTGAAAACCAAAGTTACCATTCCAAATCATGCCTTCAAACAGTGGGTATACCAACGCCACGATCAAAGCTGATGCTAATAAGAAAGGTTTAAAACTGCCGCGCTCGGCAATGCCACCCGATACGATGGCAGGGATTGCTGCTGCAAAGGTGAGTAAGAAAAAGAACTTAACCAGCTCGTAGCCGTTATTAGCCGTTAGCGCATCAGCACTGACAAAAAAGTGACTGCCATATGCTATTTGGTAGCCAATGACAAAGTACGCCAGCGCTGAAAAAGCAAAATCAGTTAAGATTTTAACCAGCGCGTTCACTTGGTTTTTATGCCTAACAGTACCGACTTCTAAAAAGGCAAAACCCGCATGCATTGCCAGCACCATAATGGCACCAAGTAAGATAAATAATGTATTTGCACTTTGTGCCATGACGCTAATTGCATCACTAATGTTATCCATGCTTATCCCCATAAGTTTTTCTTTTATTAAATTCAGGGACTTACAAAAGCAAGAATTATTCCGTTATTAAGGTTTTGTCATACTAATTTGTACCAGTAAGGTGCAAGACATTGATGAATAAGGTGAAATAGCACCAATTACGCCCTAAATAAGTGCATAAATAACGATTAGCTAGTCGCTAAAGCAATATTAAATAACAAGGGTTGCACCACTGTGGATCACTCAACAAACTAACCGCCACTCACTGGTGCAAACCCATGCTTGATATCAATATTTTTACAGTGAAAACCACTGACAGCACGGCTAAACCTCAAATAGTGCACAAAGTTAGCTTAATTGTGCAGCAATAAATTCATTTCCCTATCTCGATCACACTTTTGTAATACAATAATACTGTAGTATTCTTAAGCAATGAAATATAGATAATCCTAAGGGTAAAAACAATGAAAAAGCTCCATCTTAGTATACTAGCGGTTGCTATTCTTGCAGGTTGCTCCGCGACCTCACCGGCTCCACAAGTAAAAAAAGAGTTCAACTACGATCTCACTAAATACAATCTTGATGCGACTAAAGCGCCAGCACAAAACTTTGACCTAACAAAATGGAAAATCACCCTTCCTGAGCTAACTACAGAAGGCTCGCGTAAAGGCAAAGCCTTAGAGATTAATCGCCACGACCTTGGTAATACCCAAACCCCTTACGTTCACCCTGAGTGGTTTTATACCGACCCTAAAACCGGTGCCTTGGTTTTTGTTGCACCAAATGAAGCGCCTACAACGCCAAATAGTAAAAACACCCGTAGCGAATTACGCGGCATGTTGGCTGAAAAATACGATGATCCAAAAACCAATTTTGTAATTGCCTCTCACCCAGATGCAAGCGAGTACGGCGCAATTGGCGGCCAACTGAAAGCTACATTGGCAGTTGATCAAGTCAGTACCAGTGGTGAATACCGCAAGAACAATGCCTTTGCAGTGGTTATTGGCCAAATTCATGGTTCTGATAACGAGCCATTAAAAATCTTATATCGTAAGCTGCCAGGTCACGAATTTGGTTCACTGTCTTGGAACTATGAGCTAAATCCAATACCAGAGTTACAAGATGCCAGAGATAGTAACGGCAAGAAGCTACGTAAAGATATTCGCCATAATGTATTCGGCACTTACAACCTACGTGAGCACCATGACGATCCACAAGATGGTATCCGTCTAGGAGAAATATTCTCTTATGAAGTGAATGTTGAAGGTGACATCATGAAGCTTACTTTCACCAAAAATCCTGGTGAAGCAAACGAAATCGTTAAAACCTTTGATGTGAACCTAGCAGAAGGTAATTACCAAGGTCACGAAGTTGACCAAGGATACCAAGCTGATTGGATGTACTACAAAGCCGGTGTTTACAATCAATGTAATACCAAAGCCAGCAGCTCAAACTGTGAGTGGCGTGGTATGGAAGCCGGTGACTATGCTCAAGCAAGCTTCTATGAGCTAGAGCTTAATCAGTAACCGCTATTTTATTGATCTTTAATGGCGTTAAATCGCCGTTAGCTATATCGCCCAATGCATTGTCATTGGGCGTTTTTTTGTAGCGTTAATTATTAATTTTAACCCTGATTCAGGACTCATTGCTTCAATAGCTGCGCCAAGCAGTCGCTTATCGATATAAACAACCGACCTCTTATCTATACAAAATAGTTAAACATTTGCCTCTACAGCTGCGCTATTCAGTTGCTTATCGATATAAACAACCGACCTCTTATCTATACAAAATAGTTAAACATTTGCCTCAACAGCTGCGCTATTCAGTTGCTTATAGATATAAACAACCGGCCTCTTATCTATACAAAATAGTTAAACATTTGCCTCAACAGCTGCGCTATTCAGTTGCTTATCGATATAAACAACCGGCCTCTTATCTATACAAAAC
>NZ_JAUORL010000044.1:0-28713 GCF_030548015.1 Shewanella sp. 4_MG-2023
AGAGTGCTGAAGTGTTCGAAGGACCGATACCCCATAAAAAAGAAAGCCGTTCACGTTAAGTGAACGGCATTACGCCTGAGCGCCCTTTTTCAATTATTAACTCTATTTATTTATAGAATACTAATTGGGATAGTAATAACTTCTGTAACTGTTCCACCTGGAGTTTCTACTTTAACAGAGAACACTCCATTATTCGGCTCATCTTCACCTTTCAATAACACTGCAAATGAACGGCCACCATTATGATTAGAACTTGGCCAAATATATTGAGAGGTACTAGTTACTGAACCTGCAGATGCCGCAAATGTCACAATACTACCAGCGGGTAACTGCTGATTATGTAAATCAGAAAGTGTGAAATAGACTGCTGCAGAGCCTTTGCCAATAATTTGAATTGGGAAACTAACTAAATCCCCAGTTAAATCATAATAAGCAGCAAAGTGTCTTCTGCCTAATACTGCAGGATCACCCGCATCATCAACACCAATCACTTCATCCTCAACAACAATCTCAGTCGGTAGTGTTGCCACTGCAGTGCTACCCGACATCACCATTACAATACTGCGGCGAACAAATAATGATTTTTCTTCATTGATACCGTCAGCACAACCATCATGAGCCGGTTCAGAACAAAGTACGCCATTGTATAAGCCATCAGCTTTGTCAAAAACAGTATTAACATTGAAGTCGATTAACTCTTCAAGAGAGCCACCATCAAGTCCTTTTAAAGCATCCTCTGCTTGAGGGTTAAAAACAGTATCCTCATTGTAGTCATTAAAGGCATCGTCTAAATCAAACTTTTGACCTGTAACATCTTTACCATTTAAAAACTCATTGTATTCATCTGCATCAAAACGGCCATTACCATTTAAGTCTGGGAAAGACTCTTCACCAATTGCCGTTGCTGTAATCGTTGCACGTCCACCATATGGCTGACCATAATAATTACCATAAACGATGTTTGCTTCTGCACAAGTAGGATCTTCTGTTTTATCAGCTAATTTATAACATTTAAGTGATGCTTGAGGACTGATAGTTTGATTCCCTAAAGCATCGGTAAATGTATTACCTTCTGGTCGAGGAAGTTGCGACGTCCATATGACTGAACATACGCCATTCAATGTTTGACATGCATCTTCAATCGCACCGCCTTCAGTGGTAAAAGATACTGTCGTCCCATCAGGAACTGGGTTATTAAATGCATCTGCCATGCGTGCAGTAACAACAACTTCGGTTCCTTCTTGATCCCAACCTTCTGCATTATATAATTCAGCAGAAAGCGAGAAACTATCTTGATCAGGAATACCCGTAGATACGATAAGCTGACTTGATTGACTTGAAATGACAGGGCTAGAGCCTTGCACAGTTCCGGTCACACGCACAGATGTCGCTACTGTACCTGTAGTAACAACAGTTTGCACAATACCTTCATTGTTAGTCGTTGCAGTAATCGGGTCGATTGAAATACCACCCGCTATGGTATTCAATGAAAAATCTACTGCTTGGTTAGCAACAACATTACTGTTTTTATCTAACACGCGGAATTTAACTACTGATGATTCGATTCCACCAGTACCCAATATACCTATATTTTCAGGCTGTGCTTCAACAAATACAATACTACCGATATCTGCTTGTAAAATGTTTAAAGTTGCCACCGCAGATAAGCTAATGCCACCCGCGTTTGCAGTGACATTAATTTGATCTTCACCCACACAACCTTGAGCAAGATAGGTTGATGTAGCAACCCCATTTGACGAGGACACTGGTGAGCTAAGTTCGGCTTGAGCTGGAGATTTTGTCGCACAGGTTGAAGAGAAGTTAACATCAATAGGTTGGGTAAATGGATTACCATCTTCATCTTGAATAAGAACAGTTACTGTTGCCGTGCCACCTGCAGTTAATTCTGCAGTACTGACTTGTGCCACACCTTTTTCAAAAGGTGTACCGCTACCCATTTCAACATTGGTTGCACCAACCACAACGATGGTTTCACCTTTTTCACCACTTGATAATGAAGCCGTCACCAATCCTGCACCCAGAGAGCTTCCTGCATAAATATCTACTGATGCTTTCCCTTCATCATTAGTAACAGCCGAAGTAATCGGTAAATCACCAATTTCAGATGAAAAAGAAACGATAGTAGGTTTATTAATGCCAGTAATTGTTGCAACTAAGATGCCTGGAGATAAAGTACTTATAGTATCAACAGCTTCACCGGCAGAATCAAATAATTGTAAGGTTACCTGAGCACCACCACCTGCTTCGCCACCATCACCAAGCATTGTAAAAGCTTTACTGTCTGTTTCACCTGACTCTATTGATGCAGATACTGAACCAGAGCCTGCTATCTCAGCTGAATAAAGTGTTATGGTTGCGATACCATCAGAATCTGTCACTGCTGATGCAGTCGCGTTATCAAACGTACCTAGATTTGAATCATTTAGTGCAAAAGTAACCAATTCACCAGCAAGTACACCATCAATGGAATTTGAAACTAACGCTGTAAGAGTTGAGCCATCAATTGCCGATATAACTTGGTTCGATAAAGCTAACTCTACAGTGGTAATATCAACTCCGCCGCCGCCGTTGCCATCACCGACCATAGTAAAAGCAACAGAATCACTTTCACCACTATCAATAGATGCTGTCACAGTTCCAGAACCGGCAATATCAGCAGAGAAAAGCGTGATTGTTGCCACACCTTCAGAATTAGTCACTGCTGTAGCAGTTTCGTTATTGAAAGTTCCAAGCTCGGCATTATTTAATGCAAAAGTAACCAAAGTACCTGAAACGGCACCAGTGGACGAGTTAATCACAGTTGCTGTTAATTCAGCACCGGCAGTTGCATCTACATCTTGTGTGGAAATAGTTAATCCGACATCTATTGTGACAGGATCAGGATCCGTTCCTCCGCTACCATCATCGGAAATGCTTCCACCACCACTACAAGCAAATAGAAATATTGAACTTAAAAGCGCTAAAAATAGTCTTTGTGCTGACCTCATTGTCAGTCTCCCTGTTACATTAAACTCGTACTTATGAATTATAATAGTTACTTAGTAAGCGATATCAAACAAAAATATTGCAACTTTCTCTTTACTCTACTGTTTTTTTCCACATTTATCCTCAAAAACTTTAACTTTTACCCCGTTTCATAAGATTTCGTTTCCTGATAGGCTTAAAAATGTAAAAAATATACTTATAAAAATGATGGGAAGGATGTAGTTTTGATTAATAAAAGTAAGCTTGGTTTAACAAGCAAAATACTAATAGGTATGGCAGCGGGTATTATTCTTGGATTAATTCTAAGAAATGTGTTCCCCGATAGTTTATTCGTAAAAGATTATATTACTGAAGGTATCTTGCACGTTGTTGGAACCATCTTCATTTCAAGTTTAAAAATGTTAGTGGTTCCGCTAGTGTTCGTATCACTGGTTTGTGGTACCTGTTCATTGAGTGACCCGTCCAAATTAGGCCGACTTGGTGGTAAAACCATTGCGTTTTACATGTTCACCACCGCGATTGCTTTAACGGTCGCAATTTCAATGGCCATTCTCGTTCACCCTGGTAACGCATCACTGGCAACCTCTGCGATGGAGTTCAGCGCTAAAGATGCCCCTAGCCTTGCTGAAGTCGTGATTAATATCGTACCAACAAACCCAATTGAAGCCATGAGCCAAGGCAACATGCTGCAAATCATTATTTTTGCAGTCATCTTTGGTTTTGCAATTTCACACATTGGCGAGCGCGGCGCACGTGTATCGGCATTATTTAATGATTTAAATGAAGTCATCATGCGCGTGGTTACTTTAATCATGCAACTTGCGCCTTATGGTGTATTTGCGCTGATGGCAAAACTAAGCTTAACCCTAGGTTTAGAAACATTCGGTAGCGTAGTTCAATACTTCTTCTTAGTAATTTTTGTATTACTTCTGCAAGCACTGGTTGTTTACCCTACGTTACTCAAGGCATTCTCAGGTTTAAGCCCATTAATGTTCTTACGTAAAATCCGTGATGTGCAATTATTTGCTTTCAGTACTGCAAGTTCAAATGCAACCTTACCTGTTACCATCGAGACGTGTGAACACCGTTTAGGTGCTGATAATAAAGTCGCTTCATTCACCTTACCCCTAGGCGCTACCATCAATATGGATGGCACCGCTATTATGCAAGGTGTGGCAACGGTATTTATTGCCCAAGTATTTGGTATTGAACTGAGCCTAATGGATTATGTAACAGTGGTTGTTACTGCGACATTGGCATCCATTGGTACTGCTGGCGTTCCTGGCGTTGGCTTAATCATGCTCGCCATGGTGCTCAACCAAGTCGGCCTTCCTGTAGAAGGTATTGCATTGATTATCGGTGTTGATCGTCTACTTGATATGATCCGTACCGCGGTTAACGTAACGGGTGACTCAGTCGCAACTATCGTCATTGCCAAATCTGAAGGTGAGTTCAATGAAGCTGTATTCAATGATTCACAAGCGGGTAAAGTAAGTGCGAGCTTTGAAGATCAAGTTAAAAACGTCAAAGCGTAAAATACATTAGCATTAAATATTTAGGCGCCATGTTATGGCGCCTTTTTTATTTGTGTTATAACCTAACTAATCAGATGCTTAACTCATGAGATTAAAATGGATTTTACCCTGCTTTCAACCCTTGCCGTTATTCACTCTTTAGCATTAATTAGCCCAGGGCCTGATTTCGCTATTATTGTAAAAACAGCCACACAACAAACTCGCAGCACTGCAATCATGTGCGCGGTAGGAATAAGTGCCGCGATATTGGTGCACAGTTTGCTATCACTTTTAGGGATAAGCATCATGATCCAGCAATCTGCAATGGCTTACATAGTGGTGCAAATTATTGGGGTGAGTTACTTGGCATGGATGGGTTATGGCGCTTTAGCGGGCTCATATCGGGCATATACACAAACTCAAGCATCATCTGATGAAACTGAAATCAATGGCCGTCTCCCTCACCAAGGCACTATGTCTGCTTTAAAAGGCTTTCAAATTGGCCTTTATACTAATTTGCTTAACCCTAAAGCGTTAATATTCTTTATCACCATTTTTACCGTACTGGTGACACCACAGGTCACTATAGAAACGAAATTTGCGTCAGCTAGCTTATTATTTGGCTTATCTATCATTTGGTTTTGCTTTCTCGCCATCATATTAACCAACCCCAACATTCAACACAAAATGGCTAAAGGCAATAATATAATTAATATCATTACCGGTATTATTTTCCTTGGCGTCGCTATTACCATTGCAATGTCATTAATATCCACGCACCTGTTGAACTAGAGGTTAACAATTCAAAATAAAATGCCTCTGTGTCAGCTACAGTTAAGTATTAGGCTGATAATATCTAACGATTAACAATGTAAGAGTATTTCCTATGAGAATTTTGGTAATCGAAGACGATCCGATTTTATCGCACCATCTAAATGTGCAGTTATCTGAATTAGGCAATCAAGTCCAAGTGGCTTTGACGGCTAAAGAAGGCTTTTATCAAGCAACTAACTACCCTATTGATATTGCCATCGTTGACCTTGGCCTGCCCGATAAAGATGGCATGACATTGATTTCTGAAATTCGAAATGCAGGCGTCAAAGCTCCTATTCTCATCTTAACCGCGAGAGTTAACTGGCAAGATAAAGTAGAAGGCCTTAATGCCGGTGCAGATGACTACCTGGTAAAACCATTTCAAAAAGAAGAGTTAGTCGCTCGCCTCGACGCTCTTGTGCGCCGTAGTGCAGGCTTTGTTAAATCGACCATCAGCTCAGGTGCTCTGCAGCTTGATTTAGCCGCTAAACAAGTCTCATTAAATGATGAGCCAATGGAAGTCACCGCCTTTGAATATTTAATTTTGGAATATTTAATGCGTCATTGCCATGAAGTCGTTGCCAAGCAACGCTTACTTGATGTGATTTATGGTGATAAAGAAGGTGACCCTAATACTATCGAGGTAATGGTAAGCCGTATCAGAAAAAAATTGACTAAAGGCGCTATTGAAAACCCCATCGCAACAATACGCGGTCAAGGATATAAATTTAACTTACCATGCAGCTAAGATTTAAACCCAAAAAGCGTCTGCTCACGAGGATGTTAATCACATCCTTAGCGATTATTGCACTTGTTGGTTTTGCCCTAGCTTGGTCATTGACCATTTTACACGCCCAAAATAGCTACAATGTCGAAACTTCGCAACTAATCGCTGAAATGCCTCAAATTGCAGCCGAATTAAGAGAGCACGACTTAATTCCGAAAAATAACAATTGGCTACAAGAAAATAATAGGCAGAAACGCTATATTATGGCCAGTTGTGGGGATAATTATCGCCAAATTTGGACCTCTACACTGGCAAAAGAAAACGGCATCAATGACATTTGTAGCCGATTTAAAACCATTGCCGATACATCCCCGCCCTATTATCTGACCACGGCAAATAATAAGTCTTATTTTGCCTATCAATTACCGGTTGAATTGAATCAACAGCAATACAACATGATAGTGCTCAAAGATGCAAAAACCGTTGAAAGAGACTTCAAACGCTTTAAACGTTTAACTTATCTGCGACTGGCCGTTGTACTAGGTTTAGCCTTCATACTACTGATCAGTGCAGCCTATTGGGGCATGCACCCAATGATAACCCTTAAACAAGAACTACAAGCAATCACTAAGGGAAAAAAACAAACACTATCAAGTGATTACCCACAAGAATTAAAAGGCGTTACTCAAGCGTTAAATCAATTATTAGTCCAATCTAGCGAACAGCAAACTCGCTATCAAAATGCCATGAATGATTTAGCCCACAGTCTAAAAACCCGCTTAGCTGCGGTTCACGCCATTACTGACGACCAGCAGTTAAGTAAGGCTGATGCGAGCGAAAAAATCATGCAGCAAGTAGGACAAATGGATCAACTCGTAAAATATCAACTCAAAAGAGCCTTAGTGGGCCGACAAGGACTAATACAGGAGCAAACGCCCGTGTTACCCATGGTTGAGCAGTTATCACAAATGTTATTCAAGATTTATCATGAAAAGTCAGTGCAGTTTAGTAGTGATATTAATTCTGATATTAGCTTTCCAGTCAATAAAGGTGATTTGATGGAACTGTGCGGTAATTTAATGGAAAATGCCTTTAGATTGTGTATCAGTCAGGTCAAGGTTACAGCCTTTATTGATGACGATGGCAGCACTGTGTTAATCGTAGAGGATGATGGCCCTGGCGTTGAAGATGCACTCAAAACGCGCATCATTCAGCGTGGTGTGCGCGCTGACACCCAATCCCCCGGTCAAGGCATTGGACTTGCAGTGTGTCATGAAATTGTCAGCAGTTATCACGGCACCTTATCAATTACAGAAAGTCAGTTACAAGGGGCAAAATTCACTATTAAGATCCCCAATCAATGAGCATCACTTCGCTTGCGCGGTATAAAGTTGCTCAGCGCGATTGAACATTATCCATGAGGTGGCAATATATTTATCATCACTGATAGGGATATTGCCCCTATGGGTGTGGGTAAAGCCTGCGGGGGCAATCACCATAGTACCTTTTGTAGGCTTAATGACTTTATTTTGATAATAAAACTCAGTTTCACCGCCTTGCTCAACATCATTAAGGTAATACATATAAAGTAATACCCTATGCAAGGCTTCATGGGAACCAGACTGCGGAAAGTGTTCTGAATGCCAATGAGGGTAACCACCTAAACTTTGCTGATATTTTTGCACATTAACCGTACCACTGCGGTATAAATATTGCGTTATCGCTTTGGCTTTATTCGCCCCTAGGTCAGAAAAGTTATCAGGATTTAGCGTAACAGCTTCACCTTTATCATTGGCGATGGTGACAGATACCGCACCCATGAGTGCCATAGGGTACTGGCTGAAATAGTTTGCCGCATGGGTTAATGTTAACTGTAATAACTCATTTTTAAGCTGGGTTAAGTTATTGTGCAAGTCTAAGGTTAAATCTAAACTGCGTTTTTTATTCCTATCGACACCCTGTCCTGTCTTTCCTTCAGTCACTCCAGAGTGATTATCAAAAGCATTTCGTAACCTGTCGCACAAATCATCACTAATAGCATTGGGTATAACGTCAATAAAATCCATAATCTATAGGCACTTTTTAATATTGTAATGATATTATGCTGCCACGGAATGTTTTGCACTGCAAAGTGCATCCACATAACCGCTATAAATAAAACAATAAATCAGGTGATACTCTTTTAATCTATGAACAAAAACATAAAAATTTCAATTAATCAGCTTCAGGTAGGTCATTTCATTCGACTACCTATTTCATGGAAAGATCACCCATTTTTATTTAGTAATTTCAAACTAAAATCCCAGTCACAAATTGAATTACTTAAAAGCCTCAATATTAACGATATTTATTATGACGCCGAGCGCAGTGATTTAGGGTTAATTGACTTAAAACCCTCAGCGAATAAAAACGCTAGTACAGTGGTTGATCCTGAGGAGCTAAAACAGATTAAAGCTAAAATGGAATCTTACAAACAGATTCAAATCGATGCCCAAAAAAAGTTACGCCGCAATTTGAAAAAAACCGAACAGCAATTTGAGCGTTCTATCGCCATGATGCGCTCAAGCGTATCAAAGCTTGGCAGTCGCCCTTTAAATTCGGTCAGTGATGCAAAAGAAATGATCACAGACATGACCAATATGCTATTGAGTTCTGATGATTTGGTGCTGCATTTAATGACTGATGCAAAGCCCAATGATGTCATTTTCCATCATTCACTCAATGTGTCGACAATGTGTATGATGCTGGCTAAAAACTTAAACTGGCCTCGTGATGAAATTGAACTTATAGGCCTTGGTGCGTTATTTCATGATCTGGGGAAACTAAAAATCCCCAGTAATATTTTGAGCAAACAATTGCCGCTAACGACGCCGGAAAAGAACTTATTAAAACAGCATTCTTTGATGAGCCTCAACTTTTTAAAATTAGCTGACAGCTTTCCTGAACAGGCTAAACCCATGATTACTAATCATCATGAGTACCTTGACGGCTCTGGCTACCCCAAAGGCCTAAAAGGCGATCAGTTAGACAAATACTCGCAACTAATAAGTGTTATTAATGAGTACGATAACTTGTGTAACGGTACTAAGTTATCAAAACCTAAAACCCCTTATGCTTCTTTGGGGCTACTTTACAAAAATTATAAAAGTAAACTTAACCCTGAGTACGTTGGTAAGCTCATCAAAACTATCGGTGTTTATCCACCGGGCAGCCTCATCGAGCTTTCAAGTGGTCAATTTGGCATGGTAATGTCAGTAAATTTAAACAAGATATTATTTCCGCAAATTATGCTCTACGACCCTATCGTACCAAAAGAGCAAGCACCAATTATTGATTTAGAAAAAGAAGACATCAGCATTGTGCGCTGTTTGCCAGCTTCTGCATTACCCGAAAAAATCTTCAAGTACCTAAGCCCAAGAGAAAACATAAGTTATGCCATTGGCAATGCATAATCGAATAGCTAAGTTTGCGTTTTAACATCAGCATCGACCCAACAAAAAAAGCCATTAACGGTTGCGTTAATGGCTTTAAAGTCATCAGCTTTATAAAAGCGCTATAGCCAGCCTTTACGTTTAAAGAAGAAATACGTACCTGCGGCGCTCGCGAGCATCATTCCTATGGCCATGGGATAACCAAAACGCCAATCTAGTTCAGGCATATTGGTAAAGTTCATTCCATAACTACTGGCAATAACCGTTGGCGGTAAAAACACTACTGCTGCAACCGAAAATATTTTAATAATTTTAGTCTGTTGTATACCACTAAAGCCCATCGCCGCATCCAGCAAAAAGTTTAACTTATCAAAAATAAATTGGCTGTGGGGCATCAATGACTCAATATCAGATAGCATTTCACGCAAATCTTTAATATTTTCTTCAGATAAATGTTCGCGATAATAACGTTGGATATAACGTAAAGACCGCTGAGTATCGAGCAAACTTAAGCGAATTTTACCATTTGAATCTTCTTGTAAGGTAATGAGTTTAAACACATCATCTAATTCTTGGTCTTCGAACACTTGCTCGCCGACACTTTCAAGCACTGAATATACATCTTCAATTAAATCAGACAGGTAATCGACTTTAAGGGTGAAAAGTTCCAGCATTAACCCCTGAGGAGAGCTGACATCTAAGCGACCTAAGCGTAAGTAGTTACGCAGCAAGCGAATTAAACCGATATCCTCTTCACGTATCGTCAGCAAAAAATCCTTACGTAAATTGAAAGAAACGTTAATGCCTCTAACGTCTGATCCTACACGTTGGGGGAATAATGAATTGATGTGTAAGCCATCTTTACTTTGGAAAAAACGAGCTGATGCTTCAATCTCATTGATGTCTTCTTCTTCGGGTACTTCTTCTACCGAAAACCGACTTAGCCATTCCCTTTCATCATCATTGGGTTTAAACATATCTAACCACAATGTTCGATCGGGAATACTGTCTCGAACATTTAATTCGTGAACAGTTAACTTGCGATTTTCATAAACATAGGCAGTAATCATGTATCCCCCAATGTGGTCGATTTCTCGTCCACTGACAATAGGTTAAGTTTGCTGGCTAGTGTACTAAAAAGAACACACATTGCCATGATAAAAATGTAAAAATAGCCAAATCCCCTAAATAATGTGCTGAAATCGTTAAATCTTTAAATTAAGTGCAAAAAAAAGTGCCCATTTGGACACTTTAATTGTAAATCGTTGCTTTATTCACCTTTTAGGCGACGGTCTAATTGATCTTTTAAATTTGCAGGCACGCCTTTAATCAAAATCGTGTCCGAAATAGGATCATAGATAACTCGCTCACCTAAATGGCCGCCATCAAAACTTAATGTTACCCCGCCACCGGTACCTGAAAACTTCTTCAAGGTACGTAAACTGGCCTTATCTGCTGGAAACTCTTCATCAAGTTCATAAGATCCACCGCAGGCAAAGTCATAAAACGAATCCATACCAGAGTCGGCAAGTTCATCCGCTAAATCTTTGACTTCAATATCAGCGCCTTCATCAGCTCTTTCTGAACAATACTCGAATACCTTGTCGCGGCACTGTTGACGTTCATCTTTGGTTAATTCGCTGCTAGCTACGAAATCTTCAACTGCATGCATAAGGGTTTTATTTTGCGCTTTCGTATTTACCCCTTCAACACAGCCCATAAAATCAAGGAAGAAGTCTGCCACTTTTCGGCCCGCGCGGCCTCTGACAAATGAAATATATTTACGTGAAGCTTTGTCTGCTTGCCATTCGGTTAAATCAATTCTGGCGGCAAGTTGGACATTAGTTAAATCAAGATGATTATTTTGCGACAACTCCATATCATCAAGTACCGTCATTGAAGGCTTGGCATTAAGCAAGGCGACAAACAAATAATCGCTAGTCATGTTGGTATAGCAAGACATTAATAAAAAACCGCCTTGGCTAAAATCATATTTAGCGAGTTCTTCTTGTAAAAGCTTACTGGCAGCACTGCTAAACTCAACAAAGCCTAATTCACCACTGCGGTATTCACTTAATGCATCAGAAAAAGCGGGGTTTGCTTCGCCATCTTCGCCGTGGGTTCCAAAAAAGCCAAAACCTTTACCCGCTTTACCGGTATAGGTTTGGTGTAATTCTTCTAACATCGCTTCTACGGCGCTGCTATTTAATAGTGGCTGAGGTCTTAAACGACAACTTAGTTGCCCCTGACTATCTTGAGAAATTTCATGGATAATTGCTTGTTCGATATTAATGCTCATAAGCCCTAACTGATCTTTGTGATGGAAGCGAAATAGCGGTAGATATCATAACAGACCGTGTTCAAAAATCTAAAAATAAAACCGTCAAATTACGTCAAATGCATCTCCTGACATCCAAGGGTTAAACTGATGTTCTGTCCGCTTTAGAAAACACCAGCTATAAACCCCATAATCACTAACACCCAGCAACAGAAACTTGCAGCGTATCAGCTTTAAATCCGATATAATCACGTGCTAATTCATTACTTTTTGAACGATTTCGAATATGGCTATCCAATCTAAATACACCAACACCCAAGTTGAAGCATTAATTTCTGAGCTATTAGCAGTGCTGAATAAGCATCAAGCGCCTACAGATTTAAGCTTGATGGTGCTAGGTAACTGCGTTTCTCACTTATTGGAAAACAAGGTACCCAGTGAATCTCGTCAAGCAGTAGCAGAGCAATTCGCTAAAGCCTTGGCTCAATCTGTAAAAACCAGTTAAGTATCATTAAAAGGCATTTAAATTAATCAATTATCCTGTTATTTTTGATTAATACGAATTAGGAAAACGATACCGCATGGTTGAGCGCAAAAAACAAATGACCCGTGACAAAGTGTCACGTCTTGTTAACTGGGGCCACTGGTTTGCCTTCTTTAATGGCTTGTTAGCCATTATTGTGGGAACGCGATACCTCAGTAGTGTGGGTTACCCTGAAACCCTCATAGGTTGGGGTTACTTAGCCATTAGCAGTATTGGTCATTTTAGCTTTTTGGCTTTTATTGTTTACGTCGTTTTTCTTTTTCCTGCCACATTATTACTACCTTATTCAAAAATCCTACGGGGTTATGCTGCCTTAATCGCAACCCTCGGCTTATGTATTTTACTTTATGACACCGTAATATTTGATGATTATGGTATTCACTTAAGTCCATTCGCTTTTGACTTAGCCTGGTCAGATCTCAATGCCCTATTAGGTAACACCTCTTATATTGCTACTCCTATCGGCATTATTTTAATTGAGCTCACAGCCGCGAATTTTCTGTGGAAACGAATTGAAAAAATAGAGAAAAAGCAGTTAGGTAATAAAGTCATAGCCTTTATCGGTATTTGTTTTGTCAGTAGTCATGTTATCCATATTTGGGCAGATGCTAATGATGTCACTCAAATTACCCGTTTTGATGACACCATGCCATTGTCTTATCCGGCAACGGCACGTTCATTTATGGAAAGTCATGGTATTGAAGGCACCACTGCGCCAGATAAGACCTATCAAACAAAATCAAAACAACTGAATTACCCAATAGCTGCGCTGCAATGCAAAGCGCAAAAACAACAAAATATCCTAATCGTCTCGGTTGACGGTTTAAGAGCTGATATGGTGAACTCGGCAACAATGCCGTTTTTCAGCCAGTATCAGCTGCAAAATAAGCAATTCACTGAACACTTTAGTGGTGGCAACCAATTTAATACCGGTATGTTTGCCTTACTTTATGGCTTACAAGGGAGCTATAGTGATAAAAAAGCGTTCGAGCATACTGCGCCAGTATTAACCCAAGTATTGTCAGAACAAGGCTATCATCAAGCGGTATTTATGCCCCAAGACAATGCCGACGAATTAGCCAACCATGCCATTTTTGACGGTATGGATATGCACCTAAGCCATAGCGATATTGGCAGCGCGCAAACCGACATCAAAAATACTGAGCTATTTATTCAATGGCAAGCTCAGCAAGCCTCACCGTGGTTTTCATTGGTAAACTTATCTGCCACTAAGCACTATGACACCCCAATTGGCTTTTTAGGCATTGAAACTGTTAAGCCCCATCTAAGCTTAAAACCTGCTGAAAAAGTGCTATATAACCAATACAGGCAGTCGCTATTCTTTATCGATCAGCAAATACAACAACTGCTTACTAACCTTGATGATCAAACCTTAGTCATTGTCACCGGTACCCATGGGCAAATTTTCAGTAGTAATCCTCGTGAAGTTAATCAGGATCTTTCACCTGATAATGTCAAAGTGCCCTTTGTCATGCATTGGCCTAAAACAACCTCTGATACCGTAAATTATCGTACTAGCCACTATGGCGTAGTACCGACAATCATGGGGCAAGCACTGCATTGTAATAACCCGATCACCGATTACAGCTCTGGATACAACCTATTACAACCCAGTGAGAAGAGCTGGGTCTATATCGGTGATAGCAGCACCTTTGCAATATACCAACAAGATGAGATTACGGTTCTAGGCAGACATGGAAAATATCGAATTTATGATATCGACTACAAAAAACGTCTTAAGCGAAAACTCAGTGCTCCTGAGCTAATTCAGGTCATGCGCGAAGGTCGAAGGCTTTACAATAAATAACCATTGAACCGTGGTTGATGCTATTTAACTCAATCTCGGTTTAATCGTCAGAAAATATTGCCTATTTTCCAAGCAAAAGATAACTAAAGATGTAAAAGCCACAAAGCAAATGCCTGTTTATTAATCATTTAAATTCAATTTTGCATTTTATTGTTGCGGCGCAAATACCTTCTAGGTAATCTAGCTAAAGAATGACGTTCGGGATATGGCCTAGTCCGGTAAGGCGCTTGTCTGGGGGACAAGAGATCACAGGTTCAAATCCTGTTATCCCGACCAATTCTTCTGCTTTAGCGTTACCCCTTCTTTAAGTTTCTCGTTTGCCTAAATAACACATAAAATCAATACTCATTATTAAGCTCAGAGGCTTAAATTACCTTAATAACTTCATCTGTGCTTGCCATACAATGACAATATCACCACATAATCCCAAGCCTAGATTTAATCCTTAAATCTCACTTTCAGCGCTTTCAGCAAGCTTTGTCACCTAAAGAACTATTCTCTATTGAATATGTGATAGAGATTAGAAATTTGCATTAGCAAATCGGTTATATTGCGTCATCTTTCAACACCCTTGCTTAAGAAGCTCATTAAGCAATTGTCAGCTTTTCGGAGAATCCCTATGCGGTGGCGCGTACTATTAATCACCTTAGCGTACATGTTACTTGGCGCACACTTTTTGCGTTACGCTCAAATGCCATTAGCAATAATTTGTGCAGTGATGCCATTACTTTTGGCTTTTAAAAACAACTTTTTAAACCGAATAATCCAAATCGGCTTGGTATTAGGCACTATCGGGGTATGGGGCGTAAGCACTGTTCAATATATTGATCTACGAATAGACATGGAGCAACCTTGGCTGCGCCTTGCTGCGATTATGACTGGGGTAATGTTATTTAGTCTATTTGCCAGTTACTCGGTCAATGGCTTAGTAAAACAAGCTAGAAGCAAACAAAGCTTATTTAGATAAATGATTTTCAATAAATGCTAGCCATAAAAATACCGACACTTTGCCGGTATTTTTATGTCATCAGCTAAATCTTCAAGCTTATAGCCTTTAAGCTTAAGCGTTCAAAATTCAACTACTCAAAAACCTTAAATATTCAGGTTTGGCTTTTAGCATTCGTATTAATTTTCGGTCTCAATTTTGATTTCGGCATTAACCAGTGACTAATTTGGCGTCTTCTTAGCCATAACAAGCACGCTATCACAGCAATATAAATACTCGGTTCAATAATCTCAGATTTGACCGACCAGTAAAAATGAATGGGTGCCAATATCGCTAACACATAAATCCAATTATGTAATGATTGCCAGCGCCTGCCCATATTGCGCCTTAATGCTTTAAAAGACGTCACCGCTAGCAATAGTGCAATAATAAAGCCGCTAAACCCGACTAAAATGTAAGGCCGTTTAATGACTTCTTCAACTAAAAAGCCCCACGCAAACAGCAAGTCTAAACTGATAAAGGCGCTAATATGTAAACAAGCATAGGCAAATACATATAAGCCAACCAGCCGCCTTGTTTGCAATAACAATCCTTGTTTAGTCAGCTTAGCCAATGGTGAGATCATTAAAGTCACCACCAAAGCATTTATCGCGCCCATACCGGTAAAATGAATAATATATTGCACCGGATCGCCACCAGCATTATCGGTCAATACCAGCATAATTAAGTAAACAACCGGTAAGATAAAACTCAGGTGTAAAAGCCCTTTTAACCACAATAAACCACCCGGGGTTAAGCGCATTAATAATACTTCCTCAAATCGAGATTGTTATATAAACCAGCCACAGACTCACCATAACCATTAAACATTTGTGTTGGAATTCGTTTGGCTGAAAACAAGCCTCCTTCACCAATACTGCGCTCAGAGGCCTGCGACCAACGAGGATGATCAACCTGCGGATTCACATTGGCATAAAAACCATATTCGCTTGGCGCTAATTGATTCCAACTGGTAGGTGGCTGTTTATCGGTAACGCGGATTTTAACGATGGATTTAATACTCTTAAAGCCATACTTCCAAGGTAAAACTAACCTCACTGGCGCACCATTTTGCGGCGGCAAGGTTTTACCATATAAGCCTACGGCAAGAAATGGCAATTCATTCATGGCTTCAGCAATGGTTACCCCTTCTACATAAGGGTAATGTATCCCTCCGCCCATTAAACGGTTTCGTTGTCCAGGCATTTGGTCTGGATCAAACAAGGTCTCAAAGGCCACATGAGTCGCTTTGTTAGACACCCCTGCCATTTTCAATAATTCAGCCAGTGAAAACCCTACCCAAGGCACCACCATTGACCACGCCTCTACACATCTTAAGCGGTAAATACGTTCTTCAAGGGCGAATTTACTGGTTAAGTCGTTCAAATCTAAGGTTAACGGTTTATCCACTAAGCCTTCAATTTTAAGCTCCCAGGGATTAACTTGAAATGATTGCGCATTTTCAAACGGGTCTTGTTTATTAGTGCCAAATTCATAGAAATTATTGTGACGGGTAATTTTATCTTCTGGGGTTAATTTATCATTGATTTGAAAGCGGCTAGGCTTTGTATAATCAATACCTTGCACCGCAAACGCAGGTTTATCGTCGCTGCCAAATAAATCGAACAAACCCGCCTGCACTTGCCCCGGCAAGCTAGCCCCGAGCGAGCCTAGCCCCAAGGCTTTAACGATATTGCGTCGATCCCGAAACACCGTTTCTGGAGTGACTTGATTTTCTTTTAATGCCCATGATGGTGGGTTGGCAATGCCTTTGAAAAAACCTTTCTTTGACACCATAGGTCACCTCATTCAATTATTATCATTTGATATAAATAGTAGACAGTCTAATACGCGTTAAAATTTCAAAAAGTTTACTATTTTGATGTTTTGAGTTTAATAATTAAGCGCTTAAGTATTAATTAGTCCTTTTGAGCCTTGCAGTGTACTGCCCTGCATGAGAATCTTAAGCATCATTTTTTGCAGGTTTTTTGCATGACATTTCCTACAAGTTTAACTATCCCCGAAATTATCGTTTTAGCCGCCGTCGCTTTTTTATCTCTTCTAATTGGCGCACTACTTAATCAGCGATTAACCCGTCAGCGCTGGGAGCAACACAGACAACGCATTGCTGAAGAAATGAGCCAATTAACTGCTGAATTTGAAATTAAACAGCAATCACTTACAGAGCAAATTGATGACAAACAAGATGCGCTAATGCTCACTCAAAATAAGCTCGAGTCATTGATTGGTCAATTAGCTAAAATGGAAGCCTTTGCCGAAAGAGTGCCATTACTAGAACAACAGTTAAACGATGGCCAGCGTAAATTCATGGAAACCCAGCTAGCACTGTCTAAATCTAATGCGATTCAACAAAGCATTCAAGCGCAGGCTAATATCGAAAAAACCGCTTTAAATGACAAAATCGCCTTACTAGAATCAGCCGAAGAAAGACTAAAACTGCAATTTGAAAATCTGGCGAATCGTATTTTCGAGGAGAAGTCAGAAAACTTTAAAAAGCAAAATGTCAGCCAAATGGATGGCGTGCTTGGGCCATTAAAACAGCAGCTAGAAGGCTTTAGACAACAAGTTAGAGAATCCTATAGCCAGGAGCAAACTGAACGCAGCGCCCTTAAACATCAACTTGATGCACTCAAAGAACTTAATTTGCGAATGAGTCAAGATGCAGTCAATCTTACTAAGGCGCTCAAAGGCGATAACAAGCAGCAAGGTAATTGGGGTGAAGTCATCCTTGAGCGGGTCCTACAAGAAAGTGGTCTACGTGAAGGCCATGAATACCATACTCAGCAAGATTTAAAAGACGATCAAGGTAAGCGCTTTAAACCTGATGTCATCGTTCACCTTCCTGAACAAAAAGATGTGGTGATTGATGCCAAAATGTCATTAATTGCCTACGAGCGCTTCTTTAATAGTGAAGACGAGCTAGTACAGCAACAAGCGATAAAAGAGCTGGCTTTATCTATTCGTCAACACATTAAAGGCCTAAGCCATAAGGACTATCACAAGCTACACGGCCTAAAAAGTCTCGACTATGTATTAATGTTTATTCCAATAGAACCTGCATTTTTACTGGCTCTGGAGTCAGATCCTAGCTTAGTGAACTTCGCCCTCGATCATAATATTATGTTAGTCAGTCCAACCAACTTATTAGTAGCACTGCGCACCATTAACAATATTTGGCGCTATGAGTACCAAAACCAAAATGCCCAAAGTATCGCAGCCCAAGCAGGTAAAATTTACGATAAATTATGCAGCTATGTTGACGACATGGATAAACTTGGCCGCGCTTTAGACACTGCCGATAAAGCCTACCAGCAAGCAATGAATAAACTGTCCCAAGGTAAAGGTAATTTAATAAGGCAAGCCCATGTTATGCAAAAGTTGGGCGTTGAAACCAGTAAAAACCTTGATCCTCAATTAATAAATAAAGCCTTAGATGACTCTAAAGAGTCATAAGCGGTTTTAATTCAGTTTTTATGAGCAATTTTTATGAGCAATTATAGCTAATTGCACTATTCTTTGGCTTGAGGTGGCAACACCTTAAGCAAAAAT
This sequence comes from Shewanella sp. 4_MG-2023, assembly GCF_030548015.1. Lineage (NCBI taxonomy): Bacteria > Pseudomonadati > Pseudomonadota > Gammaproteobacteria > Alteromonadales > Shewanellaceae > Shewanella > Shewanella sp. 4_MG-2023. The sequence goes on from NZ_JAUORL010000044.1 coordinate 18,697, forward strand.
AGACACTTGGCTAATATTGATAATGCAGCTTAATAGATACTATTTATTAATTAGATTCAAACAGTTTGGTTCGCAAAAGATGTCATACTGAGGCGGAGATTCTCATTATTATGCGCAACATATTGGTTAGTTTTGTATTTTTTCAAGGGTTATTGTGGCTGTCAGCTAGCGTTAATCTCGCCCATGCTGAAGAATCAAGTTTAAGCCCCCAGCAACAATTGTATCTTGATGCCCGCAAAGCGCTAGATAAACAACAGCTCAACCAATACCAAAAGCTACGTAAGCAGTTGGGTGATTACCCATTAACTGTCTACCTTGATTACCATGAGCAAGTAGCCGACATTATAAAAATGAGTGGAACTCAGGCCCATAAAGCCATCGAGCAGTTTAATACCACTCCGCTTTATAACGGCTTACGTTATCGCTATTTGAAAAATGCTGGCGAGAAAAAGCAGTGGCAAAACTTTTTAGCCATCTCACCTAACGCCCCTAATGATGTCACCTTGCAGTGTTACTATTACCGCGCTCAATTATCTCAAGGCAATAACAACATCGCTTATGACGGCGCTGAAAAACTGTGGCTTTATGGTCGCTCACGCCCCAAGGCTTGTGATGTGTTATTTAGTCAATGGACCAAGGCCGGTAAAAGAACCCAAGCATTAATTTGGTCAAGAATGTTACTTAGTTTTAATGAAAACCAATATGGCTTAACCCAATACCTATCCAGAAAAATCACCAAAAATAAAGCTGAGGCCGATTTACTAATTTCAGTTTATCGCGATCCCAACAGCCTACGTAATACCAAAAAGTTTTCTTCTAAAACGCCCATTGTGGCGGATATTGTTAATGTTGGGCTCAGAAAACTTGCCAGAAAAGACTTAAAACAAGCGGTAAAATTATATAAGAAATATGATAAAGCTAACCGTTTTAATGCCATCAAAGGCCAACAACTTAATCGTTATATTGTCCGCCGAGCATTAATCAGAAAAGAAGCTGATTTACTGGAACACATTGATGCAAGCTTACCGATTTTAGACTCTGATGACTTATTTCAAATTCGTTTGCGCTGGGCAATCGCAGCGCAAGATACAAAAGCAATCAAACACTATCTAACCTTACTCAGTGATGATGTCATTGATGACTCTCGCTGGCAGTATTGGAGCGCACGCATAAATAAAACCACAGATAAAACCCAAGCAGACAAGATAACGAAGCAACTTAGCCAAGCACGTAATTTTTATGGTTTTTACGCCGCCCAATCCATAAAGGCCCCGCTGGCGTTAAATAATGACAAGTTACAGTCATCGCCACTGCTTGCCAAAAAACTTCATGATGACCCAGGGCTTGCCAGAATTATCGAATTGATTGCCATCGATAAAACCCGCGATGCTCGCAGTGAATGGGTTCATTTGCTGCGCCGCCATGATACCGCGATGAAGGCTGAATATGGCCTACTCGCCCTTAAAAATGGCTGGTTTGATTATAGCGTCGAAGCCAGCATACAAGCCAGACAATGGAATAGTTTGCAATTGCGCTTTCCTAACGCCGCCCAAAACGAATTTGAACAAGCCAGTAAAAAATATCAGGTTGAGATAGATGAAATACGCGCAATCGCCCGCCGCGAAAGTGCGTTTTACCCTTATGCCACCTCGGGTGTGGGTGCGCGCGGATTAATGCAACTCATGCCCGCAACAGCAAAAGAAACCGCCCGAAAAAATAAGCTCAAATTTAACAATAAAAATGACCTATATAAGGTAAATTATAATGTTCAACTTGGTAGCGCTTATTACGGCCAATTGCTCAAACAGTTTGATCAAAATCGCGTGCTCGCCACAGCAGCCTATAATGCCGGCCCCCACAGGGTCACCCGTTGGTTAAAAGAGTCTGACGGAAAACTGGATGTCATGAGCTTTATCGAAACCATTCCCTTTAAGGAAACCCGGGAATATGTGCAAGCCGTACTGAGCTATAGAATGATCTATCAGCAACAAGAGGGTCGCGATGCCCCTATGTTCAGCGAAGCCGAACGCAAGTTTGCTTACTGATAGATTTGACGGCGGCAATGTGTTTATTGGTCACTTTGTCATTAACCAATAGCCATTAGCCTTAGCTTAATAGCTTAGCCACTTTAACGCCGCTTAAGACTTACTAAGGCTGTCGTGAGTAGTGTTCGAAACCGATAACTCACTGCCACGATAGTTAAACTCATCACAGAGTTTAGCTATCATTTTTTATCACTGAATATCTTCCTTTATTATCTTTGGCAGGTTAACGTAAGCCATTCGATGTACTTGTTAGCAAAATAGCTTAATTAGGCCCTTTTTGTTAACTAACGGAGTGTTTAGTGTCAGCAACAAAACTACAATCGCTGTTAAGCCAATTAGAAACGGTATTATTAGGTAAGCCTGAGCAAATCAAACTGGCGCTAGCCTGCATTCTCGCTAAAGGTCATTTACTGATTGAAGATTTACCTGGCATGGGTAAAACCAGTCTTTCTCAGGCCTTAGCCACCTCACTGGGCATGAGCTATCAACGTATTCAATTTACCAGTGACATGTTACCCGCTGATATTCTAGGGGTATCCATTTACCAGCAACAAAATCAAGTGTTTGAATTTCACCCAGGGCCGATTTTTAATCAAATGTTATTAGCCGATGAAATCAACCGCGCCAGCCCTAAAACCCAAAGTGCCTTACTTGAAGCCATGGCAGAAAGACAAATCACCATTGATGGTGAAACACACACATTGCCACAGCCTTTTTTTGTTATCGCTACCCAAAACCCCATTGAGCAATCAGGGACGTTCCCGCTGCCTGAATCGCAACTTGACCGCTTTATGATGCGCATTTCTATTGGCTACCCAGATGAACATGCTGAGTTAGCCATGCTAAAAGGACTACATCAGCGCAGCGATGCCCCGCCGCTCACACAATGCTTAAGCCCAACCGAGCTAATGAGCTTGCAACAACAAGTACAAAAAGTCAGTGCCTCTGATGCTGTGCTTAAGTATTTGATCAATCTTGCCCAATACTCTCGTCAGCAAATCGATGGCAATGGGCTATCGCCTCGGGCCAGTATTGCACTGCTAGACGCAGCTAAAGCCTGGGCGCTATTAAATCATCGTAATTATGTGGTACCAGAAGATATTCAGGCCGTATTTCATTGCGTAGCAGAGCACCGCATAAGAACCAATAGCCAACTGCAGGGGCAAGCGCTGTCAGATCAAATTCTCGCACGCGTTAACCCAATAAGCTAAGCAGAAATTAATTGCAGATGAATAATTCCAAGGCAGCAAAAAAATGGTATTCACGCTTGATCCCCGCCGCGATTAAGCAGCGCTGGTCAAAGTGGCTAGATAAGCGAATACCGGCGAACAAACAAATTACCTTAAGCCATAAAAGTATTTTTATTTTACCCAGTGGCTTTGGCGTCGCTTGGTTTGTGCTGATAGTGGTGCTGTATTTATTTGGCACCAACTATCAAAACAATTTGGTGATCGGCTTAAGTTTATTGCTGGCCAGTGTGTTCCATAGTTGCATTATTTACAGCTATAAAAATCTTGCAGGTTTAACCTTAACAGCATTAACCCCGCCTGATACTTATGCCAACCAAAACTTGGCCTTTCCGATTGTATTATCCAGTAAAATCAACAAAGACAACAGCCAAACCAGCCACCAGCAAATTTGCTTGAATCTACCTAATGAGCGCCATAGCCGCATTACCGATGTCGCTGAAGGCGTCGATACCAGCGTCAGCTGTACCGCGCAATCCAGAGGCCTAGTTAACCCCGGTAGAATTCGCGTCTCATCCAGTTTCCCACTGGGGTTATTTAACACTTGGTCCTATGTGGATTTAAATATCCAGCATATTATTTATGCCGCGCCGCTGGCCACCCATGTATCGTTAACCAGTTTAGATAATGACAATCAAACCGAATTTGAACACGGTAAATTACAACCTGGGGTTGATGACTATAAAGGCCTTAAAACCTTTGTTGAAGGTGAGTCACTTAAACAAGTGGCGTGGAAGCAATGGGCACAAGGGCGCGGCATGCTAACAAAAGAATTTGCCCAACCTGAAGGCAAACCTGTGTGGCTCAGTTTAGACGACACCCTCGGTGATAGTCTTGAACAAAAACTCAGTAAGCTGGCGTGGCAAGTCAACGCCTTATCTCAATCACAGCATGTTTTTGGCTTGGTATTAAACCAGCAAATTATCGAGCAAGACAGCGGCGAGTCACATCGAAAACAATGTCAGCAAATGATTGCGCTTTATGGCTCAGCAGCTCAGCCAACTGTTACACCTGAGTCAACAAATACACCTGAGTCAACGTCAGCATTTACTGATAAACACCCAGTGGGGAGCAGAAAATGACCCAAGGCTCAAAGGCGTTAAAACATCAGTTAAATGACCCATTTAATGAGAACATTGGTCGTAATACCCTCTTTTGGTTATTGATTACCAATGTAGTGGTGCTATCACCGTTATACCAGCATGCCACTTTATGGAGCATCGGCATTTGTGCCATTTGCTTTGTGTGGCGTGTGGGGATTTACCTTGGCAAGGTGGCGGCGCCGCCCAAAGTATTAGTCACAGGGCTAGCCATTGGCGCCGCTGTCACCTTGGCTTTAGTATCACAGGAAATTGGTTTACTAAACGCATTAGTTAATTTGTTACTGCTCGGCTATGCCCTTAAATACATCGAAATGCGCCAAGTGCGCGATGTTAAAGTCGTGGTTTTGGTGGGCTTTTTCTTAATCGGTTTTGCGCTATTAGATCGTCAATCCATACTCGACACCCTGCAACTAAGCTTTGTCGTCATCATTAATACCTGTGTCTTAATCAGTATTTATCAGCATTCAAGTCGCAAGGTGAACTTTCGCTTCGGGATGAAATTGTTTGCCCAAAGCTTGCCTTTAGCCATACTGCTTTTTGTGGTATTTCCAAGGCTGCCACCATTGTGGTTAGCCCCCAGCATGAAAAACGCCACTACCGGTCTGTCAGATGAAATAGCATTAGGGGATATCAGTAAGTTAACCCGCTCGCCGGATTTGGCATTTAGAGTCGGTTTTGAAAATGAACTCAACAACACCGATAAGCAGCAACTCATTAGCAATGAGCAACTGTATTGGCGCACACTGGTCATGGAAAACTACGATGGTCAGCGCTGGAGTCAGTCGCCTTATCGTAAAAATGAACAGCGTAGCGCCTATGGCAATAAACCTAAGCGCGCTGAGCCCAATGCTGCAGGTCTTGCGGCGCCATTAAATTATCAAGTGATCACCGAGCCGACCTATCAAAAATGGTTGTTTGGTTTAGATCAGGCCTTTAGCCAATCTGAGCACATTGTCGAGTTATCCGACTTTAGGCTATTCTCACTGCGCAACATTGATCAACGCTTAAGTTACCAAGTGAGCTCTTATCCAAGTCGCGATCTTGATGCCAAACTCGCGCCAGACATCAGCAAGATAAATTTGGCCATTCCTAATAATAGCAATCCACAAACTCGCCAGTTGGCAGCCCAATTTGCTAAGGATTACCCACAGCCAGCAGCCCGCATCAATGCCATGATGGGTTACTTTGCCGAGCAAGCTTTTTACTACACCTTAAGCCCGCCAAAGCTTGGCCAGCAGCAAATAGATGACTTTTTATTTACTAACCAAGCGGGCTTTTGCTCCCACTACGCTTCAGCGCTAGTATTTCTCGCCCGTTCAAGTGGCATACCAGCCAGATTGGTCACCGGTTACCAAGGCGGCGAATATAACCCCAAAGCCGGTTATTACAGCATTTATCAATACATGGCCCATGCATGGACTGAAGTTTGGCTTGAAGGCCAAGGCTGGGTAAGGTTTGACCCCACCGCCATGATTGCCCCAGAGCGAGTATTAGACGGCTTTGATGCCACGTTTACAGGCCAAGACAGTTACTTACAAGACAGCCTATTTACCAGTTTACAGGTCAAAAATATTCCGTGGTTAAACAATATTCGCCTGCAACTGGCGAGCATCGATTTTTACTGGAGTGTGTGGGTACTGGGTTTTGATGAGCAGCGCCAGCAACAAGTATTAGCCAAACTCCTTGGCAATGTCAGCAGCAGTAAAGTGGCTATTATGATGATCATCTGCTTTATCATCATTGCCCTTATCATTGCCTATTTTGCTGGCGTGTTTAAACTGCAGCCCAAACAAGATCCTTGCATCAAACGCTATAACCTTATTTGCGCAAAGCTTGCGAATAAAGGATTTCAACGTGATGCGATGCCACCACAAGCTTATGCCCAGTTTATTCATCAAGCATTTAGTGAGCAGCAACCACAACTGGTGGCTAATTTTGACAAAATGACTGAACACTTTATAGCCTTGCAATATCAACCTTTGAGCGCTAAACAAGTTGTTTTGCACCAAAGGTTGTTTAAACGCTACTTTAGTAAGCTGAAAAGGAATTTAATGAATTAATGTGGTAATCAAAGGCCATTTGTTTATTTTTAACATAGTATATAACAAGGCTAGCTTACTATCGGCCTGTAAACGTACTTAAAATCGAGCCTGACTGCTGTCAGGCTCATGTTATGTCTCTGTTCTCGCTATATCTCTATTCTCACTAATTATAAGTAAACTAAAGCACGTATTTAGCAGAAAACATCACCCGATTAAGTTCGCCTTCAATACCGTTTTCTTTACTGTTTTTGGCGTACATATATTCAACACCCACAGTTAATGGTTTCACGGGTGAATAAAGTAAATTCACATAACCAGAATATGAGTCTTTATCAACATTTTCGCCCATCAAACTGACATCATTATCCGCACTAAATGCAGACGCTGTCACACTGGTACGCCATTGGTCATTCCACCAATGGCGATAAGCAATAAAACCACCATAAGAGGTAATCGCCTCAATATCGCCATCGGCATCGATAACTCCCGCATTGACATAATTGAGCGCCATATATCGGCCAAGACCTTCACCATAAGTCGCAGTAAATTTAATATCATCTGCACCTACGGGTAAAATACCGCTAAAACTAACGCCGTAACCCAAAGCCGTTGCATCAAATTGAGTATCGCTAATGCGAGTTTCAATATTGAGTTGCCTTGCAATACCAGCAACAGACAATTTAGCACCAGCCTCTGTTTTGAAGTTATAGCGTGCAACAACATCAGGTACCATGCCACTACCGCTCAGAATGCGGCTAGGGCTTTGGTAACCATTTAAGGTGGTTTCAGGGTTTTCTACAGATAATTGAAAGCCGCCATTGGTATAGCGTATTTGAGTTTGGCGTACAAATGGGGTGCCTTCTGCAGCGCCAACAAAATCGAGGTTCTCAGGTAAAGCGGCTGGATTTTGAAAAGTGGTCCATGATTGACCAACAGTCCAATTATCAAAACTCACAAATGCATGACGAATACGTGGCGAATAACTGTTGGACACTCGTTCGTTACCGTCAGCATGAGTCATAAAATCCAGTTCGATAAAGCCGGTTAACTTATGGTCATCAATATCTGTAATCGTTTTAAAGTTAAATCGTGTTTCTCTCGCCTGAAAATCGACCACCTGATTTCCGTTACCCTCTACGCCATATATTGTCCCAGGCACATAAAACTGCCTAGAAATAGACCCTGAATCTGGTGCACCATGGCTATAATCACTGAACATGGTGTCGACTTTAATGTAACCACCAAATTGTACATCGGTATTTTCAATAACTGCCGCGTTTGCACCAGTCACAGAAAGCGCACTCCCAATCAATACGCCAATTAAATTCAATCCTATTTTGGTATGATTAAATTGACTATTTGCCGAGTTTTTATTGTTTCGAAATAAACGTTTTTTCATCACATCACCATTATTTTTATTGTTAAAAAAACCTTCTCTAATAATTAAGCTTTAAAGAAGGTGCCTCACAGAGAAACTATGTGTAATCAATGATGTGATCATAGAACTGGAATGAATTCCAAAACGAGGATTGCAATAGGGTTTGGAAAAAACAACCAAGCTATAACCAATAAGTTAAATCTTGGTTCCATAATTGTATTTAAAGTGACAACGGTAGCATTTTGACATTAATGCCAGAATGTGGACTAACGCTTATTAAATAAAGAAGTAAATCTACTGGGGATTGGCTGATAACTTTCAGGCATTTAGAGAGCATTTTATTACGCTGTTATACCAACCTTTGCCGATGAAACACCTTATGTTTCACCAACGATTGGTTAAGCGGTATTTTAGGAAGGTTAAGATGAATTGGTTGGGTTGATTTGTTTTTTAATTGCATCTTATAGAGCTTAAGAGCTGAATAATATATAGCCATCCATTATTTTGAAGTTATAACATAAAGCTAGAGTGGGTGAGCTAATTAATGAACTACAACCTTCTTTGAAAAATTATTTTCAAAGAAGGTTGAATACCGAGGCCTAACCCCGCACGAGCTTTGAAATTTGCGAGCTGGACAACGATTTGGGGATAAGGACTGTTTAATCACGATAGGCCATGATTACGGTTTTTGTTAATTGTAATTACATAGTAAGTGGCAAAAGGTCGAATGAACTGCCAGACAAGCAGTAACGATGCTAACGGAAAAAACAAGCTATAAATGTTGAAGTCCGCATGGCCCTTGGCAGCATCTATCATCCATTGGGAAAACGCTGACGTGGCAAAAAAACTATAACCAATCACAAATAACATTATAAACTGCGCTTTACCTTCAATAAATAATGCCAATACTCTGCCGAATGTGGGCAGTTTTCCGCCTTGAGAAGCTTCATGCATTGGCATTTGTTTAAGTTTAGACCGAGCAATGACAAAAATGATTAAAGCGAACAAAGGTATTAATACAAAGAGGGCCCACTGCAAGATATAAAGGTCAGCAATTTCACGCTTAGCAACTGTTCTATAGTTCATTTCTGCATCAGAAAAAGGACCTAATTTTAATAATTCCCAATAAAATTCTAAGTTTTCCATGTGAATATAAGGCATTCTGAATTGCTCGAACCACATAAATAACGTAAATAGTCCAAGGTATAAAGCCAGTAATGAATTAACAGCTAGAGTCTCAGTTGATTTTCTTTGTGCGATTGAAGGCGTTATTGAAGTGTTAGTTTGAGCTGTAATACATGCACGAAAAAACATACTAATATTGTGAATATGATACTGCTTAAAAGGCATATTAATCTCTATTTTTAATTTGAAAAATTTATCCTCAAAGCATTATATGATAATTCTATATCAATGAAATAATTATGGTTTACCTTACTGTCACCTCCTATTATCAACTAGATATTCGTTAAGTTATATGGCTTTATGTGTCGATGACGTAATAGCTTTTCGTGCGGATTTTGACATTTGTTTTGAAAGTTGTTGGGTTTTCTTTACTTATTCTTACTTTGATCACCCACACTAAAAAACCTAATTCATTTTGGGCCAATACAGAGTTTGACAAAAATATAAAGCCACCCATTACTCTAAATTTATAACATAACGCCTTCGTGAGTTGCCTGACAAAAATATAAAGCCACCCATTACTCTAAATTTATAACATAACGCCTTCGTGAGTTGCCAACACCAAAATTCATTTACTGATGGACGATCCCTGTCAAAGGACTGAATATTTCACCATTAATCACCAAAAATAACTCATAAACTAAATTCAACACAGCAAAAAAGCTTGATATCTATCAAGTGGGAAATGCTTTTATAAAAAAATATAAAGCCACCCATTACTTTAAACTTATAACATAACGCCTTCGTGAGTTGCCAACACCAAAATTCATTTACTGATGGCCAAAGGACTGAATATTCACCATTAATCACCAATAATAACTCATAAACTAAATTCAACACAGCAAAAAAGCTTGATATCTATCAAGTGGGAAATGCTTTTATTTGAAATTATGAAATGGTGTATTAAGCGCACAACCAGCGCTGACAGTTAGCTGCCCCCTGTCGTCGTTTTAGGTCTAAATGCTCACAATAATCTGTTAATGCAGGCAACGCCCCCACCGCACCTTTGAATAAAGC
>NZ_JAUORL010000045.1:0-28034 GCF_030548015.1 Shewanella sp. 4_MG-2023
GACTATTTATATGCTAACTAATTGTCTGCTTACTAAGGTTAAATGGTTGCGGGAGCTGGATTTGAACCAACGACCTTTGCCAGTTTATATTAGCTGAGCCCGACTATTTATATGCTAACTAATTGTCTGCTTACTAAGGTTAAATGGTTGCGGGAGCTGGATTTGAACCAACGACCTTCGGGTTATGAGCCCGACGAGCTACCAAACTGCTCCATCCCGCGTCCGTTTAAGCGGGGCAGACTATAACGGCCAATCTTGTTCTTGGCAAGTCATAATGACAACTTTATTACTGCTTGCTGACTTACTGAGCACCAATAGCAAAAAATAGCGGCTTTATAAGGCAGATAGCCCTGTTATAGCCGTAGTTTTGAAACAGAAATGAAAGTTTACTCACCAATACAGGGCTATATCGGTAATGTATTGTATAAAATGTGGCAATTAACAGACATTTTCACACCTAATATCGGTTTAGGTATATAATGCATGCTTAATTATATCTGTGAGTTGATGACTGTCTATCCATGTTAAATTTTTTTGCTGCTGCCCCAAAGGGGTTTGAATATAGCTTATCCAATGAGCTTAAAGAGTTTGGTGCTACTGATGTTAAGGAAAGCGTCGCTGGTGTGTATTTTTCTGCGCCTTTAGAACTTGCCTATCGAATTACATTGTGGACTCGACTTGCTAGCCGAATTGTTGTGGTTATCTATAAAGGTGCTTGTGAATCTGCTGAGCAACTTTATAACGCAGCTTACAGTATTGATTGGCCGTCTCACTTCTCAAACGATAGTACCTTCAGTATCGATTTTCACGGTACTGGCGGCTTTATTAATAATACCCAGTTTGGCGCTTTAAAAACCAAAGATGCGGTTGTGGATCGTTTTCGCGATGATGGTTTAGATAGACCTGATGTTGGACGCGTCAATGCTGAATTTAGAATTGATGCCCATTATCGTAATAATCAATTAACGCTTTCAGTTAATTTCTCTGGCGCTTCTTTACACCAACGTGGCTACCGATCAATAACCGGTGAAGCACCTCTGAAAGAAAACTTAGCCGCTAACATGCTTATAAGAAGTGGTTGGCAAGCAAATCCAATTACATTATTAGATCCCTTTTGTGGCAGTGGTACCGTTGTTATCGAAGCGGCATTAATGGCTGCAGATATTGCTCCAGCTCTTAAACGCGCCCGTTTTGGTTTTGAGCATTGGCATCAACATGACGATACCCTATGGCAAGGGGTTTTAAATGAAGCAAAAGCCCGAGCCAGTCTTGGTAAAACTCGCTGCGCATTAAAGTTTTTTGCCTCTGATATTGACGGTCACCTTGTAGCGCTTGCAAAACAAAACGCAGAAAACGCCGGTGTTGCTGATTTAATTGAATTTAGTGTTTCAGATGCACTTGATGTTACTCCACCAGTAGAAGCGGGTTTCTTAATCTCAAACCCACCATATGGTGAGCGTTTAGGTAGCATTACGGAATTATTGAAGCTGTATTACAAGCTTGGCGATAAGTTTAAGAAAGACTTTGGCGGTTGGAAAATTGCCATGTTGTGTAGTGATATTGAATTACTCTCAGCATTAAAGCTAAAAGCCGATAAGCAAATGAAGATGTTTAACGGTGCACTAGAGTGTGGCTTTAACTTATATACTTTGCATGCTAAAAGCACTCGCCGTGAAATGCCGGTGTTGCCTGAAGGTGTTGATATTGCAGATATCTCGCCTGCTTTTGCTAATCGTATTAAAAAGAATATGAAGCAACTAACCAAGTGGGCTAAAAAAGAAGGTATTGATAGTTACCGCATTTATGATGCTGACTTACCTGAATACAATGTGGCAGTTGATAAATATGTCGATTATGTGGTTATTCAAGAATACTCTGCGCCTGCGACTATTCCTGAAGCGGTGACAAAGCGTCGTTTAACCGATGTATTACTCTCATTGCCTGCAGCATTAAATATGGACCCTGATCGCGTTACCTTAAAGACCCGTGAAAAGCAAAAGGGCACCAACCAGTATCAAAAGCTTGATCAACAAAAGCTGGAGATCATTACCCAAGAGTATGGCGCTAAGTTTAAGTTAAATTTAACTGGCTACCTTGATACCGGTTTATTCTTAGATCATCGTTTGACCCGTAAATTAGTTGGTGAAAAATCAGCGGGTAAAAATGTGCTGAATTTATTTTCTTACACAGGCTCTGCATCGGTACATGCGGCATTAGGTGGGGCTAAATCTGTCACTACAGTCGATATGTCAAATACTTACCTTGCTTGGGCAAAAGAGAATTTTGATTTAAATAATTTATCAGGTAAGCAATATCAATTCATCCAAGCTAACTGTATTCAGTGGGTGAAAGATTGTGAAGAGAAATTCGATCTGATATTTATCGATCCGCCAACTTTTTCTAATTCAAAAAGAATGGAAGATAGCTGGGACGTTCAACGAGACCATGCGGCAATGCTGGTTGATTTGATTAAAGTATTAAGCCCTAATGGCGAAATTATTTTCTCGAATAATAAGCGTAAATTTAAAATGGATATCGAGCTTTTAAGCCAATATAAAATGGACATTAAAAATATCGATAGTCAAACATTACCATTGGATTATAAGCGTAATCCGCACATCCATAATACTTGGTTAATTACCCATGCTAAGTCTCCTTACGCTAAATAAGCTATAAGGTTAAAGGTATGAGTTCTAACCCAACAACAGACAGTGCAGGCCTAATTTTATATCACACAGATGGCTGTCATCTGTGTGAAATTGCTCAAGCGTTAGTTGAGCAATTAGGCATTGACTATCAACATATTGATATTTGCGATAATGACACACTGGCAAGCCGTTATGGCATCTCTATACCAGTGTTAGTTATGGATGAAAAAGAATTGTTTTGGCCCTTTGATGCCCAGCAGTTAACAGAATTTATTAGGAGCGTCGCTTGAGTTTAGTTCGTATTAATAATGGCTCTTTAGCCTATGGCTATACCCCGTTATTGAAAAATGCTGATTTCACTATTTTACCTGGTGAGCGAGTGTGTATCGTAGGCCGAAATGGGGCGGGTAAATCAAGTTTAATGAAAGTGCTGTCAGGTGATGTATTACTTGATGACGGTGAATTTAATATTGCCTCTGATGTGAATGTCAGTCGACTACAGCAAGATCCGCCTAAAGCTGAAACCGGCACGGTTTATAAATATATCTCTTTAGCATTAAAAGAAATTGGTGAAATGCTAGAGCGTTATCATAAGCTTTCACATGACGTTGCTACCGCTGAACCTGATGAAATGAACAAGATGCTCAATCAAATGCAGCGCTTGCAAGAGTCATTAGATCATAATAACGGCTGGCATTTAGATTCTCGTATTATTCAAAATTGTGAATTGTTAGGCTTAGATCCCGATAAACCCCTTAGTGAGTTATCAGGTGGCTGGCAGCGTAAAGTGGCATTAGCAAGAGCCCTAGTTAGCGAACCGGACTTATTATTGCTTGATGAACCGACCAACCACCTTGATATTGATACCATTGAATGGCTTGAAGAGTTTTTATTAAACTTTAAAGGCGCTATCGTGTTTGTCAGTCATGACCGTGGCTTTATTCATCGTATGGCAACACGCATTGTTGATTTAGATCGCGGCGTAGTGACATCGTGGCCGGGTAATTACCATGCTTATTTAGAAGGTAAGCAAGAGTGGTTGCGTGTTGAAGCGGAACAAAATGCCCATTTTGACAAAAAATTAGCAGAAGAAGAAACTTGGATCCGTCAAGGGGTAAAAGCCAGACGTACCCGTAATGAAGGCCGAGTGCGCGCCCTTAAAGCATTAAGAAATGAACGCAGTGAGCGCCTGAATCGTCAAGGTAATGCCAAGATGAACGTCAGTGATACTGAGCGTTCTGGTAAGTTAGTATTTGATATTAATAATCTTAATTACAATTTACCTGATAAAGATTTAGTTAAAAACTTCAGTTCAACGGTTATACGTGGTGACAGAATTGCCTTAATCGGGCCAAACGGTTGTGGTAAATCAACATTAATTAAGCTATTAATTGAGCAGCTTTCGCCGCAATCAGGTGAAGTTAAAGTCGGTACCAAACTCGAAGTTGCCTATTTTGACCAATACCGTGAAGCGTTAGATCCAGAAAAAACCGTTGAAGAAAACGTAGGCGACGGTAAGAAAACCGTTACGATTAACGGTCAAGATCGTCATATATTAAGTTACTTACAAGACTTCTTGTTTTCACCTATGCGTGCACGTACCCCTGTTAAGGCGTTATCAGGTGGTGAGAAAAACCGATTGCTATTAGCACGCTTGTTATTGCGACCTGCAAACTTAATTATTCTCGATGAACCAACCAATGACCTTGATATTGAGACCCTAGAATTGTTAGAGTCCTTACTAACTGATTTTAAAGGGACCTTATTGATTGTTAGTCACGACAGGGAATTTATTGATAATACCGTGACCAGTAGTTGGTGGTTTGCCGGTAATGGTAACTGGCATGAGTATGTTGGCGGATACAATGATGCCGTCTCTCAGGGCGCTAAATTTTATTCTGAGGAACAAGCAGCAACATCTGTTGTCCAAACTCCTGCGCCAGTAGAAACTAAGCCTGTAAAGCAGACTAAAGCTGCCAGTACAGCACCTAAAAAATTATCGTTCAAACTTCAACGTGAACTCGAACAACTACCGAGTAAAATGGAAAAGTTAGAACAAGAAGTAGAAGAAATACAAAATACTGTGGCTTCAGCTGATTTTTATAGCCAACCACAAGATACCGTCAACTCAGTGCTTAAAGCATTGGCGACAAAAGAACAGGAATTGGACACTTGCTTCGAGCGTTGGGAAGAACTCGAATCACTGAAGTAAGCGTATAATAATAATAGGAATTATAATGAAGTCGAAGTTTGATAAGGCATTATCTGTCGTTGCCTTGAGTGTGCTTGGCGCTATCGGAAGTGTACATGCCGCTCCAGTATATGAAATTGTAAACATTGAAGATTTTGATCTTAAAGGCACAGTAGACGGTACCCGAAGTGGTTACGCCATGGCTGTTAATGCCAACAATGAACTTGTAGGTGTTTCTAAAGGTAAGAAAAAACTATCTGTCGATGATGACGAAGATGACAATGACGTTATTGATGTAGAAGATGGTATCGCACCTGAAGAAACCATTATTTATTCAGTATTTTTGCCTCTGGTGGCAAATAACTTTACTTTCACAGCGGAAGAAAACGATGCTGAGTCAGCTTGGTATCCAAACTTCTATAGCGTTAATGGCACTACAGCACCAACCGATGTTGATGATGAAGGCGAGTTAATTATCAACTCGGTTGATACCTTTTTCTATGGCATGAATGACAACAATTACAAAGTTGGTTCATATACTGCGCCTGAAAAAACTATCGACTATGTTGGTAGTGATGAAGACCAAGAGTTTTGGTACTATCGCGATTTTGAACTTCGTGGTGTTGCCGTAACGCCTGATGGCGCAGAACTTGAATTAGTACCGTCTTACGAAACTTATATTCGTGAAGATGACGATTTTGTGGTTGAGTTAGGTGGTTGGTCAGCAGCTGCGGCGATTAACAATAATAATTTGGTGGCAGGTTATGCCAGTACTGACATTATTGAATTTAGCTCAGATCGAATCGATAGTTGTATTGACGCAGATTTAGATGCTGATGAAGACTCTCCTGCGCCAGTTGAAATTTGCGTGCAGGCCGATCAGTTCCCTGCAAATGGTCGTCGTAACATTCAGTATCAAACCCGTGCCCATGTATGGCAAATTGCTGATGATAATACGATTCCTGCAGAAAACGTCATTGAGTTGGAGTTAGGTTTAACCCCTGATGAAGATTCAACCTTGGTGTATACCGCTCAAGCTTTAGGTGTTAACAACAATGATGTCGTCGTAGGGCGCTCACACGTTTACCGTAATGGTAAAACGGATGATCTTTATCAAGATGCCGCCTACTGGGTGAAAAATGCCGCAGGTGAATATGAGTATCAGTGGATTGATACTGATATTTTCAGTGACGATGTTTATAACTCAATAGCACGTGATATTAATGATAATGGTATTGTCATTGGTACTTTTTATAAATATGTCAGTGGAATTTTACGAGATAAGTTCTTCTATTACGATATTAACAACCCATCTGCTGAAATCGTAGTACCTAGTGACTTTCAAGATTCAGGTATTTCAGAGCTAAGTAGTTACCCAAAAGCCATTAATAATGCAGGTCAAGTGGTTGGTAATATTGAGGTCACTTATGATAAAGATAAGCCGCGACCAAAAGCAGGTTTTCTTTATAACATCGGTGATGATGAATTTGTGAACCTTAATGCGACTTTAACGTGTGAGTCAAAAGGCTATGAGCAAGATGCTGATGGTAAATGGACTCGTTATCCGGTTGAGGTTATTGATGGTGACGGCTCAATTTTAAGCTATGACAGTGAAATATATGTGGTTGAGGCCAATGACATCAATGAAGACGGCACCATTGTAGGTACAGCATTTATTCGTAAACCTTTATACCAATTTGATACCGATGGTAATTTGATTCTTGATGAAGACACTAACCTACCGTTATTTGAAATAAATGGTAATGGCGACCCTGTAACGTCTTATTTACCGCGTATGGTGGTAATGAAACCGGTATCAGGTAACGAACAAGCCTGTACTGAAAGTGATGACGTAGAAGATGAGCCCTATGTAAGAAAAGGGGCGGCTAGCTTTGCTTGGTTATTCGCTCTGCCGTTACTTTGGTTACGTCGTCGCAAGCTTAAGTAGAGAGCATTTTTTGAACTAAAAGTCGAGGATTATTCCTCGATTTTTTTTTGCTTTTTATCTCAATACTTTAATTAAAAACACATAATTTTGTCATATTTTTGCATTGATCTTGTGTGAAATTTCACCTATTTCTAATGCTGAAGCGAACGCTTCTTGATTAACAAAATGAGGATGTGTTAATGAAAAGACAAAAAAGAGATAAGTTAGATAGAGCTTTTTCTAAGGGATTCCAAGCAGGTATTGCAGGGCGCTCTAAGGAGCTTTGCCCTTACGGAACTTTAGATTCTAAATCTCAATGGTTAGGTGGTTGGAGAGAAGGCGTAGATGGACGTATGAGTGGTTTGTTTAATAAATAAATGAAAAGGCATCATATTAATATCTTTGCCCTCAGGGTGTTGATTGAGGGCAAAATAATGCCGTTTAGCTAAGTTAACCCGAAGCAACATTAGCTAACAGTGATTACTATTCATATTCAGTGAAATGCTTAAAAGGTCGAGGTATCCTTAAAAATACCGACTTTCAAATCAGTAGCCGAGTAAATCTCACGGCCATCCACTTCCATAGTGGCATCAGCAATCCCCATAACCAGCTTACGGTGAATCTTTCGTTTTAAAGTGAGCTTATAGGTGACTTTTTTCGCTTCCGGTAATACTTGCCCGGTGAACTTTACTTCGCCAACCCCAAGTGCGCGCCCTTTACCTTCTGCGCCTTCCCAGCCTAAATAAAAGCCAACCAATTGCCACATGGCATCTAAACCTAAGCAACCTGGCATCACAGGATCGCCATTAAAGTGGCAGTCAAAAAACCATAAATCAGGGGTGATATCGAGTTCAGCGACTATTTCGCCTTTACCATATTCACCACCGTCAGCATTAATGGTTGTGATCCTATCTATCATCAACATATTATCGACAGGCAGACGTGGTGAGTTAGGCTCAAAAAGGTTGCCATTACCACATGCGATCAGCTCTTCTTTAGTGAAACTGTTAGCTCTTTTCATTTAAATATTTACCACTTTATTACGAATAGGCTGACAAGATAGCGAACACGTGTAAGCTAAACAACTCCGATCACTATAATATCTTTAATTTCATTAATATTTTTTGTAAAAAGCTTAATTCGAGCTCTTCATCATCGTGGCCAGCCATTTTTTCTAAACGTGTTTGGACCTGGCCATAAATTGATTCAGCAGGAAAATCATTGTCTTCGTTTCTTACCCCTGCTGGAGCTTTCATTAATAAATCGATAGCTTGATCCATATGCTCAATTGCATGAATATGAAACAAGCCTTTTTCAACGGCCTCAATAACTTCGGTTTCAAGGTTTAGTTGTAGCACATTCGATTTAGGAATAATAACGCTGTGCTCACCTGTTAAGCCACGTCGCTTACATAAATGATAGAAGCCTTCGATCTTTTCATTCACACCACCAATGGCTTGCACCGCGCCGAATTGATCTAGTGCGCCCGTAATGGCAAATGCTTGGTTAATCGGCTGCTCGGCAATGGCAGACATTAAGCAACAGTACTCAGCTAAAGAGGCACTATCGCCATCAATCTCTTGATAAGACTGCTCAAACACTATATTGGCATTTAAATGCAAAGGTACATCGCGACCAAAAATACGGTACAAGGAAGCTGAAAGGATCATCATACCTTTAGTATGAATATTACCGCCCAACTCTGATTTCCTCTCAATATCAATCACTTCACCGTCACCATAATGGACAGAGGTAGTGATCCTTGCCGGCTCGCCATAACTTGAATCATCAGTGTCAATCACAGTTAAGCCATTAATCTGGCCGATTATTTCACCGCTCGTTTGCAGATTAATGAAATTATCATCAAAGTTTTGTGCTGAATAAACCTCAGAACTGTCATGGCGTGACTTTGACTGTCTAAGAGCTTTTGCTATGGCAGTTGAATTGAGCGAAGCACTATTAGAGTATGCTTTAGCTTGAGTCAGTACCTGAACTATTTGCAGCATTGATAAACTTAAGCGTTGCTGATGCTCAGTAAGTTTGGCGCTGTAATTAAATAGCGGTATCAAGCTTGATGGCTCTAATTGAATGTTATAGGCATCAGCTAAACTATTTAGCCATTGCAGGTACTGAGTTTCATTATATTTAGTTAAATCAATTTCTGAGTTAACCTCGCCAAGCAGTGGAAAGTTTTTATAAAAAACTCTGTCTTCAGTTCTTAAATGAGTAAACAAGTTAGCTGAGCCCATTAGCACAATTTTACAATTGAGTGGGATTGGCGCGATATCGTTGCTAATTTTATATTGTTTATGCTCGAGGATCTGCATGACAAAATCCCACAGGCCTTCACGTTTCCATAAAGAGTTAGCATCAATAAAAACGAAATGGTTGGAGGCTAAAATGCCAGCTTTATACTGGCTAGACTTATCAGTCTTATGCATTTTACCGACTAGATCAGCGCGGCGAATAGAGCCACTAACATAGCTGTAAAGGGTATTTTGATGCGCAACAGTGCCAACATTCTCTGCCGGTAACTCAGCCTGCCAGCGGAAATTAAAATTGTGATTTTCATCTTGGCTTTTAGTCGCAACCAAAAAGGAATCTGATGGCGTATTAGCCTGACTCACAAGGGCTTTAATAAACAGTTCACGCTCAATACCCGCAAAATCAGCGACAAATAAATGTTGGTGTGCAAGTTTAGTCATTAAATTAAATGCATCTAAACAACGCTCTTGTCCCAACAATAAATGGCTTAGATAAGCAGTAGAAGGTAAAGATTGAGGTAACGTAAACTGAGGAGCAAGTTTGGGTATAGAAATTAAAGTTGTGGTCATAGCTTTAAGTATCAGAAATAGTTAAAGCGATTTTAGCATATATTATCGTCATATCATTGAAATGTTCGATGCTTTGCGGATTATCTATGGGCTTGCTGGAAAAATATGACACTGGATTGCTATATTCAAGGCCATTGCTGCTTCTTATTTGGGGTTTAGCGTAATTCTTTAAACAAAATGTAATCGCTAAAAGCGTGTTTGTTGATAGAAAAGGTGAGGGAATCCAGTGGTGTAGAAGGTGATTTTAACTCACCTGATTAGCAAATGAGCCAACAAAGGTGGAAAAATGTCTTAAAAGCTTATTTGATGAGCATTTGAATGTTTTTTTATAAATTCCGGTTTACAACGAGGTCTGATACTTATATTATTCTCGGCGTTCGGAGAGATGGCAGAGTGGTCGAATGCACCGGTCTTGAAAACCGGCATGGGTTTGTAGCCCATCTAGGGTTCAAATCCCTATCTCTCCGCCATATTTAAGACGAAAGGCTCATCAGAAATGATGAGCCTTTTTTCGTTTAACTTACTAAAAATATTGAAGATTAATACTATCAATTCAAAACTACTTTATTGTCTAGTGTTTGAAGTGCCTGTTTTATAGTCACTTATCTTCCTTGAGAGGATTGACTCAGTCAATATCCCTGCTTTTCGCATCAGCAGAGCTCCTATTAACGTGTACCTCACACGTATCTGTTTAGCCACATATTTACGTGATAAAGGCTTTCCTTTTGATGTAAAAGTATCTTTGTTAACCCTAGGCTTTGCTGAAGCCATATTAGCAATATAGGCGCTATATCGATGTAGCAAGTACACTCAAAAAAATCATCAATGCCATAGATCATCAAATCTGTATTAATGACTTTATTCGTTATGTTGATGAAGTGATTAACAGTCTTCGCAGTGAGTTTGAGAAAAACAAGTCGGCCATCAGTACAAAGCCAGCAAGTTTTAGTATCCCCATCAGAGACACTAAGCTGCCACAACACAGTGAAACTTACTCAGTAGCCAAACCACTGCCAGTTATGAGCTTGAATAATGCATTGGCAGCATTTGTTACCTCAAAAGAGAAATCAGGTTTTAGTCCACTACTTATTAACCTGCATCTATTAACCAGCTTGCGCAAAGACCCCGTCACTTCGTTGAGTTGCTGCCCAAAATAGGAAATCGATCATCAAAAAGATACCTAAGCTATTTGCGTTAACGATATTACTTCGGCTGATGCCATGAAGTATCGTGATGAGCTACTCATGCAGGGTTAACGCTATAAAGAATACTTAGCTGGCGTATTTCAGTTTTAATTCGTATGGTCGATGACATAGTAATTGAGTGGAAAAAGAGGCATTAGCACGTTATATATATGAAGTAATTTCAGTTTCTGAAAAACAAAATCATGATAGTCAATTTGAAGTTCCACAGGGTAATAAAACTCAAGATAGACAATAAAAAATAAGAAGTTCTAGAGGTTAGATTTTAAAACTGAAATTAATTAATTTTATGATTAAGATCAGCTTTAATTGGTAATTTCGAAGCTTGTCGCGATTTACTCATATTGAAGTGAATTGAACTCAACTCTTAGCTACGACTTATGGTTGAAATAATTATCATCTTGAGTCGTTATTTTGCTTTAATAAAATATATATATAGTGTGTCTATTTTTGAATGAGTCACTTACTTATTGATTATATGAGACAATATCTGTTTTTATCTGTGGCATTTTTTTTACCCGCTTAATTGTTCATTGGCTGAAACTGTGTAGTGCTACAGTCAAGGTTGATGTTTATCCTGTTTGTTGATATTTGTAGATTTGATAATTTACTAATCTGATTTAGACTTAAAACTGTCATTTTTATGGCGTATTTTTAATTTAGGCTGTTAAAGGGTTATTTGTATTTTATTAGACCAAGCTACAATTGATAAAGCATGCTGTTATGGCTAAATTCAATAAATTGCATTAGTTAGAGTAGAGTCTTGAGGGATCGAATCTGAACTTTACTCAAACAACATAGGTTAATGATTCGGTATGTATTGGGCGGCATAGTAGTTGCGGCTACGGACCAATACTCTATGAGTATTTAGTAGAATTTAAGCTTAACAGCGTCTGCTTTGAAGCATCAGGCTGTAATTTATGAACATTGGAGTTTGCTATGAATTATAAGTCCTTTTGTGATTTGAGTGATGATATTAAAAATAATATTCACAAAATCAATCAACAAGACTTTGATTTAATTGTAGGTATTCCAAGAAGTGGAATGGTACCTGCATATATGGTGGCGTTATTGCTCAATGCTAACTGTATCGATTTACCTGCTTTTATTCGCAATGATAAGTTAGGTAAAGGCATTACTCGTGATGCCAAAAAAGCCTTAAACTTCCCCCATGAAGCAAGCAACATTTTAATTGTCGATGACAGCATTCTAACTGGTGGTTCGATGATAGATGCGCTAGCCAAAATACCTAGCAGCTTCCAAGGCAAGGTGACCACAGCTGCGATTTACACCACTGCGCTTGTCAGTGACAAAGTTGATATCTTTTTTGAGCATGTGGACTTTCCACGGGTTTTTGAATGGAACTTATTTCATCATCCTATCGTGACTGAGGCTTGTGTCGATATTGATGGTGTTCTGTGCCAGGATCCAACTGAGGAACAAAATGATGATGGGGAGAAATATATTCAGTTTCTCGCTGATGCGACTCCTCGATTTATCCCAACCATGAAAGTTGATGTGCTGATAACTAATAGGTTAGAAAAATTTCGACCACATACTGAGCAATGGCTGGCAAAACATGGCGTTAATTATAACAAACTAGAAATGTTAGATTTGCCTTCAAAAGCCGCAAGACGGGCCCAAGTAGATTATTTTTCCCATAAGGCAGACTACTTTAAGCGTAGCCCAAATGTGTTATTTATCGAAAGTGATTATCAGCAAGCAATTGAAATTGCTAATCGGTCTAACAAGTTTGTTTATTGTGTTGATACAAACCAAATGATTGCGCCTAATGGTCTTAAGCGGTTTAAAAATAAAAAATACCTTGCTGAGACGATTAGAATGCAATTTTCAAAAATTAAGCCATTAAGAGCGATATACAAAAAAGTTAAAAATCTGGCTAGGGCTTAATCTATAAGCTCTAAACCTTTATCTGGCGTGAAAAATGGGCAGATTATTACCAGCTGCAGATGTTAGATTTTTAGTGGTGAAATTAAGGTCTTGCTTTGCTTTTTTAATATTAGGCAATTAAAGCCAAGCAGCTTTTAAAGAATACACTTAATTTAAAATAGATTCTTAAGTAGTAATAGTAACAATATACATCGCAATTTAATGCAATTCCCCCGGCAAGGGCCTTCTCAAAAGGCCGTTCAAATCATTAGTTAAAATCAAAATGTTAAATCAATAACTTAAGTAAAGGGCTTAAACACAGCTTTCTTGCTTGTTCATTGAGCTAGAGTGTTGAGTTTTGAGCAAAAATAATCCTATACTGACGTTAATGTAACAACTCTACTATTTATTAACATTATTGGCTCATGCAAGCCGTTAATTTAAAAAAGTAATGCAATTGATTTCAATGCAAGGGAAGGGTATGGCAGATAAGCATAACGATATTTCATCCACTGAATTACGGGCAAATACACCGGAGCAAGCCGTTTTATCAACGCCTACAGATGACATTCATGTTGCTAATGGCGCAGCGGATAAGTCCAAAAATCAGAAAATAAGAAAAGCGACCAATATCATACTGATAGTGGTCGCTTTTTTGTTTGTATTCCATCTTATTGCTGATCGTTATATTCCTTCAACTGATTTAGGTCGAGTTCGCGGTTTTGTGGTCCCCATTACCCCGCAAGTCTCAGGGGAGGTAATTGAAATTTTAACCACGCCAAATACCTTGATCCGTAAAGGGCAGGTGCTTGCGAGAATTAACCCAAGAGATTATGAGATTGCATTATTTACCGCTGAGCAAAATGTGACGCAGGCTGGGCAAAATATGGGAGCTTTAACCGCTAATGTCACCGCTGCAAAAGCAAAGGTTGTTAATGCGGAGGCAAACTTTACTAATGCAAAAGTACAATCTAAGCGTATTTTTACCATGGTTGAGCAGCAGGTGATGTCAGAGGCTGATGCCGACAATGCTAGAGCGGAACTTGCTAGCGCAGAAGCGGGTGTCGCTAGTGCTAAAGCAGATTTAGCCAAAGCAGAAGAAAGGTTGGGCTCAGAAGGTGAAAACAATACCGCGGTAAAATCAGCGTTATTGGCCTTAGAGCAAGCTGAACTTAACCTGGCACGCAGCGAAATTAAAGCGCCCACCGATGGCGTGGCATCAAACTTTCGTTTAAAAGAAGGTTTTTATGCTAACGCTGGTCAACCGGTAATGACCTTTATTTCATCTGAAGATGTGTGGATTGAAGCGAACTTTAGAGAAAATAGCTTAGGCAATATGCAAGCGGGCGATAAAGTCGAGTTTGCACTGGATTATGCTCCGGGTGAGGTTTTTACTGGGAAAGTAGCCTATATCGATTATGGTGTTGATTGGGGACAAAGTGAACAAACGGGAAAGCTGGCTCAAACAACAGGCCAAACAGGTTGGTTAAGGCAGTCTCAACGATTTCCTGTAACCATTCATTTTGATGACGAAGAGGCTAAAGGGTTGCGACGTGTCGGCGGTCAAGCGGATGTCATGGTGTATACCGAAGAAAATTCACTGATGAACTTATTTGGTAAGTTTTGGATCCGAGTCGTTAGCTGGTTCTCCTATGTTAGATAGCGAGCTAGCCTTTAAAGCCATTAATGCTCAATTTGCTGAGGCGATATTTACCCGTCGAGTATTACGCTTCACTTTGGGGATAGGCATTGCAGTGGCCATAGCTGCGGTGTTTGATTGGCAATTAGCTTTTATACTACCGGTGTTTGTCGCTAAGTTTTTAGTTGATAGAGTGGTGCCGACAGTGCAAACCATTTACGAATTGCTTATTTCAATGGTGGTCACTATTGCCATTGCTTGGATGGTGAGTTTTGGGCCGGTTCAATATCCATTTGTACTGTTGCCATTACTCGCATTAATGATGCTATGGGCCTATTACCTGTTTTCTGATCCCAAGTGGAATTTTTTCGCCACTATATTAATTGTCTCGACATTAGTATTACCCTATTTAGGGATTTTACATCCAGGTGCGGCGATTTTTTTTGGTGTCGGCTTAAGCTTTTCAGGCGTGGTGGCGGTCATCATTTTTACTTTATTGCATATTTTGTTGCCTGATTTAGCACCAGAAAAAGAAACTCATTCTGAGTCAGAATTATCTAATGACGAGCGGCTTTACGAGTCAGTTAGGGCATTAATTATTTCATTTCCGGTGATCACCTTTTTCTTTTTATTTGAGGTGACCGGCGCATTACTGACCATGATATTTATTGCAATTTTATCTTTGCAAACGGCCGGCACTAAGAGCGTTAAAGTGAGTTTGTTTTTATTACTCACTAATGGCATAGGTGGTGTGCTGGCGATTATTTTTTATAACATGTTAGTTGTCGTGCCTGAGTTAGCGTTTTATATCGGGCTCACTATGATAGCCGCGTTATTTTTTGCACAAAAAATTTATGATGATCCTGCTAAAGCGCCTATTTTTGCGGGGATATTTTCAGCCTTGCTAGTGGTTGTCGGCTCGACGGCTTCGTCAACAGATGCCGATGTCGCAACCAACTTCTATATTCGTATTGCGCAGTTATTTATTGTCGGTGTTTATATGGTTGTGGCTTCATTTTTTTTAGAAACCAGAAATTGGAAGTTCTTACAAACTAATCATGATTAGGCGGTTTTATTGTAGCCGCTAGGCTATATTTTATTGAACGCTAAGTGTTGATTTAATGGCGGAAATCAAATTTTCTCGTTTATCAATACTAGGTTTACTGAAAAATCACCTATTGTTGTGATGGCTTTTCACTGCAATAAGTTCGATGTTCATAAAGGTGTCAATACATTAACTAAGGTTTAATTTTAAAACGCAACAGCATTTAATTAGGGATAGATAAGTTATGAGTGATAAACCAATATCAAGCTCGAAAGAGTTTACTCATGCGGCAGTGGATGCCGCGATTAAAATAGCCCTGATTTTTATCATGGTCATATGGTGTTTTAAGATTATTCAGCCTTTCATTATGCCCATTTTATGGGGCGGTATTATCGCCATTGCGCTGTATCCAGTGGTGTTATTTATCAGTAGCAAGTTGCGATTGTCGGTGAGTAAATCTAGCCTGTTAATTACCTTGCTGGCCTTAGCCATATTATTGGTACCTACCTACTTATTTTCAGGTGCGATAGTTTCAAGCACGCAGGACTTTGTCGCAGAAATACATGACGGCACTTTAGTTATCCCCGCGCCGAAAAGCTCTGTAGCTGAACTCCCGATTGTTGGTGAGAAACTATATGACTTTTGGTCAGACGTCTCTGCAGATCTCGAGCATGTGGTAAAAACCTATGCCGATGAAATAAAAAGCTTCTCGACTAAGGCTGCCAGTGCTTTTGGTAGTTTTGGTATGACAATTTTGCAATTTTTAATTTCAATCATTATCGCAGGGGTGTTTATGGGTAAAGCATCTGGCTCAAGCCAAATGTTCCATAAAGTCTCAGTCAGGCTAGCTGGCAAACATGGTGAAGAGTTTTCTGAATTGGCCGTTGCAACCGTCAGAAGTGTGGTTCAGGGGGTGATTGGGGTAGCCTTTATTCAATCAATATTAGCAGGTGTTGGGCTTGCTTTAGTCGGGGTGCCAGGAACCGGGATTTGGATGTTACTGGTGCTAATACTCGCGATTATTCAATTGCCACCGATTTTGGTTTTAGGTCCTATTATTGCGTATGTATTTTCTGTTGAATCATCAACCACCGCGATTATTTTTATGATTTGGAGCATTTTAGTGAGTGCCAGTGATGCATTTTTAAAACCGATGTTGATGGGCCGTGGCGTTGATATACCTATGTTGGTGATTTTGTTAGGCGCTATCGGTGGGATGATCCTCTCGGGTATTGTTGGCTTGTTTGTTGGCGCGGTGATTTTAGCTTTAAGTTATAAATTATTTTCAGCATGGCTAGTGGTTGAAACGGCTGAAGTTGATGGTGATGAAGTGTTACCGAACTCAGAGAACTCACAAGGGTAGTTGTTGCAATGGTTAAACCTATGTCTGAAGAAGATAACTTCAGCTACCTACTGGGGTCGTTGGTGTTAGTGCTGTTAAGTTCAGCTTTTGTGGAACAGTTTTTTGAACAGGGCCAGCTCATTGTTGTTTCGACAACTGTGATGAGTTTGTCTATTTCAGTGATTGGATTAGGCGCGAATAAACACTGGTTTCGCTCAAGTTTCGGGGTGATGTTTACTATCTTAGTGGTAGCCAGTATCGGCTCAGTTTTTGAATTGTTGAACCTTGATATTATCGCGCTATTTACCATTTTAACTTTTTTTATTTTGGCCACCTGGCGCGCCGCTAAGCAGGTCTTGTTTAGCGGGGTTATTTCAACTAATCAAATTATCGGATCTATTTGTATATTTCTGTTACTAGGGCTTATTTGGGCATTTATTTATCTATTGCTGATTGAGATTTTTGGTGTGGCTTTCAATGGTATTGAAGCCCAAAATTGGACCGATAATTTAACGACTGTGATTTATTACAGTTACATCACTTTGACTACAGTCGGTTATGGTGAAATATCACCAGCAGTGCCAATGGCGCGTTTTTTCGCTTTTTCTGAAGCGATTACAGGTCAGTTTTATATGGCGATCATTGTTGCCAGTTTAGTTGGAGCCAAAATGTCCAACCACGAACCGAAATAACCTGGAGTGACTTATCATCAACTGTACGCAATATTTATAGCGATAACTGCAATAAAGCTGAGAGATTACGCAACTAACTATTACTCAAAAAGCACTCATTGCGACGTGATATTCAAGGTCAACCGTCTCGCACAACAGTATGGGGAACAATAAACATGAATCTATTATTAAGCCTCGTCATTGTTGGGTTATTGCTATTACTAGGTTGGTGTTTTTGGCGTCTAAAGGCGCAAGTTAATCATGATATTGCCCGCTATTTTGAAGGCGATAAAAATAGGATTTACTTTAGCCTCATCATTGTTTCTTTCTTACTGCTCATCTCATCTATCGCTGCAATTAGTTTGAATGTTGCTTATAAGCATGACTTGCAAAAAAGTGGCTTAGCCTTGGAGTCGGTGTCTAAAACCACTGATGCAGCCTTGGCATCTTGGTTTTTGGGCTGGCAAAACCGAGTGAGTGCAGTGGCTACAAATCCTTTATTACTTAAGCGCACTACAATGTTAGCTAAGTTAGACTCGAAAAAAGCGCCACTTGTCGGAAATCAACATGTGCTTTGGTCTCGCGAAGCTTACGGGCGTTATAGTCAGGCCTTTGGCACCTTAGGATTTTTTGTTATCTCAGTTGATGGAGTCAATATATCTTCAAGTCGTGACAGCAATTTAGGTCAAATCAATATCGTTAAACAACAGTATCCGATGCTATTTAATCAAGTCTTGGCCGGTAATATTGTCATTACTCCACCTATGCCATCAGAAGTGGCGTTATCAAACCCATTTGGGTTGAAGCAAGCTGAAACACTCACCATGTTTGCCTTAAGCCCCATTACTCAAGATGATGGCAGTATCAGTGGCATTTTGTCACTTCGTATTGACCCTTACATTGAATTTGCCAAGCTGACTCAAAGTGGCGCGGTGGGTGACACTGGTGAATCATACTTTGTCGATGCCCAAGGAAGAATGCTGTCTCACAGTCGCTATGAAAATGACTTGGTGTCACTGGGTTTATTAAAAGCAGGTCAGGTATCAGTACTTAATTTGACTGTGACTAATCCGCAGAGATTATTATCAGAAAAGCAACCTGCTAACGGCCGTCGGGGCAAGGGAGCGTTAACCCTAGCAGCAAAAGAAATTAGCCTTAAACACGATGGTTATAGTTATCAGCCTTATCGTAATTACTTGGGGCAATATGTTATCGGTGTCTGGACATGGGATGAGCGCTACGGTTTTGGTATTGTGACGGAAATGACCCTTGAAGAAGCCAGCCGAAACTATTTATTTTTTCGAAATATTGTCGTGATGCTGATTGGTATTATTGCCATTTCTTGCTTGCTTCTGACATTTGGTGGTTGGTGGCTAAGTCGTCATGTACATCGGCGCTTTAAAGCTGACAATGAAAGGTTAGAAAAAACTATTTCAATACGAACCCAAGATTTACAAGAGCGTGAAGAGCGCTTATGGGATTTATATGAAAACTCTGCTGTAGCTTATGCCACATTAGATCTTCAAGGCCGCTTCACTAAACACAATAAACAATTTGCACAGATTACTGGTTATGACCGCAAAGACTTCTCGTCGTTAACTTGGCATGACGTACTCGCCACTAAGCACGCTAAAGGCGAACAAATCTTTAGCCAAGCGTTGCAAGGCATTGATACGTCTGATGCACGTGTAGAGCTTGTTAATCATTCAGGTCATACCTTAATTGTTTCATTATCGACCCGTGTTGAAACCGATGTTGCGGGTGAATTTAGTGAAATCCGTTTATCTCTATTAGATATTAATGAGCAAGAAACTGTCCGTGCTGAGATGCTACAAAATCAACATCAATATCAAACATTGGTTGAGAATATTCAAGGCGCAGTATTTAGATATAAAGTCACTGATTTTGACATAAACCATTACCATTTACAGTACATTAGCCCCAACATAGAACCAATAACTGGCTATAAAATGGCAGACTTTATCGGTGAACATCCAGTTAGAAGACTTGCTGATATTGCTTTTGAAAATGATATAGAGCATTTAAAAGTCATGGTTGAACAAACCATCAAAGCGCAAGATAAAATTGTCGCGGAGTTTAGAATTATTAATCGCTCAGGTGAGCTACGCTATTTACAAATGAATGCTCAGTTTGACGGTAATGGCAATAACATGTCAGGTTTTTTTGATGGCATTGTGTTTGATATTACCGAACAAAAAATTGCTGCCAATCGGTTACTCGCATCAGAAGAAAAGTTAGAAGTGGCCTCAGAAAGTGCGCAAATGGGAATGTGGGACTTTTATCCTAATGAGCAACAAGTCGTGGTTAACCGCATGTATTCAAAGATGCTAGGTTATGAACCAACTGATTTATGTCAAGAGGATGACAAGTGGTCGCCATTAATCAATGGCGCGCAAACCTTTATTGATTTAGTCCACCCCGATGAGCAAAACTTGATCTCCAATCCGCAACAAGCATTGGCTGCAAGTGACAATAAAATTATTCGCCATGAACTGAGAATGCGCAGAAAAGACGGCAGTTACGATTGGATTTTAAGCGTTGGACAACCTTACTCTTTTGATAAGCATGGGGTTCCCGATCGGATCAGTGGGGTTCATATCAACATTAATGAAGCGCGAGCATTACAAACTAAACTTGCCGCCGCTATTTCAGCCGCTGATAGTGCAAATCAAGCAAAAAGTGATTTCTTAGCCAATATGAGTCATGAAATTCGTACACCGATGAATGCCATAATTGGCATGTCCCATTTAGCATTAGACACCCAGCTGACCCCTCAGCAACGCAATTATATTGAAAAAACCCATCGCTCGGCACAATCCTTATTAGGGATTATTAATGACATTCTCGATTTTTCTAAAATTGAAGCGGGTAAGCTAGCTTTAGAACATATCGAATTAGATATCGAAGCAGTGTTAAACAATGTTAATAACCTCATTGGGATCAAGGTCGCAGATAAAGGTTTAGAGCTGCTATTTGATATTGATAATACTATCCCTAAAAACCTATTAGGAGACCCACTTCGCCTAGGGCAAGTGCTCATTAACCTCGCCAATAACGCGGTAAAGTTTACTGAACGTGGCAATATTATTATTGCAGTCAAACTCGAAAGGTTAACCAGCCAACAGGCTTTCATTCGCTTTTCAGTAACAGATTCCGGTATCGGAATGAGTCAAGAACAACAATCAAGATTGTTTAAAGCCTTTTCCCAAGCTGATGCTTCAACTACCCGAAAATACGGCGGCACAGGCTTAGGTTTAGCCATTTGTAAGAATTTAGCCGAATTAATGCAGGGCAGCATAACGGTAACAAGTGAGCTTGAGCAGGGAAGTACGTTTAGTTTGTATTGTCCTTTTGAGTTAAGTCGTTCAACGTCAGTGACTCTCGATACCTTGGAAAAACGTCGCTTTGATGGGCAATCAGTGTTGCTGGCTGATGATAATGATATCGCTCGCTCGATACTGACTAACCTATTGGGCTCAATAGGTTTACAAGTAGTAGCCGTTGCCAGTGGCCGTGAGGCTATACAATATATTGCGGCAGGTAATAAGCCAGATTTTGCTTTAATCGATTGGCAAATGCCAGGGGTTGACGGTGTTGATGTAGCTAAGTTTATTGGCGAGCTTGCGCCCGAGCTTAAACCTAAACTCATCATGATTACCGCTTTTGGTAGAGAAGAGCTACTCATGAGTGTAATGTCTGTTCACATCGACCATATTTTAACTAAACCTATTACGTTAACAACATTAACCCAAAGCCTATCTTCATTAGTGTCTGGGAAATCTTTAGCAGATCCTCGAACTAAGGTTCAAAGCCCATTCGATAAGGCGATCACCTCTTTGGTAGGAGCAAAGGTGCTTGTTGTTGAAGATAATGATCTCAACCAAGAGTTAATTGAAGAGTTATTAATTAATAAGCAAATTGATACTGTTATGGCTGAGAATGGTCAACAAGCCATTGAGTGTTTAGCGCAGCAAGATTTTGATGGGGTGTTAATGGACTGCCAGATGCCGGTGATGGATGGCTACACTGCGACCTCGTTACTCAGGCTGCAGCCACAATTTCAACACTTGCCCATTATTGCCATGACAGCGAATGCCATGGCTGGTGACCGTGAAAAAGCGTTAGCCGCTGGGATGAATGATCATATCTCTAAACCTATTGACGTTGAGTCGATGTTTATCACTATGGCCAAATGGATAAGCCCAACGGTTGCCACTAACACGACTAAGCCAGCGAAATCGGCAATAGAAACGACAGACGCCGATGTTGTTAAGTTTGCCCTAAACCTCAATTCAATTGCCTGTGATCATATTGACGTACCCCTAGGCTTGAGCCGAATTCAAGGTGATATAAGCTTGTATCACAAATTATTAGTAAGATTTATCCGAGGGCAAAAAGCTTTTCCGCAGTATGTTGAACAAGCTGTTATAGATAATGATACCGAACTGACTCAGCGGTTGGTACATACCTTAAAAGGGGTTGCTGGCAGCATTGGCGCACAAATGCTTGCCACATTGGCAGCAAAGTTTGAACAAACGCTTGATAGTCTATCTGAAGCACACTATGAGCGGGTTTTTACAAAACTATCAATAGAGTTACAAGGAGTATGTCATGACATTGAACGGCTATTGCCTAAGCGACCACAAGTATCAGAGCCATTGCAATTATCAAAGCTACAACCAATAGGTGCTGATTTCGCCCAAACTGCATTAGAAAATCAAACTTTGAATAAGTCATTAGCAATTGAAACCTTAGAAGTCCTCATTTCAATGCTATCGAATTTTGATATGGAAGCCACAGAGTATTTTATTAGCCACGGACAATGCTTAAACTTACAACCATTAATACATGAGTATCAACAGCTTGAATATCAATTGTCGGAATACGAGTTGGATCGTGGTCTCGAAATTGCCAACCAAATGCTTGAGAAAGTAACAGCCATGTAATTGAGGCTTATTCACTAAAAATTTTTGCGTTTAATAGGAGTTCAAATGGAAAGGCAAACCATTTTAGTGGTCGATGATACCGCTGAAAATATTGATGTGTTGGCCGGTGTATTAAAATCTGACTATCAGATTAAAATTGCCAAGAACGGCAAACTCGCGTTAAAAATTGCTAAGGCAATGACATTAGACCTCATTTTGCTCGACATTATGATGCCCGGTATTGACGGTTTTGAAGTTTGCAGGCAATTGAAACAAGATAAACGCACCCAGCACATTCCGATTATATTTGTTACCGCAAAAATATCTGCGGCAGATGAATTAAAAGGGCTCGAGTTAGGGGCAGCAGATTACATCACTAAACCCTTTAATCCACCGATAGTATTAAGGCGAGTGCAAACCCAGTTAGCCTTAACCAGTCAAAGCCGCTTGTTGGCCTTACAGGTAAGGCAAAAAACAGCTGAAATTGCCCAAAATCAATTGAACGTGATCCGCCGCCTTGGGCGCGCTGCTGAATATAAAGATAACGAAACCGGCATGCATGTTATCCGTATGAGTTATTACACCCATATATTGGCCCTTGCAGCAGGGTTAAGCGAAGACGATGCCGAGCTATTAATGCACGCCGCCCCCATGCATGATGTGGGTAAAATCGGCATATCGGATGCCATCTTAAAAAAAACCGACAAATTAGATTTTGACGAATTTGAACAAATGAAAAAGCACTGTGAAATCGGCGCTGAAATTTTAGGCGAGCAAGACTCTGAATTAATGGATGTTGCGCAAACTATAGCCTTAACCCATCACGAAAAGTGGGACGGCAGTGGCTACCCCAATGGTTTAAGCGGAGAGGATATACCGCTTTATGGCCGTATTGTGGCAGTGGCAGATGTGTTTGATGCACTCACCAGTAAGCGTCCTTATAAGGAAGCCTGGCCCGTTGAAAAGGCGCTTGAATTACTTAAAAAAGAAGCTGGAACACACTTTGATCCGCAGCTTGTGCCACTTTTTGTTGAAAAATTAGATCAAATTCTTGAAATAAAGGCTAAATTTAATGAAAGCGATACATAGTAGCAGTTTAAAAGCATGTAATAAAAGTTGAGGTGTTGGGAGTGTTTGTCAAAATTTTGCTATGAATTAGGTACTGTTATCGTCAGTTATTGTTGGATTCACAAGCAGTTATTGGCTAAAAAAGCCATTTGTGATTTTAAACGATGAATAGCGAGTATGATCCGAATATAAGCGGCTCATATTCTTGATGTGCTGTTAAATGCTGTCATTAAATACACTCGATAATTGCTATGGCTAAATACATATCGCAATACTTGTTCAACAGAGGAAATATCAATGTCTAATACGCTTTTCAGTAAAAAAATGCTGCTGGCTGCGGTTATGCTTCCAGCACTGTTAACCGGCTGTGCTACAGGTGATACACCAGAGGCTAAAAAAGCCAATGCCCGCAAAGAAACCCAAGCCGCATTGCAAGAAATTTATGCTGAGCACAATGAAGCTAAAGCTGCGGTAGCGAGCTCTGTGGGATATGTCGTGTGCACTGGCAGCAATAGTTACTTATTTGCATTATCAACCGGTGGCGGTGTTTGCGTACTCACCTCTAAAGGCCAAAACTCCTATTACCGTTTTGCAACCGGAGGCGTCGGTGCAGGCATTGGCTGGAAGCAAATGGCATTCGTGCAAGCATTTATGAATAATAATGCTATGACACGTTTTAAAGAGTCAGGCTATGAAGGCCAAGCTCAAGCAGAAGCGAGCGCTAAATATGAAGACAGTGGCGATCAAGCTTCAGCTAACCAATCAGTTGATGTAACAGGTGTAAAAACCTATCAAGTTAACTTAATGGGCGCCGCAGCTCAGGCAACCGTACAAGGTTATAAGTATTGGGAAACCGATTTTTCTGATGATTTCATGGAAAATAGTGAAGACTAATTTTTTCTAATGACTTGAAGCACAAAAAATTAAAAGCCGTAGTAGGCAACTGCTACGGTTTTTTGTTGGTTGTTATATTTGTATATCGCAACAGTCTAATAATTAACCGCCAACAGGGGCTAGTTGTTAGTGGTTGCATAAGGAGTGAACAATTATGCCATTATTGTGGTTAATATTGCTTTGCGATACTCGTTCAATAGGCTAAATTACAACGGTAAGGATATGATAAAAATTCAGGAAGAATACGCTTAAGGTGGGTTGAAGTTGATTTCAGTATATTTAGTTGATGATCATGAGCTAGTGAGAACCGGTATTCGACGTTTATTGGAAGATGAGCGTGGTATAAAAGTGGTTGGCGAAGCGCCGGATGGCGAAACCGCCGTGCAGTGGTCACGTCAAAATGAAGCTGATGTTATTTTGATGGATATGAACATGCCCGGTATGGGCGGTTTAGAAGCGACCCGTAAAATTTTACGTTATCAACCTGAAGCTAAAATCATCGTATTAACCGTACAAACTGAAGACCCTTTTCCTACCAAAGTCATGCAAGCTGGCGCCTCTGGTTATTTAACCAAAGGGGCAACACAGCCTGAGGTATTAAGAGCCATTCAGCAGGTATCTCGGGGGCAACGTTATTTATCTCCAGAGATTGCCCAGCAAATGGCCTTGAGTCAGTTTAGTCAAACAGACGAAAACCCTTTTAGCAGCCTGTCAGAACGTGAGCTTCAAATTATGTTGATGATCACCAATGGTGAAAAAGTCAACGACATTTCTGAAAAGCTCAATTTAAGCCCGAAAACCGTTAACAGTTATCGCTATCGTTTATTTGCCAAGTTGAATATTGGTGGTGATGTAGAGTTGACCCGTTTGGCGATTCGCTACAAAATGCTTGATGCCAGTTCTTTTTAGTTAATAGGTGTTGAATCAAACTGGTATTTCACACCTATTTTAGGATAGTTGATGCCATCTCGTTTTAATCCAAAGTTATTTCTCAAGAATGTTTCTTCTTCGCCAGGTGTTTATCGGATGTACGATGACAAGGGCGAAGTCATTTATGTTGGTAAAGCAAAAGATCTTAAAAAGCGCTTATCATCTTATTTCAGAGCCAATATTCCCCATGTAAAAACTCAAGCATTAGTGGCGCGTATTGCCAATATTGATGTCACACTGACCCACAGTGAAACCGATGCGTTATTGCTCGAAAATGATTACATCAAGCAATACATGCCCAAATACAATGTATTGCTGCGTGATGACAAATCCTATCCTTACATTTTGCTCAGTGGCCATAAGCATCCACGACTTGCTTATCACCGTGGCCCTAAGCGTGAAAAAGGCCATTATTTTGGCCCATATCCAAATGGCGGTGCAGTTAGAGAAAGCTTACATCTGATGCAAAAGCTGTTTCCTATTCGTCAGTGTGATGATCTTTATTATAAGTCGCGCTCTCGACCTTGCTTGCAGTATCAATTAGATCGCTGCAGTGCACCCTGTGTTGGTCGCGTAAGCGATGATGAATATTCCGAGCAAGTGAAATTAGCCAGCCTGTTTTTAAAAGGCAAAGATCAGCAAGTGATCAGTGAGCTAGTGGTGAAGATGGATAAGGCTGCCAATGAGCTAGAGTACGAACATGCAGCGCAATTTCGCGATCAAATCACCGCCCTAAGGCGAGTGGCTGAGCAGCAAGAAGTGTCTAATCACAAAGGCGATATGGACGTGATAGGGGTACATTACGCATCAGGTATCGTTTGTTTTCATTTATTATTTATACGAGATGGTAAAATCTTTGGCAGTCGCAGCTATTATCCAACCGTGCCAGCACAAACTGAGCTTGAAGAAGTACTCGTCTCTTTTATGGGGCAGTTTTATTTAAATGCCGACATCCAGCGCACAATTCCTAAAGAAGTATTATTAAGTCACTCCTTTGAAGAACTAACTAGATTACAACAAACTATATCTGCGGCATTAGAACGAAAGTTTGAAATCAAAACACATGTCAGAGGTGAGCGAGCAAACTTTTTACGCCTAGCACTAACCAATGCCACCAATGCGGTTAATACGCGCCTGTCCCACAAAAATACCGTTGAGCAGCGCTTTCAATTATTAGAAGAAGCATTAGAGCTAGGTCACCCAATCCAGCGGATGGAATGTTTTGATATCAGCCATACCATGGGCGAAAGTACCGTTGCCTCTTGTGTGGTGTTTAACCGTGAGGGGCCTCACAAGTCCGATTATCGCCGCTACAATATTAATGGCATTACCGGTGGTGATGACTATGCTGCCATGGAACAAGCCTTAAGTCGCCGATTTGATAAAATTGATAGCAAGGGTAAGGTGCCAGATATTGTATTTATTGATGGTGGTTTAGGCCAGTTACGTATTGCACAGCAAATAGTTGATGAAAAATGTGTGCATTTAGATAATGCGCCTTTACTGATCGGGGTAACGAAAGGCGAAGGTCGTAAAGCAGGGCTTGAAACCTTTGTGTTTGGTGGCTCGGAAGATACCTTTGAATTACCCAGTGATTCACCAGCATTTCATTTAATTTTGCATATCCGTGATGAGTCCCACCGCTTTGCAATTACAGGCCATAGAAATAAGCGCCAGAAAACCCGAAATACATCGACGCTAGAATCCATTGCTGGTGTGGGGCCTAAACGGCGCAAACTATTGTTACAACATTTGGGCGGTATTCAAGAAGTGAAGGGCGCAAGTGTCGCTGAATTAACAAAAGTTCCTGGAATTAGCCTAGAAATGGCACAAACAATCCATGATGCATTGCGAGGGGGATAAAATTAAGGCAAGATTGGCGCTGCTTCTGACTATTTGGTTTCGTTCATGCCTTTTAATTTACCTATAGCATTAACTTTATTTCGGCTTGTTTTATTGCCGGTATTTGTTGTTGTGTTTTATCTTCCCTATTCGTGGGCCCCTTTTGCTTCGGCATTTATCTTTTGGCTTGCTGCGGTAACTGATGCGTTAGACGGTTATGCGGCGCGAAAATTAAAGCAGTCGACTCGCTTTGGTGCTTTTCTTGACCCGGTTGCCGATAAAATAATGGTGACCACGGCGTTAGTATTACTAGTGCAGCAAAATGATAATATTTATCTAACCTTAGCGGCATTATTCATGATCGGCCGAGAAATTGTGATTTCTGCGCTACGTGAATGGATGGCAGAAATCGGTAAACGCGGTGTTGTCGCAGTATCATGGATTGGTAAATACAAAACGGCGGCGCAAATGGCGGCGATTGTTGGTTTGATCTGGCAGCCGAATGAATTTTTGACCGATGTGGCTTATGGCTTGTTTTATATTGCTGCAGTGCTGACTTTCTGGTCGATGATGAGCTATATTTCTGCAGCATGGAAAGACTTAACGGCTGAGTAGCGCAATAAAACTTCAATACGTTTACTTAGTGTTCACTCAGTTAATTTTGTTGAAAACAGCAATTGACACCGACACTGAAATCGGTAGAATGCACCCCCGTAGACAAGGATGCTTCGGCTTATAACCAAAAGGTTTTAGCCACAAGACATCAGGTTTATTTGAAAAGATAAACAAATGATTTACGCGACATTAGCTCAGTTGGTAGAGCGATACCTTGCCAAGGTATAGGTCATCGGTTCGAACCCGATATGTCGCTCCAAATCATGTTTATATCGGCGCGATGGCAGAATGGCTATGCTGCGGATTGCAAATCCGTCGACCTCGGTTCGACTCCGGGTCGCGCCTCCACA
>NZ_JAUORL010000046.1:0-25476 GCF_030548015.1 Shewanella sp. 4_MG-2023
GGAGAAGGATTCGAACCTTCGAAGGCTGAGCCGTCAGATTTACAGTCTGATCCCTTTGGCCACTCGGGAACCCCTCCTCAATTGCGGCGGCAATAG
The DNA here is from genome assembly GCF_030548015.1 of Shewanella sp. 4_MG-2023. Lineage (NCBI taxonomy): Bacteria > Pseudomonadati > Pseudomonadota > Gammaproteobacteria > Alteromonadales > Shewanellaceae > Shewanella > Shewanella sp. 4_MG-2023. The sequence continues at coordinate 97 of NZ_JAUORL010000046.1, forward strand.
TAGTCACGAATTAAATATAAGTAAAGGAAAAATCGAAAATAATGCTCAAGTATTTGTTTAAGTGGTCGATAAAATATCAACCTTGATAAATTTGATGTAAATATATGCAAATTGAGTCGCCATTAGTCAACGAACTGCAATTAGGCAATCGCCTTAATGATGCAGTTGAACACCATAGAAGGGGCGAGTTCGCGCTACTACTTTCTATGTTGTCTAATGACGCTTGCGATATGGCGCAATTTCAAGTCGATAAAAATTTATCCATTGATGAAAAATTATATAAACAGTTACATATTCCTAAACCCCAAGCATTAGTGTGCGATATATCTCAGCAACAGGCGATTAATCATGCCGGTGATTTTTATGAAAGCGGTTTAAGCCAATTTCATTTACAGCAGGCGTTAAAACCTGAAGCTGTAGTGACGCGGGGAAAATATGATGAAGATTTGCAAATCACCTTAGCGAATTGTGATCTACTGACTAAACTTAAGCACCAACAATTAGTCCCAGATACATCAGCTCTAGCGCAAAATGAATTTCTTGAGCAATTAACCATACAAAGAAAGATGAGCGAAACCCTAGCATCACAACTTTATGCCGTTGCCTAGTTAATGCAGGTGCTTAGTAAATGCCGTGGCAGTGATTAAGCCGTTACTTGAGTTAGTTGCTACTAAGCGTTAAGCGCCCGCTGGTTAGACAGCCCCAATTAGGTGTATTACTGATTGGTAATATTGTGAGGCATATAAAAATTTTATTTCAGTTTTTGGGCTATGCTGACGTTTTAATGTGTATTGATAGGTGATAAAAGTGATAAAAACGATTACTAAGCAAGAAGTACAAGTCAGTGACAACTGTAATGATTGTGGCAGCTTTGTCGATATTGGTGCTGTTATCGAAGAAGAAGATACACAACTTATCTTGCAAGTTGATGGTGAAAACTTTCAGCAAATTGCAGATGACTTAGTTAGCAAAGCCAAAGAACGTTTTAGCAATGTCAAAGTACAGCAGCAAGTAACCGAGCAAGATGTGGTGGTTACTTTTGAGTTTGACGTTACGGTAGAAAAAATGATTTTCCAATTAGAAAACGGCCTTTAATTAGTCGTTTCTATGAGGTGTTGAAGGTTACAACTTGCTGTTTTAAAATAGGAAGTGTAACCTTCATTTACCGAAGTTGAGTAAAATTCAACATCATGATTTTGATAATAACATTTTTGTAAATATCTCTTTTTAGCAACACTTCTTAACATTTTTAAAGTGTTATTAACGGCTAAGTTCCGTTATTTTAAGTAGAAAAAACCTCCACAGAAAGAGGTTTACCCGACTGTTAAGTTGTCCTTTGGGAATAATAATGAAGCAAACTGAGCAACAACATTTATTAGAGTTAATTGTAAACTCTGTCGCCAAAGAACAAGGCGACTTTAAACAGACCTCAGAGTTAGTCTGTAAATTACTACTAAAGTTTTTTAATGCTAGTAGCGTTTCAGTTATTTCATTACGTAACAAGTCACTAAAGCAAGAAATCATTGCTTGTCTGTCTGCTGATGACAGCTTAAAACAATTAATTTACCAACACCGCAACGATAATCTTGTTGCAAATGCCTACTTTGATGATATACGCCGTTACCGTCATATTGTCAGTGACAGTTCTCAAACTGACACCCGTCTGCAGGGCTTAAGTGCTTATTATAAGCAAGCCAATGTTCACGCAAATTTAGATGTTGCCATCCGTATCAATGGTCATATAGAAGGGCTATTGTGCATTGAGTTTGAACATCCTCTAAAGCTAACAAGCGATCAAATACAATTTGCTTGTCAATTTGCCGATCAATTGGCTTTAACCCTTGCCACCCGCTATGCCTACGATAAAGATGAGCGAATAACACTATTTCATAGTGCTACAGAGCAAGCTAAGCATGTATTGATGCTTATTAATCTTAAAACCCAAATTATTGAATATATAAATCCAGCTCATGAAAAAATGACTGGCCTAAGTCGCGATATTGTTCAAGATAATCAATTAGTCAGCTTAGATTTTTTTCGTGGCAAACGAGAGCTTGCTGATGAAATGACCCAAGCGTTAATCAATGGCAATGTGGTAGAAGGTGAAAGTGAGCTAACTCGTCTTGATGGCTCGAACTACTGGGTGCAGTATCAAGCCAACCGCTTTGTCACTGAGCAAGGAAACGATTACGCCTTAGTGTCATGCCTTGATGTTACTGCTCAGCGTAAAAGCAAAGAGCAGCTCGAGCATCTTGCTTGGAATTGCAGCCTCACCGGCCTGAGTAATCGCCTTCATTTTACTCAGCAATTAGAAAGGCTCTCACAAGGCACGTTGATCCTTATCGACTTAATGGGCTTTAAGCGGTTTAACGATACCAATGGTCATGAGCAAGGCGATGCCTTGTTATCCGAAGTCGCTCGACGATTAAAGCATTTTGCTAACAGCCATGATGCTATTGATGTGGCGCGAGTCGGCAGTGACGAATTTGCAATGATTTTACCGCAATTAGATGCTGCTGAATTACTCGAGAACAATATTAATAAGTTATATCAACAATTACTGGTCACCTCGGTAATTGGTCGTGAAAAAGTTGACCCTAAAGCGGCGCTAGCCATTGTTGATATAGCTGCGGTTGCAGATCAGTTTTCACCACTATCCTGTGCTGATATTGCTCTGCAGTACGCGAAAAAGAAGCCATCACTGAATTACCAAGTCTTTAATGATGACTTATTAGCAACCTTTAAAAATAACGCCGAAATAGAGCGAGATTTACAAACCGCGGTACGTAACAGGCAATTTGAACTGTATTATCAGCCACTGATGGATTTAAAAAATCATAAATTTATTGGCGCAGAAGCATTAATCCGCTGGCATCACCCCAAAAAAGGTGTGCTTTACCCGGGGGCATTTATTGATATCGCTGAACAAACCGGCATGATCACTGTCATTGGCGAATGGGTATTGGAAGCGGCCTGTAAGCAACTTAACTTATGGCAGCATAAGAATGTTGATATCGTCATGCATGTTAATGTTGCTGCAAGGCAATTTTTCAGTGGCAATTTATTTGAGCAAGTTTGGAGCTTAGTTACCCGCTACCGGATTAAACCACAAAGCTTAATTTTAGAAATTACTGAAACTGAGTTAATGGGAGATATTCGCCATGCAACCCGACTTTGCCAAGAATTAGCCGATTTAGGCGTTGGCTTAGCCATCGATGATTTTGGTACAGGTTACAGCTCTATGCGTTATTTAAAGCAGTTTCCAATTACTAAGTTAAAAATCGATCGCTCATTTATTGCCGATTTAACCACCAGTCATCAGAGCCGTGAAATTGTCAGCGCCATTATTGCTATGGCCAAGGCGTTAAATATATCCCTAACAGCAGAAGGGGTTGAAACCAAGGAGCAAGAGCTGTTCCTTGAAGATAGCTGTTGCCATCACGCACAGGGTTATTTATACAGCCCAGCCATAAGAGAAAACGAATTTTCACAGTTTATTTTTGAAAAAAATGAAGTCGTGCATTAGCACGACTTGTTGTTATTTGATGGCGTGTTAGCCTGTTAACTTCATGCAGCAGGCTTTAAATTTTTTACCACTATGGCAGATACATGGGTCATTTCGCTTTGGTAAATCCGCGTTAAATTGCTCACCAGTGGTGTAAAACCACTTAGCGTCTTCTCGAACAAATTGTGATTTTTCATAGATCGCATCGATTTCACCGTCATGATAAAACCAAGCTTTAAAGGTCACCGTTGCCGTGGCGAGCTCATCTTGTGGCTCAAAATTAATCACTTCTAATCCAAGCCATCGAGTAAGCTCAGTCCCTTGAGACAAATCATTAATAGATAGGCCGCCGCGATAGTTAGCATGATGAGTCTCGATTAAATAGGGATAGTGTTGTAATACAAAGGCGCAATAACGCGAGCGCATCAGGATCTCAGCTGTGGCTGCAACTTGAACATTACTGTGGTATGGCTTACAACAATCTTCATAAGTTGAATCACTGCCGCAGGGACAATGTATTTTAGTCGTCATAGTAGCTGTCTTTTAAATGCAATGAGTAAAAATGGGTTATAAAGTGTTGAAGGCTTATCTTTAATGGCTTAAAGCACTGATTATTAAACTGGTTAATAAGAGTTTTAAACTAGTAGCTTTAACAATTGCTATGGAATTCGATGTTCTGCTTCAACGGGTACAGAACCCACTTCAGCTTCATTTTCAACTGATATTGATTTAGCTTCAGTATTGAATTGGCGACCATAATATAAGTTAGAAATGGGTTTTGCCGAATAGTAAAGCTCAGGGTTCATTTTGGTGTTTGAATCAACAATAAACTGCCATTGATTGTTAGTATCTTTTTGTGACACAAAAACAAATTTACCTGAAAATACACTAATTTGATCGCCTGTTTCTTTTTTAGGGTGGAATCGAACCAAATAAAAGCCAACGTCAGTAGCACTATCGTTAGTTAGCTTTCTATTGATGACTCGAAAATCGACTTCAATACGGGCTTCTCTTTTAGCAATTTTTTCAAAAAAATGCTGATAAAGTTCAACTATTTGTGGTTTACCGGTAATGATACCTTGATTTGGTGTTTCAGAAAGGTACACCGCATCATCGGTATACATGGTCTCGATGATACTGATATCTAAATTTTCAAAACCTGACGCAAAAGTTTTATAGTTTTGGTTTATGATTTCGTTATCTGTCAAGGTCACAGCTTGATTGAAAAAACTGATTAATGAGAAGCAGGCAATAAAAAATATTTTATAATGAGGCATGCAATTATTTTGCTCTTAGTGATTCTAACAATAGTCATTACGACAATGGCAACACTATAAATTATTCGGTAGTGATACTAAAGTGGATAATCTTTACAAAGTGTGTAGGAACCAATAATGAATAACGATGACAGCGCACTGTTTTTAGCAGAAATGGCAGGGGTAAAACCCATTAAGGCCAGTGATAGTATTTTTAGCTTCGATTCCGACATCGCAACAGAAGCGCAATTAGCCAGACGAGCTGCTGCAGCGCAGAATGAGTACATTAGTAAACTTACTGTAGATCCGATGATGATTAGTGCGGTAAAACCAGAAGACATGGTGAGTTACAAGCTTGATGGGGTTCAAGATGAAGTGTTTAGTCATCTGAGGCTTGGTAAATATAAATATCAAACAGTGGTTGATTTACATGTTTATCGCTTAGCTCAAGCGCGGGAATACCTTATCGAGGCGATTATCAAAGCACATCATCGTGGTGAGCGTAATATTTTGGTTATTCACGGTAAAGGCTTTAAAAGTAAGCCATACCCAGGGTTAATGAAATCAGCAGTATGCCAATGGTTGATGCAGTTAGACGAAGTGCAAGCCTATCATTCTGCTACTCGTACTCAGGGTGGCACCGGTGCAGTATTTGTTATGCTGGTTAAATCCGCTCAGCAACGAATTGAGGCAAGTGAAACTAATCGTAAAGGAAGCGGTTTTAGGTAGTCTATATTATCGGCATCACATAGCGTTATTACCCTTATAACAAGGCCTACTCACTAAAACAGTCAGTGGGCCTATTTGTTATTGGCAGTTCATTTAAAACAGCTAACGATGAGTTACCAACCGCATTGACGGTTTTGTTGGCTATTTTGCTTATCTAACCACACTTGTAATGGCGCAAAATAATCGAGTACCGCTTTAGCATCCATGTTTTTAGTGCCAGTGACGATATTTAACGCTTCAGGCCACGGCTGACTTAAACCTGACTCAAGCATTTGATTAAGCTTATCTCCGGCGTCTTTATTACCATAAATACTACAACGGTGCACTGGGCCTTCATTACCGGCGATCTCACATAATGCTTTATGGAACTGGAATTGAAGTACGTGGGCTAAAAAGTAGCGTGTGTAAGGAACATTGCCAGGGACGTGATATTTAGCGCCCGGATCAAAGTCTGCTTCAGTACGTGCTATAGGCGCTTTAACGCCTTGGTATTTTTCACGTAAATCCCACCAAGCTTGGTTATATTGAGCTGGGCTAATTTCGCCATTAAATACTTTCCAGCGCCATTGATCGATCATCAAACCAAATGGCATGAAGGCAATTTTATCAAGGGCTTGACGCAGTAACAGTCCGATGTCTTTTGATTCATCAGGCACTTCATCTAATAGACCGATTTGTTTGAGGTAACTCGGCGTAATTGATAGCGCAATCGTGTCACCAATGGCTTCATGGAAACCGTCGTTTGCAGAACCTTTAAATAGGTGAGGTTGGTTTTTATAAGCGCGCTGATAATAGTTGTGACCTAATTCATGATGAATAACGGTAAAGTCTTCGGCGGTTTTTTGAATACACATTTTAATGCGAATATCGTCTTCGTTATCTAGATCCCAAGCTGAAGCATGACAAACGACATCGCGATCTTTAGGTTGCACAAATAATGAGCGAGTCCAAAATGTTTCTGGTAGCGCTTCAAAGCCTAATGATGAGAAAAAACCTTCAGCTTGCTTAACCATTTTAATTTCATCATAGTTATTGGCCGCTAAAAGCTCGGTAACATTGTAGCCAGGATCTGCATCATCAGGGGCGACAGTATTGTAAATGGTTCCCCATTGCTGAGCCCACATATTACCCAATAGATGCGCAGGAATAGGACCATTATCTGGTGCTACCTCGTCTCCATATTGCTGATTTAGTTCGCCACGGACATAACAATGTAGTGAATCATATAAAGGTTTAATATCACCCCAAAGTCGGTCTAATTCGGCTGAAAACGCCTCAGGCTCCATATCATATTGACTACGCCAAAGTTCTGATAAATCGCTAAAGCCTAAATCTTGCGCGCCTTCATTAGCCAGCTCAACTTCACGTTTAAATAATGGACGCATAGGTTTGGCTATTTCACGCCATCCTTGCCATGCTTCTAATAGCACCGCAGGATCTTGAGATTCAGCCATCAAATTTGATAATTCTGGCTGGGTTAAGCAGCGACCATCGGCAAAACAGTATTTCCCTTTACCGTATAAGCCATTCAGTTCTGAGCTAATTTGTGCAAGCTCAGCGTTTTTAGCAGGATCTAATGGCGCAGGTAATACCAAGCTACTTCGTAAAATATGTAACTTGCGGGCGTTAACAGGATCTAATTCGACCTTGGCATATTTAGCCGCTTCGGTGGCAAAGCCAACTGACATCGAAGTCATTTTTTCACTAATTGCAGCAGAAAGCGCAGCAGTATCTTCAGTGATAAAATTGCTATAAACCCATTCGGTGCGTGCGCCTTCTACAGAGAGTTTGGCCAACTGTGCTTCAGCATCATTAATAAATGCGATTGCTGAAGCGCTATCAATTTTGGTTGTTTTTTCATTTGATTGGCTAGCTGGTGGCAGAGGATTTGTGGTGGTTAAATTAATCTCTTCATCCATTTGTTGGCAGGCTGAAAGGCCAAGCGCCATTGAAATAACAACAGCGATAGTAGACGGTTGTTTAAAAGTTAACTTCATCTTACAGGTTTCCTTATTTTTATTTTCGACGACAGTTTACATAATTAACTTAAATATTGCATTTTAGTTGCAACTTGGCGTGCAAAGGGTTAGTGCTATTGTGTTGAGATGTAATAGCTACAAGAAATTAGATTGACAACTGTGCGCTCAATGTTTAATTTAAACGAGTGTTTTAATTGATTTGGGTCATGGAATGGCAGGCAGAACAGATACAAAAACAAGAATATTAGATGCTGCTGAAAAACTTTTCGCTGAGAGGGGCTTTTCAGAAACATCTTTACGTCTAATTACTAGCAAAGCCGAAGTTAATTTAGCTTCAGTTAATTATCATTTTGGTTCAAAGAAAGAGCTGATTAGAGCCGTATTAGCACGCTATTTAGATGTGTTCATGCCAAGTGCAGCTGCTGAAATAGATAGATTATTTAAAAATCCACAACTAGCTAATTTGAATGAGATATTTTCATCTCTAATTAATCCATTATTGGAATTAAACCAAGTAAGGCAGGGTGGAACAACGATATTTCTGCAATTGTTAGGTCGTGGTTATATCGAAAGTCAGGGCCATTTAAGGTGGTTTATCACCACGCATTATGGTGATTATTTAAAAGTTTTCGTTAAAGCGGTATCAGAAAGTGCGCCGCATATTCCGCCTGCAGAAATGTTTTGGCGACTACACTTTACCTTAGGGACCATAGTATTCACCATGGCTTCAGCTGATGCACTTAACGAAATTGCAGAAGCTGATTATGGTGAACATAATGATACTGAAGCAATCATTCGTAAGGTGATTCCATATATGGCCGCTGGTGTTTCAGTGCCAATTTTAGCTAAGTAATAAGGGATTAACATGACTGTCGTTATACTGGTTTTAATAGCACTTGCTGTGTTATTTGGTGTGCGTAATTTAAGGATGCGATTTATCACGCGTCCGGTTTTTTCGTTTTTTAAGAAAGTACTTCCGCCATTATCTAGTACTGAAAAAGAGGCGATGGAAGCGGGTGATGTGTGGTGGGAAGGTGAATTGTTTGGCGGAAATCCAAACTGGAACACGCTTCACAATTACGGTAAACCCCAATTAACAGCAGCTGAGCAAGACTTTATCAATAACCAAGTGCAAACAGCGCTGAGTATGATTGATGATTATGACATTGTTCACAACCGCAAAGACTTACCACCTGAGTTATGGGATTACTTCAAAAAAGAAGGTTTTTTTGCATTAATTATTCCCACTAAATTTGGTGGTCGAGAGTTTTCTGCCTACGCCAACTCAACCATTGTCAGTAAAATTGCCTCTCGCAGCATTAGTGCGGCCGTTACGGTTATGGTTCCTAACTCTTTAGGCCCTGGTGAGTTATTAACTCATTATGGTACTGAAGAGCAAAAACAGCGTTGGTTACCTGCGTTAGCTAATGGTGATGAGCTACCGTGTTTTGCGTTAACTGGCCCAGAGGCGGGATCAGACGCTGGTGCAATACCTGATACTGGTATTGTGTGTCGCCGCGAATTTAATGGTGAAGAAGTATTAGGTTTAAGTCTTACTTGGGATAAACGTTACATTACCTTGGCACCTGTAGCTACAGTGCTTGGTCTTGCATTTCAAATGCGTGACCCTGAGGGCTTATTAGGTGATACGGTTAATCTTGGTATTACCTGTGCGTTAATTCCAACCGATCATCCCGGTGTTGAAATTGGTCGTCGTCATAATCCATTGATGATGGCCTTTATGAACGGCACCACAAGTGGTGAAGATGTATTCATTCCACTGGATTGGATTATTGGCGGCCCTCAGTTTGCGGGTAAAGGCTGGAGAATGCTGGTTGAGTGTTTATCTGCCGGCCGTGGTATTTCATTGCCAGCATTGGCAACTGCATCGGGTCATATGGCCACTAAAACCACAACAGCTTATAGTTATGTAAGACAGCAGTTCGGTATGCCAATTGGTAAATTTGAAGGTGTACAAGAAGCGCTAGCGCGTATTATCGCTAACACTTATCAATTAGAAGCGGCCAGATGTTTAACCACCACCGGTATTGATTTAAAAGTGAAACCATCGGTGGTTACCGCGATTGCTAAATATCACATGACTGAATTAGGTCGAGATGTGGTAGAAGATGCGATGGATATTCAGTCTGGTAAAGGTATTCAGTTAGGGTCGAAAAACTATCTCGGTCATGCTTATATGGCCAGTCCTATTTCTATCACTGTTGAAGGGGCGAATATTTTGACCCGTTCGCTGATGATTTTTGGTCAAGGGGCAACACGCTGTCATCCTTATGTATTGGCTGAAATGGAAACTGCGGCGATGGAAGATCAAAAAGCAGCCATTAACCGTTTCGATTCATTATTAATGGGCCATATGACTTATGCTATTCGAAATGGCGTCATGGCTTTCTTTAATGCATTAACAGCCAGTAAAACCAATTCATCGCCAGTTAGTGGTACCACTCAGCAATATTATCGTGATATGAGCCGTATCTCGGCAGCTTTAGCGATAATGACTGATTTAGCTATGTTGGTCATGGGCGGTGATTTAAAACGTAAAGAGATGATCTCAGCGCGTATGGGCGATGTGCTAAGTCAATTATACCTAGCATCAGCAACCTTAAAGCTGTTTGAAGATAATGGCCGTCAACAAGATGATTTACCGGCAGTGCATTATGTTATGACTGAAAGATTACATCTTGCCGCTAAAGCATTGGAAGAGGCTATTCGTAACTTCCCAAATAAGTTTGTTAGCGTATTGCTTAGAGTGATCATATTTCCATTAGGTAATCACTTTAATGCGCCAACTGACAAACAAGCAACGACCTTAGCAGATGGTTTCATGCAACCTTCGCCAGCAAGAGATAGGTTAACTTTCTTATGTGCTGATTTTGACGGAGATAGCAGCGGCATTGCTGAAGTTGAGCAAGCATTTACAGCTAAATATGCTTGTAAAGGTTTGTACTCTCGCCTTAAGAAAGCCCAAAAAGCGGGGACTCTTGATGCGAAACAGCCAATGGTTGACTTGTTTAACCAAGCTTTAGCCAATGACGTGATTAATCAAGCAGAGCTTGAGCAGCTACTTGATGCCAATGAAAAGCGCTTAGCTGCGATTCATGTCAATGATTTTGAAAGCCTATAATCGAAAGTTAACTGACGTTTGACTGTAACGGTCTAGCGTTACCTGAGGTTTGAATGTTAAACAAGTAATGTTTATGCCTTGGGTACTGTTAGCCTGAAATAATGACGACACACAATTTTCTAAATCAAAACACACATATTTAGCACATAAAAAAACCACCTAATCAGGTGGTTTTTTATTAGCTATTTGAAGCAATTAACTCATATTAAGCAACAACAAGTACTTTACAAGTGTTAGTGCCACCAACAGTTTCCATTGCATCGCCTTTAGTCATTAATACCATGTCACCTGATTTAAGGTAACCAGCAGCTGCAACCGCTTTTAACGCTTCTGATGCTAATGCATCAGCTGGGAAAGCTGTAGAATCAAACTGAACTGGCATAACGCCACGGAATAAAGCTAATTTTGCTAAGGTCTTTTGATGACGAGACAGTGCGAAAATTGGTAATGCAGAGCTGATGCGCGACATTAACTTGGTGGTTTCGCCTGATTCAGTCAAGCTGATGATAGCTTTAACACCTTTTAAATGGTTTGCAGCATACATAGTTGAAAGGGCAATGGTTTCTTCAATAGTATCGAATGTTTCGTTCATTCTATGCTTAGAAGACATCACTGATGGATGCTGTTCTGCACCAGCACAAACATTGCTCATTGCTAACACAGTTTCTTCAGGGAAGTCACCGGCAGCAGTTTCAGCTGAAAGCATCACAGCGTCAGTGCCATCTAGTACGGCGTTCGCTACGTCCATAACTTCAGCACGAGTTGGCATAGGGCTTGAAATCATTGATTCCATCATTTGAGTTGCAGTAATCACAACTTTGTTCAATTGACGTGAACGACGGATAAGTTTCTTTTGTACTGCAACCAATGCAGCATCGCCAATTTCAACACCTAAGTCACCACGTGCAACCATTACCGCGTCAGATGCTTTAATGACATCGTCCATCGCTTCATCAGTACCAACAGCTTCTGCACGTTCTACTTTTGATACAATAAGTGCAAAACTGCCCGCATCTTCAGCAAGCTTACGTGCTAAATCTAAATCAGCGCCAGTACGTGGGAAAGAAACGGCTAAGTAATCAACCTGAATTTGCGCAGCCGTTAAAATATCTGCTTTGTCTTTTTCAGTTAGTGCAGGGGCTGTTAATCCGCCGCCTTTTTTGTTGATGCCTTTATTATTAGATAAAGGACCCGCAACAGTAACACTAGTGAAAACTTTACGACCTTCTACAGATTCAACTTTAAGCTGAACACGGCCGTCATCAAGCATAAGAATGTCACCTATGACAACGTCATTTGGCAATTCTTTATAATCGATACCAACTTGTTTCTCGTCACCTTCACCTTTAGCAAGATCTGCATCTAAAATGAAAGTATCACCTAAATTCAACTGAATTTTTTTGTTATCTTTAAAGGTAGATACACGAATTTTGGGGCCTTGCAAATCACCTAATACAGCTACGTGAACACCTAACTCTTTTGCAATATTGCGAGCGTCAGTAGCACGTTTAAGATGATCTTCTGGTGAGCCGTGTGAGAAGTTAAGACGTACAACATTTGCACCAGCGGCAATGATTTTACGTAGGTTATCATCGCGGTCGGTTGCAGGTCCAAGTGTCGTAACGATTTTAGTTCTGCGGAACATAGGATACTCCGTTAATTTAAAAGAAAAAGAATTCGGTACTAAATATTATGGACTTATATTAACAGAGATTTTCGAATTATGTAGGAAAGTTACGAACAAAAAGATCGTTTTTGAGATATATATCTGTGACTGAGTCGTATAAATTCAATAAAAAAGGCCGAACAGGTAATATTGTTCGGCCTTTCGGACAGGTAATTATTTAGTAATAATTAGATGGTAAGATCTTTATTTATCCGAGATTCTTTCAATACTTCTTTAACACGTTTTAGATTATCGCGAAAACGCGGGCCTCTTCTCAAGGTAAAGCCTGTGGCTAACACATCAATAGTAACCAGCTGTGCTAAACGTGAAGCCATAGGTAAATACATGTCAGTATCTTCTGGCACTTCCATGGTCACCGGCAACGTACATTCGTGAGACAGTGGCGAGTTACGAGCAGTAATCCCAATCACCGCAGCGCCATTTTCACGGGCAATTCGGGCTATTTCGATTAATGATTTAGTACGGCCAGTGTGGGATATAAGCACCACAACATCACCTTCATCGCAGCCAATACAGCTCATACGTTGCATTAATACATCATCAAAACAAATGACCGGTACGTTAAAACGGAAGAACTTATTTTGCGCATCGTGAGCAACTGATGAGGATGCTCCCAGGCCAAAAAACGATATTGTTTTAGCTTGCGTTAAAATATCTACGGCTTTATTGACTGCAACCACATCAAGGCTTTGACGGGCAGTATCAAGGGATGCCATTGAAGATTCGAAGATTTTTGTTGTATAGGATTCAGGAGAATCATCTTCTTCAACATGGCGGCTTACATAAGGTGTACCGTTAGCAAGACTTTGGGCCAAATGTAACTTAAAATCAGGGAAGCCCTTAGTATCAAGTCTGCGACAAAAACGGTTCACAGTGGGTTCGCTGACGTCAGCCATTTTGGCAAGCGTTGCAATACTAGAGTGAATCGCCGTTTGCGGAGAAGAGAGAATGACCTCTGCAACTTTTCGCTCTGACTTACTAAATTGTGTAAGGCTTTTTTGCACCTTCTCAAGGGTATTCATAAGTAATTGTCCGCTAAAATGGATGATGTAATTTTATATCATAAATTACAATTTAGGAGGAAATGAAGTAATTTTCATACCTCTAAAAACGATTATAAGCCGTTTTGTTTTATTTTTTGTAACTAATCTATGATAGTAAAGTAATTTAACAACTAAAATACTATCAGGTTTTATGTGAAAAAGGCTAGATGTAACCAATATCAATAATTGTAAAATTATAATGCACAAATTTAATTCTGTTGTTATATTACAACAAAAGTGTGCTTTTATTCACTGGCAACTAAAAATGGTTTGCCTGTGAACACGCATAATAAAGGAGTATTTTAAGCAATGAGTAACTCATCAATAGGCGCCAAGGCTTGCGACTTTGTACTTTTTGGCACCAAAGGCGATTTAGCACGCCGTAAGTTGTTACCTTCTCTCTATCAGCTTGATAAAGCGAATCTATTAGATAAAGACACCAAAGTTATTGGTGTCGCTAAAGATGCCTTTACTCAAGAAGAGTTCATTGAACTTGTCAATAAAGCATTAAACACTTTTGTAAAGGACGAGTTATGTGAAGAGACCCTCGCTCGCTTTATTGCTCGTTGTCATTATATCGGTACTAATTTTACCGATTCTGAAGGCTACAAAGCTTTCCATGGTCTTTTAGAGCCAACTAAGCGTGTAATGGTCAGCTATTTCGCCACGCCTCCATCAATCTTTGGTGAAATCTGTCGTTGTCTTAATGAGCAAAACCTTATTCATTCAGATACCCGCATCGTGCTTGAAAAGCCAATCGGCACTTGTCTTGCGTCATCTAAAGTCATTAATGACAAAGTTTCTGAATTCTTCAATGAAAATCAAGTTTACCGAATCGACCACTATTTAGGTAAAGAGACGGTTCAAAACCTCATCGCACTGCGCTTTGCGAATTCATTGTTTGCCTCTAAGTGGGATAACCGCACAATTGATCATGTACAAATCACCGTTGCTGAAGAAGTCGGTATTGAAGGTCGTTGGGGATACTTTGATACTGCAGGTCAAATGCGTGACATGATTCAAAACCATTTACTGCAAGTTCTAACGCTTGTTGCAATGGACCCACCAGTGAACTTAGATGCTGATAGTATTCGTGATGAAAAAGTAAAAGTACTTAAATCACTACGTCCTATTACCCCTAATAACGTATTTGAAAATACGGTTCGCGGTCAATATTCTAATGGTTATCTGAAAGGCTCTCCTGTTCCTGGTTATCTAGAAGAAGAGGGCGCCAATGTTAAATCCAACACAGAAACCTTCGTAGCGCTTCGTGTTGATATCGATAATTGGCGCTGGGCTGGCGTACCATTCTACTTACGTAGTGGTAAACGTATGCCATTCAAGAGCAGTGAGATTGTGGTTTATTTCAAAAACCCACCACATAACTTATATCGCGACACCATGCGTAACTTGCCACCAAACAAACTGACTATTCGTTTACAGCCCCATGAAGGTGTTGAAATCCAAATGATGAATAAAGTCCCTGGTTTGGAAGAAAAGCAACGCATTCAAACCACAAAACTTGATTTGAGTTTCACTGACACCTTTAAAAACGAACGCATTGCCGATGCTTACGAGCGTTTGCTACTTGAAGCCATGCTAGGTAATCAAGCACTGTTCGTTCGTCGTGATGAAGTTGAGCAAGCCTGGACTTGGGTCGATGGCATCATCAACTCTTGGGAAAATGGCGGCGAGAAGCCTAAGCCATATCCAGCAGGTACATGGGGCCCTGTGGCTTCAGTTGCTTTAATCACTAAAGATGGTCGTTCTTGGGACGAGTAAGGAAATATTATGATTAAAGAATCTGTATTTAAAGCATTTGCAACCCCAGCGGATCTCGAAACCAAATTAGCTGACAAAATTGCCAGTCAGTTGCAGGATGCGGTTGATAGCCGTGGTAAAGCAAGCCTTGTTGTTTCAGGTGGCTCGACACCGCTTAAATTATTTCAATTACTAAGCAATAAAGCGATCGACTGGAGTGATGTTTATATCACACTTGCCGATGAACGTTGGGTAGATGCAGAAGCTGCAGATTCTAACGAGCGCTTAGTAAGAGCACATTTATTACAAAATCGCGCAGCAAGTGCCAAATTCCGTGGTTTAAAGAATATGTTTGATAGCCCTGAAAAGGGCTGTGACATGACGATTGAGTCTCTGGCTAACTTCCCTAAACCATTTGATGTTGTGGTATTAGGCATGGGTACAGATGGCCACACTTGTTCGTGGTTCCCTTGCAGTAAAGAATTAGAAAACGCTTTTACGACTGATTTACTTTGCGCAGCCGTTAATCCAACGACTGCTCCACATGCACGTATTACCTTATCTAAAGGTGCCATTTTAAACAGTCGCCAGATTTATCTGCATTTAGTAGGTGAGTCAAAACTATCCGTATATCGCCAAGCTTTGGAAAGCGACGATGTGAATGCAATGCCAATTAGAGCCGTATTAGCGCAGCGTAAAACGCCCGTTGATGTGTTTTATAGCGCGTAAAGGAGTTAACCATGCACTCAGTAGTTCAAGCTGTTACCGATCGAATTATCGCTCGTAGCCAAGATTCACGTAAAAAATATCTCGAAGCATTAAACGATGCTCGCGCCAAAGGCGTACATCGTAGTGCATTAAGCTGTGGTAACTTAGCCCACGGTTTTGCGGCTTGTAAGCCAGATGATAAAGACTCTTTACGTCAATTAACCAAAGCGAATATCGGTATTGTGACGGCATTTAACGACATGTTATCTGCTCATCAGCCATATGAAGATTACCCAAATTTCATTAAAAAAGCCTGCCAAGAAGTCGGTAGTGTTGCTCAAGTTGCTGCGGGCGTTCCGGCAATGTGTGACGGTGTGACCCAAGGCCAACCTGGCATGGAGCTTAGCTTACTGAGTCGTGAAGTAATTGCTATGTCAACGGCGGTGGGTTTATCTCACAACATGTTTGACGGTGCCTTATTATTAGGTATTTGCGACAAGATTGTTCCGGGTTTATTGATTGGCGCGTTAAGTTTTGGTCATTTACCAATGATGTTTGTGCCAGCAGGTCCAATGAAATCTGGTATTCCAAACAAAGAAAAAGCCCGTGTACGTCAACAATTTGCACAAGGTAAAGTTGATAGAGCGGCATTGTTAGAAGCTGAATCAAGCTCTTATCACAGTGCGGGTACTTGTACTTTCTACGGTACTGCTAACTCTAATCAGTTAATGCTTGAAATGATGGGGCTACAGCTTCCTGGTTCTTCGTTTGTGAATCCTGATGATCCACTACGTGATGAACTAACCGCAATGGCAGCTAAACAAGTGTGTCGTTTAACCGAAATGGGCACCCAATACACCCCAATCGGTGAGATTGTAAATGAAAAATCAGTGGTTAATGGCATTGTAGGCATCCTTGCAACAGGTGGTTCTACCAACCTGACTATGCACATTGTTGCTGCCGCGCGCGCAGCTGGCATCATTGTCAACTGGGACGATTTTTCAGATTTATCTGATTGCGTACCGTTAATGGCCAAGGTTTATCCAAATGGACATGCTGATATTAACCATTTCCACGCCGCAGGCGGCATGGCATTTTTAGTCAAAGAATTGCTAGATGCAGGGCTTATCCATGAGGATGTCAACACTGTAGCGGGCTTTGGTTTACGTAAATATACCCAAGAGCCGCGCATTATTGATGGCAAGTTAACTTGGGTTGATGGGCCAACAGAAAGTTTAGACAAAGAAGTGTTAACTCACATCGACACACCTTTTCAAAATAACGGCGGTCTAAAATTACTTAAAGGTAACCTTGGTCGTTCGGTGATCAAAGTATCAGCAGTGCCTGCAGCTAACAGAATTGTTGAAGGCCCAGCGGTTGTGATTGACGACCAAAACAAGCTTGATGCAATTTTCCAAGCAGGTGGTTTAGACCGAGATTGTGTTGTGGTGGTAAAAGGCCAAGGCCCGAAAGCTAACGGTATGCCAGAGTTACATAAACTCACGCCATATTTAGGTACATTACAAGATAAGGGCTTCAAAGTGGCGCTTGTTACAGATGGCCGTATGTCTGGCGCGTCAGGCAAAGTGCCTGCAGCGATTCACTTAACGCCAGAAGCATTAGATGGTGGCCTTATCGCTAAGGTTGAAGATGGCGACATGATCCGTGTCAATGCTGATACCGGCGAGCTAAGTTTACTGGTGGATGAAGCCACTTTAACTGCACGTGTAGCAGGGAAAGTAGATCTACATCACTCAAGTTATGGCATGGGCCGTGAATTATTCGGTGCTTTACGAAATAGTTTAAGCAGCCCAGAAACAGGCGCTCGTAGTACCAGTGCCATTGACGAAATTTATTAATTAAAAGGAAGATACTCGAATGCTTGAGAATAACTGGACGTTACAGCCACAAGATATTTTTAAACGCAGCCCGATTGTTCCTGTAATGGTTATCAATAAAATTGAGCATGCAGTACCGTTAGCTAAAGCATTAGTAGCGGGCGGCATCAGTGTTTTAGAAGTCACTTTACGCACAGAATGTGCTTTAGAAGCCATTGCATTGATTGCTAAAGAAGTCCCAGAGGCGTTAGTGGGGGCAGGTACTATTTTAAATGAATTGCAACTGCAGCAAGCTGTAGATGCGGGTTCACAATTTATTATTACGCCAGGTGCTACCGTTGACCTGTTAAAAGCAGCTAAGCGTGGTAATGTGCCGTTAATTCCAGGTGTTGCGAGCATCTCAGAAGTCATGGCGGGGATGGAGTTGGGTTACACCCATTTTAAATTCTTCCCAGCTGAAGCGTCTGGCGGCGTTAATGCACTGAAAGCCTTCTCGGGTCCATTGGCGAATATTCGTTTTTGTCCAACAGGCGGTATTACGCCGACAAGTTATAAAAATTACTTAGCATTAGCTAATGTTGATTGTATTGGTGGTAGCTGGATAGCACCTACTGATGCAATGGAACAAGAAGATTGGGGTCGTATTACCCAGCTCTGTAAAGATGCCATCGGCGCTTTATAACCCGAGCGTTTAACTAACGATTAATAAAAGCCACTTTCGAGTGGTTTTTTTGTTTTTAAAATAAGTCCGATCATCAATTTTATAGTGTATAAATTAATACTGGTGAATTAACATTATAAAAATGGACACTTCTTTAAATGGACAAGTACCAGCAAACGGTAAACGTATTTGACAAAGCAGCTGATAAATATCAGCAAAAATACATGGATTGTGCCTTATATGCTGATAGTCTTAATCGTTTTGCTGCGTTAATAGACACTCAATTCAACATTGAATCTAGTTCTAAATCGGCATTTAAAACAGAAACGGGTATTTCTGTATACGATATCGGTTGCGGACCAGGTAACGCCAGTTTGTATTTGCAACAAGCATTAGCTCAGCAACGAAATGTCCCGATAAATATCAGTGGAATAGATTTATCTACGGCGATGATAACGATTGCCAAGCAGCAAAACCCGACGGGGAAATTTGAGGTTAACGATATCCGGCAGATATCTGTTTCTAACGATAAATTTAATGTACTGCTGTGCTCATTTTGTCTGCCGTATTTAGCAAAAAGCGATATAGCGCCTTTTATTGAATCTTTAGCTAAGGTATCCACAGCACAAGCGTTAGTCTATATCGGTTTTATGCAAGCTGATTACAGTCAATCATGTGTGCAGGAATCTGCTGAGGGTGACAAATTACATATGTATTTTTATCAACCTGAATTTATAGCGTCTTTGCTCTGCCAATATGATTTTGAAATTGTCACCAGCTTTACCCAAGATCATATCGTCGATGGTCAGAAGATTGCCACTGATAGGTTTTTATTTGCTAAGAAAACAGTGTTAATTAAGGAGTGATCGAATGCGAACATGGCCATTAGCTTCCAAAATCCCTTTTATTAGTCTGCTAGTTCTATCGTTTGCCTGGTTTTTATTTTATCAAAACGATATGTGGATTAATGATTATGGCGCAGCAAAATTCGATTGGTTGTTACTCATTGACGCTGCTATCATTTTACCCATAATTTGCTTTTTGTGTATCAAATCTACCAAGTTAGCACTCGTTAAGGCACTCGGTTATTTTGCTATTTTAATACTGCTTGGCAGTTATATTATTCCCTCAGAGCAACAAATATTATGGCCTTATTTAGCTCAGATCCGTTACCTGTTACTGACGGTATTTGTATTAATTGAGGTATTTTCAATTACCTGCGTGATATTTGCCATAAAAACGGCGCTTAAATCAGGAGTTGATCCTGATATTGCAATTAAGCAGCCAATTAGTGCTTTATTTGGTAATAACTTGGTAGCCGATATCATGATTTTTGAAGCCAGAGTTTGGAGCTTCTTTTTGTGTGGCCATTTAATCAAACCGTCAACATATCACGGTGATTCACAATTTAGTTATCATCATAAAGATGGTAATCAGTCTAACGCGCTAGGATTTATAATGATGATAATGTTTGAAATACCGCTGATGCATTTACTGGTTCATTTTATGTTTTCAGCGTTCAGCGCTAATGTGGTAACGGCATTAACCTTGGTGAGTTTAGTATTCTTTATTGCTGAATACCGTGCTATGTCACGCAGACCGATCACAATAGAGACTTGTGCAGCCTCATTAGTCACTGATAATTACAACCCAAACACTCAAGCTGAGCTTGGCCTCGCAGATTTAAATTCAGGCTCAGGAGCAAGCGTCATAATTCAGAATAAATTACATATTCGCTACGGAGTGTTTAATAGCTTTAGCATTGATTTAAGTAATATTAAAACTGTCGAACCCAACAAATTAGCCATTCGACGTGCTGAAACGATAAAACGCTTTAACTTTTCTGGCGCTCCCAATGTCAAACTAACCTTAGTTGAGCCTATTAAAGGTATTGATAGTGTATATATTGGAGTCGATCAACCAGATGCGCTTATTGGTGAACTAACACTAGGTCTCGTTAAACCAAATTGCTGACACTAGGCCAATATAATGGCTGTTATTGACCATATATAGTTTCAGCTTAACGTGCGCAGCTGTATTTGCTGCATATGATTATTAAAGTGCATTACATGGGCAAGGGCGTAGTCTTGTTTACTGAGCTTGCCATAAGCAAAGTGGGGCTGTAAATGACCGTTATATTGCTGAAAATCTACGAGCGATTGTTGCAACCTTTTGAGGGCTAGCAAATAATCAGCCTGCTTTGAAATTAAAGGTGCACCGGGTATGACTTCAGCAAGGTTATGAGTCATCTTGCCTTTAGCACTGAATAAAGCAAATGCGCTAGCCCCAATAGTGTGTTTAAAAATCTCTGCTTTTTGCTGGGGATAACCTGTCATTGAATACTCAACACTTTGGGCGCAATGAGTAAAAATTTGGTTTAAATCCCAACCTGCTGATGTCGTGCTTAAAGTAGCCTTTGCTGCTTGCTCTGGGTTGTTGCCAATGACGGCTGCAGCAAGCAATTGCGCTATTTGAGATAATATATTATCTATAGTCAATGGCCGAGGTGCTGGGGTGATGCTAAACCAAGTCACTGTACCTGCAATTGTCACACCAGCGCCAACCACGGCACTGCCTTTTACCAAAGCTGTTAAAAACGCTCTTCTGTCCATGGTTATCCTTGTTGGGCTTTGTGAGTAGCAGACTAAAATTACGCCAGCTGTTAATTTTGCCTTGCTGTTTCACTGATTTAAAATCAAGTTTTAAGGTAGGGAAATAGCTGTAGCGTTTGTTCAATAATATCGACTTTATGGCCTTTTTCTAAATACACTGCATAAATTTCTCGAGAAAAAACCGGCGCATCTTCGACAATAAAAAGTCTATTGCTTTCAATATATTCAAACGCCATTTGTCTTGGCAGGTATGCGCAGCCACCGACATCCAATAAAAAATTAAGTGCAATCCTTGGTTGGTTCATCGAGTGTTTTGCTGGCGGTGAGTCTTGAAAGCTGCGGCGAAATTGACTATTAATCGACTCACCGTAGTCCACCATAATGTAGTTTGCTAATGTCGACTTTTGACTGTCTGAGTTCGCTTCAGTGCTCACAAGATATAATGGCACAGTCGCGACTTTGGTGATGACAAGTCCTTCTACGTAAGGTGGCTCAAATAAGAAAGCCACATCTATCACACGGCTTAATAAACTTTTTGTTAATTCAACGGGCGATAGGGTACTGGTTAATAAACTCATCCCTTCGATATTGAGGTGAATTTTAGTTAGCCAGCCTTGAAGTACAATATCCCAAATGGACATGATGGAACCTATGGCCAGTTGGTGGTTATCACCGTCAGCTATGCCCACATCTTGTTTAGTCTTTTGCCACATCAATAACAGCTCATTGGCGTGCTTAATTAAGCGGTTTCCTTCTGGTGTTAATTTAAGGTGTTTTTTACTGCGATCAAACAGTAACACCCCTAAATCCTCTTCTAAAAGCTTGATTCTGGCACTGACAGCAGACTGGGTGATAAACAAATTTTCGGCAGCGACTCTAAAATGTAGTGTACGACTGACTTCTAAAAATGTTTTTAATAATTCTATTTTCATCAAACTCCTTAAAAGCTGTGATTAATTTTTTTGATTAAACACATCAAAAATTAACGTTTTATTTATCAGCTATATCTTAATACACTCAGCGAATTACAGCACCTTTGTGCAGCAAAAGAACCACATTAAGGACATTTTATGAGGATCGCGATTCTATCAAGAAACCCAAAGCTATATTCAACTCGTCGTCTAAAAGAGGCAGGTGAAGCCATGGGCCATACGGTTGATATTATTGATACATTACATTGCTACATGGATATTACCAGCAGTAAGCCAACCTTACGTTACGATGGTAAAGAGTTACCTGTATATGATGCGGTGATCCCGCGTATTGGGGCGTCGGTAACATTTTACGGTACTGCAGTGGCCAGGCAGTTTGAGATGATGGGAACATTTAACATCAATGAATCTGTCGCCATTAGCCGCTCACGAGATAAATTACGTTCATTGCAATTATTATCCCGTAAAGGCATTGGGCTACCACGTACCGGTTTTGCTAATAAGCCTGACAACATTAAAGATTTAATTAAAAATGTTGGTGGCGCGCCTGTTGTGATTAAGCTACTAGAAGGCACTCAAGGTATCGGGGTGGTTCTTGCTGATACCGCCAAAGCTGCTGAAGCCATTATCGAAGCTTTTATGGGATTAAAAGCCAATATTTTGGTACAAGAGTTTGTTAAAGAGGCTGGCGGCGCCGATATTCGTTGTTTAGTGGTTGGTGGTAAAGTGGTCGCAGCAATGAAACGTCAAGGCGCCGAAGGTGAGTTTCGTTCCAACTTACATCGTGGTGGCTCAGCTGAAGTGGTTAAGTTATCTAAAGAAGAACGTGAAACAGCAATCAATGCTGCCAAAATTATGGGACTGAATTTGTGCGGTGTTGATTTACTGCGCTCACAAAATGGTCCTATGGTTATGGAGGTTAATTCATCGCCAGGTCTTGAAGGTATTGAAAAAGCCACAGGTAAAGATGTTGCCGCTATGGTGTTTGAGTTTATTGAAAAAAATGCTAAACCCCATAACAACAAAACACGTGGGAAAGGCTAATTAAGGCTTCATTATGGAAAAATTAATTATTGGCGATTTTACCATTTTACCCGGTGAACAACGCAAAATAGAGCTGCCGGTAGCAAAGTTATATACCGATGCTGATGTTTCTTTACCCGTACATATTATCCGTGCCAAAAAAACGGGGCCGACAATATTTATCAGCGCGGCGGTACATGGTGATGAATTAAATGGCATTGAAATTATACGAAGGCTAATTAAACAAAATAAATTTAAGATTATTTCAGGAACCCTCATAGCTGTACCGATGGTCAATGTTTATGGGGTGGTGAATCAAAGCCGCTACATGCCAGATAGACGGGATTTGAATCGCTGTTTCCCTGGCTCTGCCAAAGGCTCATTAGCTGGACGGGTGGCACATATATTTCTTAATGAAATCGTCAGCCATTGCGATTACGGTATTGATTTACATACTGGTGCAATACACAGGTCTAATTTTCCGCAAATTAGAGCGGATATGAATGATGAGGAAACCAAATTACTTGCCGAAGTGTTTGGCGTGCCGGTTATTTTAAATTCAAACCTAGTGGATGGTTCTTTAAGGGAGTCAGCTGTTAAGAATGAAACCAAAATCCTCTTGTATGAAGCAGGTGAAGCGCTAAGATTTGATGAGTTTTCAATACGTGCAGGCATGAAAGGCATTTTAAATGTGTTGCAGCACTTAGGCATGATTAGAAAATCATCATCAAAAGCAAAGAAAAAGCGCGCCCCATTTATCGCCAACGGCAGTCAGTGGGTACGTGCCAATGCCAGTGGGATTGTGCATAACATTGCTAATTTGGGTGAACAAATTACTAAAGGGCAAGTTTTGGCTGAAATTGGTAGCCCCTATGGCGAAGTGATTGACTCGGTGATAGCATCACGCTCTGGCATATTAATCGGTAAACAAAACATACCGCTAGTGCAAGAAGGTGAAGCCATGTTTCATATTGCTTACTTTAGCGAAAATGATGAAAAAATTGCTGAACACATTGAAAATGTTCAAGAACAACTATTACCAGATTCTGTAAATTAATGAGTTTCGATATGAAAAATAAAACGATTATTGGCAACTTAGAGTATATCGCGCTACCTAAATTGGGTATCACCGAGTTACAAGTACGTGTGGATACAGGGGCTAAAACTTCGTCTTTACATGTAGATAATATTAAAAAGGTGCTGATAGATGGCGAGCATTGTGTCTCGTTTGATATTCACCCAGATTCACATAATGTTGATACGGTAAAAAGCTGCCATGCTCCTATTAGTGATATCCGTAAAATTAAGTCATCTAATGGCACCTCGGAGCAACGTTATGTGATTAAAACGCCAGTAGTTCTTGGGCAACAAAAGTGGTCGATTGAAATTACCCTTACCGATCGCTCAGACATGAGTTATTTAATGCTATTTGGTCGTGAAGCTTTAGGTACACGGTTTTTAGTGGATCCGTCAGCGGTATATTTAGGATCTTGAATCTAAATATGAATTCAGGTTTAGTAATAACGACGAGGTGCAATAATGGATTTCGTACAAGTTGAACAATGGCTAAATTTGACAGTGTTTACTGTTGCACAACAGCCAATTACCTTAGGTGGGTTATTGATCATTCCGGTGATCATAATTGTCGGTTTGTTCATCACTAAATTGCTAGTAAAACTGATCACTAAGCGGTTAACGTCTAAAAAGACTGACCCTAATATTATCCATCTGTTGCAACGTATATTGTATGTCATCGCCATTGCAATATTATTAATTACTTCGCTTGATTTAATTAATGTGCCCATTACCGCATTTGCATTTTTGTCCGGTGCCATTGCAATCGGTTTTGGTTTTGGCGCGCAAAACATTATTAACAACTTCATTAGTGGTTGGATATTAATGTGGGAACGCCCCATTAAAATTGGTGATTTTCTTGAAGTTGAAGGTGCTAAAGGCATAGTCGAAGCCATTAATAATCGTTCGACTCGTATAAGACGGGTTGATGGCGTTCACTTGTTGATCCCCAATAGCACGTTATTAGAAAACACTGTGGTGAATTGGACACTAGTTGATAATTTAGTCAGGTCAAATGTGCGGGTTGGCGTAGCTTATGGGACTAAGGCAAGAGTTGTCGCAGATTTGTTATATGAAGCAACTATCTCACAAAAAGAGGTATTAATTGAGCCTAAACCTGTGGTGAGTTTTGAAGACTTTGGTGACAACGCGCTAATATTTGAAGTTAACTTTTGGATTAACTCCACTGTAGAAGGGGGGTTAAGGGTGACGCGAAGTAATATTCGTTTTGCACTGGATGAATTATTAGAGCAAAACAATATTGTGGTGGCATATCCACAACGTGATGTGCATCTGGATGGCTCACTGACACTAATAAAGCAAAGGTAAACAGTAAATTATTAAATAAAAATACGAGGGTGTAACAGATTCTGTGTAACTGCAATTTAGTTAATATGCTTCACAATTCTGTCTTCGAACTCAATAATAAA
>NZ_JAUORL010000047.1:0-18910 GCF_030548015.1 Shewanella sp. 4_MG-2023
GTTAATAAACGGTGACCTTCCTACAGAGGACTTTCACCTCATTAGTTCATGCCCATGCTGGGCGTACACAAGGCGCTGCATTAATCATCATTTTCCATTGGAGCACACATGAGTAGTACCACTGAGTATATTTTAGGTCTGCAAGAAGAAGAAATGAGAGTTTGGATATGTGAACACTTAGACGATGAAGATGCTGATGAAGAAACACCAGGGTGGGATGATTTGGCGCAAGAATGGTCATATATGCAATCTAGTTATGAGGATAACATTCAACAAAATGAATGGTATGCCAGCCATAGTTACTCTGTTATACATAATACATTTCAATCTCAAATTCATAAATTAAAAGACTTATTTGATGCTCCAATAGCAACATATCATGAGGAAACTTTTTATAAAATGGCATATGGTCATGCTGTTACCTTAATGGAATCCTTTTTGGCAGACACCGTTAGATCGTTAATAATTACAAATGATAACTATTTCATAAATGCAATAAATAATGTTGACTGCCTAAAGAAAGCAAAGTTTTCAATTAATGATATTGCTAAGCAGAAAGATGGAGCTAAAGGTTTTGCGGTAACAGAGCTGTCTAAGGTTATGTATCACAATGTTAGTAAAGTCAAAGAAATCTTAAATGCAATTATCGGTAAGAAAATTCAAGTCAATATTACTGCTGTTTCTACCATAACAACCCTTCGTCATGACATCGTTCACCGTGATGGGAAAACTACAGATGGCAAACTTATCAAAGTTGATAGAGAAATTGTAATTGAAACTATCAATTCGATAGAAGAATTTGTAAATACTATATCGCATCAACTCGATTCACATAAAAATGCATAACAGATAAGGATAGGCCGCGCGTAGCCGCGTCCTTATCCCAAGTGTTGAACAAGCCCGAGTGATACCTTTATAGTGTAAATATCGGCGTAAGATCTTACGCTTTTTCGATGTGTGCTGAGCAGTTACATTTTTTACTAGCCGCATCGATCCCTTAGCATCGTCAGCTAATTTCGTTACCCCAAATATCAATGCCTTAGCACCTCCTTATACTTTTCTTGTTCCGCATCTTAAGTGTTAACTTTTTAATCCTTCCGCTTAAACAGTGGCGTTAGGTTTCGTTGGTTTTGCCTAAGAAAGTTTGTCAGTCGTTCATGCACTTTTTCATCCCTTTGTTGCCAGCAACCCATAAATGTCATCGGTTGTTGGCAGCAAGGGCAAGGTCGTATGGCTTGAGTTTTAGTGGTGTTTTCGAGCGGCGCAAACACGGTGCCAGCAACGGCTAGCATCAAGCGTATTCGTTGCCGCAGCTTGGTAGCACCTCCTCTGAGTAATCCACTCTCATTGTTAAGAGTCTCTGACTCGCCACTATTCTTGAACAAGAGGCTTCGGCAGCACATGTTGCAGTACCAACCATAGAAATTGGGTAACGGGTAAGGTGCGGATCTCAGTGGTGTTGGTCTGGCTATTTTGCCCATGGTTTTCAAGATAGGCAAAGCTGATTTGTCCATCGATATTGCTGACGATATTTTTATCGGGTAACACACCGCGATAAAGGTATCGCGACAGGTACTTTAGCGCTGGCAGCCCTTTGCCCACATGTTGGCAGTCTACCATCCACTTTTTGGGGATAGCGGTTGGTAGCTTGATGTTGAGCTTATCGGTCAAATGCGTCAGCAATCCTGCTCGCCACACCTTGGCCAGGTTAAATCAGGACATGCATCGAAATCAGCACTAATGCGCCTGACAGCGCAGCTTTGTTCAACAAGAGCATTAATGATAAATACAATCAATACGAATTATCGTACAGCTCATAATCTGCATATTAGTTCTGAACTGTAATCTCATTACATTATCCATTGGTAATACCTGCGAAAAAATTGGTAATAACACCTTGCGAGTTTGAAATACAGCTGAGTCACTGACTAACTTTGTTCTGTTATTTGGTAATGTTGTCATATCCATTGGTAGTGAATATAAAAACCATTCAACAATAACAGCCTGACTCTCCTGTAAGTTATTGTTCATTATATCTTTTCTGTTGGGAGGGAAATATGTAAAGCCAATGCGTTAATCTTTTTTATGTCATCGTTACTACCAATTTGGGTTTTTGGTAATGCCTGTGACGCTTTTTTGGTTGACAATGATGTGTTGTGGTGGTTATATTTTGTTTAACGCAAGGTTACAGATGTGAACAGGTTGTTAAGCATGTAGCTGTGTTGGGTGGGTTGTGTGTGATTCTGTGCGTAACAATTAATCATTGCTCTTTGATCATATACAACAAAGAGTTCTGCTTCTTTTTACAACGAAATTAGATAATTTTTGGTGTTAATTAGAAGCAAAGTCTTACCTATTTTTATTACGTTTTTCAGGGTTAGTTAAGCTCATGTGTAGGTGCGCCACTATATGCTGCGCATATAGGTATTCTAAGTAAGCTTTGAAAATAGTTAAGCCGAACAATATACGAACATATTCAACAAAGAGATCGTAAATTATAAAGGATTCCAATATCAACACATATAAATCTTACCGACATATTCAAAAGAAAATGTGTGACGTTTTCGCTTTGCTAGTTTTTGCTTTAGCTGTTTTTAGCGCATCACTCAATGCTCAGGAAATTGAGGAGAATACGCTTATTCCTAAGTCACACACTAGCCTTGCTGAAGGTGTTTTACTGGGGGATTTGTCAAAACTCGATCCGCTTAAAAAACCAGGTGAAAATTTTGACTTACTCGATTGGTCGTTAACGTTGCCAACCGATCTCAACAAAGATAAAAAAGCTGATACCGTCTATGAGAAATCATTAGGTAAAGGCTTTAACTTAAAGCCATTTTTTTATACAGCAGATGATGGTGGCTTGGTATTCGCTTGCCCAAACGTAGGTGCCAAGACCTCAAAAAATACAAAATATGCGAGAACCGAACTACGCGAAATGCTACGTAGAGGTAATGTTCGAATTAAAACTCGTGGCCTGACTAAAAATAACTGGGTTTTCAGCAATGCGCATGGTTCGGCGAAAGCTAAGTCTGGGGGTGTTGAAGGCAGTTTGGAAGGGACTTTGGCAATAAACCGAGTATCTACCACAGGTGATAAAAAAAAGGTTGGACGCGTGGTCATCGGGCAAATTCACGCGACGGATGACGAACCTATTCGTTTATATTACCGAAAATTACCAGCCAACTCGAAAGGGGCTATTTATTTTGCCCATGAAATAAATGATGGTGATGATATTTGGATAAATATGATTGGCTCACGTTCACATACTTTGTCAGACCCTGATGACGGAATCGCCTTAAACGAAAAATTCTCTTATAAAATTTCCGTCGAAGATGAAGTGTTGTTCGTCACTATAATTAGGGAAGGTAAGCCTAATATTACTAAGTACTACGATATGAAAGATAGTGGTTATAGTGCTAGTAACCAGTATATGTACTTTAAAGCGGGTGTTTATAATCAAAACAATGACGGCGCTGATGGTGATTATGTGCAAGCCACTTTCTATCATATCCATAACATGCATAAAGGGTATAAATTTTAGCGCAGTTAACTCATCAATTTAAAATTCGTAACTCGTAACTCGTAACTCGTAACTCGTAACTCGTAACTCGTAACTACAGTTATTGGTTATATTTTTATTTAAATTAATAGGTTAAAACTTTTGTTTGGGTTTCGTCTGTTGAAATTAATATAACTCTAATTTAAATATAAGAATTTAATGGCAGTAACCTGCTTGCAATAATAAATATAAGAATTTAATGGCAGTAATCTGCTTGCAATAATAAATATAAGAATTTAATGGCAGTAACCTGCTAGCAACAAAAAAATATACCAATAAATGGCATTAACATGCTTATTAAAATACTAAGGGGAAGTACGGTATGTCGACGAAAATAAGTAAAAAAACAAAACCCATCCATAAAATAGGGAAGTTCAAGCTTTCACCTATAGCAAAATGGATGAAGCTTGCTGCATTTACTTCTGTAACCAGTGCTTTTGCATTTTCGGCAATAGCAGAAGAAGCCGAAACTGAAAATCTAGATAAAGTTGATAATGATATAGAAGTTGTTGTAGTTACTGGTACACGTAGAACAATTCAAGACCAAATTGCAATAAAGCGTGAATCTACCACGGTTGTTGACGGTTTATCAGCTTCAGATATTGGTGATTTACCTGCACTTTCAATTGGTGAGGCGCTAGAAACATTAACGGGTGCATCATCTCACCGTGAAAATGGTGGTGCTACTGAAATCAGTATTCGTGGTTTAGGCCCATTCTTAAGTGCCACTAATATCAATGGCCGTGAAGCGACCAATGGTAGTGGTGACCGTTCAGTTAACTTTTCTCAGTTCCCATCAGAGCTGATGCAGAAAGTAGCTATTTATAAAACACAAGACGCTTCCATGATTGAAGGTGGGGTTGCCGGTGTTATTACCCTGGAGACACTTAAGCCTTTAGATTTTGGTAAGCAACGTTTTCAGGCTGAAGTAAAAGCTAACTACAACCCAGACCAAGCAAACGTTGACAATTCACTTCAAGATGATTTGGGCTACCGTGGAACACTAAGTTATGTTGATCAATTTGAGTTTGATAACGGCCAAGCATTTGGTTTGAGTGTAGGTTTTCAACGTCAAGATATTAGCCAGCCAGAAGCTGAATATAGAAGCTCCAGCCCAACGGGTTCATCTTTGTGGGCATGTTTGAATGATCCAACCGATACCAATACCGGTTTTTTCCGTAGCTCAGCGGGCGATTGTGAAGATGGCGTAGATGGTTCGAGTAACCAAGGCTACAATAATAATATTGATCCAGACACAGGTCTTGCAGTAGATGATGGCAGAGAATACGCATGGACTGGCTCAAGCCGAAGCTTCCGTCAAAATGAAACATCTGATGAAAGAGACGCTTTATTCTTTGCTCTACAATACCAACCCTCAAATAATTGGGATATCAATTTTGACGCGCAAATTTCAGATCGTACCCAAGCAGAAGCGCGTCATGATTTAATTTTCTTACAAAAGCGCGTTACACCGGGTGTAACGGGACAAAATCTGATCACAAACGATGTTGGCGGTATTCTACATTGGGAAGGTGAAGAACGCATCGAATCTGCGGGCGAGCAATTTTCGCGTGAAGAAAACTATCGTGGATATGGCTTGAACGTTGAACATTTTTTCTCAGATGATCTAAAGATTAGTGTTGACCTTGGCTATTCTAAAACCAGCCGTGAAGAACTACAAATAACAAACCGAGGAAGAACGAGCTCTCGTCCTTTCTTATCTTGGGATTTAGGTGAATATATTCCTCATTTCACAGTGACTGATTTTGATGTAACTGATATTTCCAATTTTACTGATAGCCTTCGTACTCGTATCGACAGAGAAAATGTCCGCGACAACGAAATTATGGGTGCACGCGTTGATATTGATTATATTCTAGACGGTGATTTTTTTAGTGGCGTTCAAGCTGGCGTTCGCGTTTCTGAGCTAACATTTGTTCAATTTGGTGGCACGAACGGTAATGGCTCAAGAGACACATATGAATTAGATGGATCAGTAACATCAGCTATCGACGTACTTGAAGGTTGTCAAATTGCCTTCCCTGAAACTGATTTTTTATCTAGTGTTTCTGACGGTAATATTATCACCCATGTTGACAGTTCAGGTAATGTTGTAGAAAGCGGTACAGGCGCTTCGTGGGCAACTTACAATAACGAGTGTTTCTCTCAAGCAGTCGCAGCATCACAAGGCGGCGAATTCGCATACCCAGAGGTTACATACGAGAATGCGGGTACTATTGACGTAACAGAAAAAACTACCTCTGCTTATGCCATGCTTAATTACGACTCTGAAATGTTTGGTAAATTTATTCGTGGTAACTTTGGTGTTCGTGTAGTGAATACTGACGTTACCTCTATTGGCTTTAGACAAGGTTATGACGTTGTCACTGATCCGGCGACAGGTGTGGTCAGTTTGGTACCAAACGATACTATTGAAAAGATTGTTGGTGGCGGTGATTACACTGAAGTACTACCAAGCTTTAACTTAGTCGTTGATTATGATGACAATATTCTCCTAAGGGCCGGTATTTACCGAGGTATGTCACGTGCAAATCCATCTGATCTAAGTTATAACCGCACATTCGTAACCGATGACTCGGATGATCCTGAATCAGTTGAAGACTTGTTGGTTGGTGTTAATGGTTCAGGTAATCCTGATCTTCAACCATTAATGTCATGGAACTATGATGCGGCTGTTGAATGGTATCCAAGCGATGACTCTATGGTAGCGTTAGGTGTTTACTACAAGCAATTCAATGGCGGTTTCCAACAGCAAACACAGTTAGAGAATTTTATCGTTGACGGTGTGGAAGTTTCTTTACCTATTACTAATTCAGTCACTACTGACGAAAAAAGTGACCTTTATGGTTTCGAAGCGTCATTCTCGTATCGTTGGGATTTGGGCATTGGTGTGAAGTTTGGTTATAACTGGGCAGATACAAGCTATGAGTTTGAAGATAGTAACTACGGTAATACCTTTACTACTGGTTTAGATGGTGTTGTTACTCAGGATACCGTAGGTATTGTTCCTCCTGCCTCAGTACCTGGATTTTCTGAGCATGTATTCAATGGACAGCTTTACTACCAAATCGGCGGTTTTGATACTGCGCTTATCTACAAGTATCGTAGCGAATACTTCCAACCATACACTTCTAACGGCACAAGACTGCGTTATGTTGATGAGGCAGGTACTTGGGAAGCTCGTGCTGCATACAAAATCAATCAACACGTTCGTGTTAAAGTTTCAGCAATTAACTTGTTCAGTGAGCCTCGCAGTGATGACTTCTATACCCAAGGTAACTTGGGTCAAGTAAGTGATTACGGTCCACGCCTGTTCGCAGGTGTCAGCTTTAAGTACTAGCCAAGTATAGTACTTAAATAAAACAAGCTAAATTTGGAAAAGAATCTTTTTGGAGTCATAAAAATGAATAATAAATCCTTTATACCGCTCATCATTGCGACAGGTCTATTAGGTTGTGGCGGTGATGACGGTGCTGAACTAAATGGAAATGCTCGCGGTAGTATAGCAATAACCGGAAGCAATTTTATCGCTGGCGAAACAATCTCTGCAGCAGCTACTGATGCTGACGGAATTATAGCTGACACACTTACTTACGTATGGTCAACAGGTGTTATTGGTACATCCATCACCATTACTGAAGCTGATGAAGGTTCAGTCATTTCTGTTTCTGCTAATTATACTGATGAGGCAGGTTTTACCGAAGGTGTTGGTGCATCTACACCTGTTATCAACCCAACCTTAAATGTTTCTGCTAGCATTATTAAGGGCCCTATTGATGGTGCAACTTGTGACATATTTAAAGTTGATGATAGTGGTGCTGCGGTTCTTCCTGCACAAGCTGCTGCAACCTCTGACACTTCAGGTGGCGTTACATTTAGCAACGTACACTTCGAAGGTACGGGTTTAATTGCATGTACTGGCGGTACTTATACGGACGAATCAACAGGTTTAACCTTAGATGCACCTCAACTACGATCTGTAGTGAGTGTCGATGAATTTAGAGTTGTTAAAAATGAAGATGGTACTGATGCTGTCGATGAAAATGGAGATTTAATACTAGTAATACCAACCTATACTGTTTCTCCTTTAACCGAAATGGCTGTTCAAAACGCGGGTAGTGATTTAAACCAGTTTGCTGACGAAGCTGAAATAATTAATGCTCGTTTTGGTATTCGTTTTGATACAACAGAAGTGCTTCCTACTTTAGTTGGTACTGTTGAACTTGGTGCTGATGGTGCTGAAGATGCTGATAGATATGGTTCTGTGCTAGCGCTACTATCACAAGTTGATGCAGACAACGCAGACGCAGATTTATCTACCGTTATGCAAGATCTTGCTAGTGACGTCGCTGATGGTTCTTTTTCTGAAGAGTCTTTAGTTACACTTGAGACAGCACAAATTAATTTGCAAACTACTTCACAAGTTGCTGATTCAGTTGATGAAGCGTTACTTGACGGAATTGGAGCCGCTGTGGGTTATAACAATGACCCTGTTGCAGCAATCATCGAAGGAGAATTGGGTGGTACTGTTCAACATACTGCTACGCTTCCATTAACTGGTTCATTAACCATTATTGATCCAAACTTTGAAGAAGATGCTTTTGTTGCGCAAACTGATGTAGCACTTGATTATGGTACATTTAGTATCAGCGCTAACGGTAGCTGGTCGTATACAGTTATGACTGCAAACGAAACTCTGGCTAGCCTTGAGTTAGGTAATTCGGTGAATGATTCAATCACTATCGCTTCTATTGATGGTACCACTGCTGAAATTAATATTCGTGTTGCTTCGCTTACTCAGGTTGTAAAAATAAGCGATACAGGCGGCGATACGG
Source organism: Shewanella sp. 4_MG-2023 (assembly GCF_030548015.1). Classification (NCBI taxonomy): domain Bacteria; kingdom Pseudomonadati; phylum Pseudomonadota; class Gammaproteobacteria; order Alteromonadales; family Shewanellaceae; genus Shewanella; species Shewanella sp. 4_MG-2023. Next base: position 8,416 of record NZ_JAUORL010000047.1, read on the forward strand.
GTGAGATTAGATTTAGCGTTGATAACCTTCGTCAAGGTAAGCTGAGTGCATCTTTATCTAAAGAGGTTGCTCTTGGTAGTGATGGAAATATTAAAGATGCTTATATTACGCTTTATGGTTCTTCTGGTAGTTCTAGTGAATCGTTAATGGATTTACGTATTCAAGGAACTCAAACTGGAGACGACGGCACTATAATTGATCCACGTTTCTTTGTTCGAAATACTGACAGTGACGCTTACCCTGGAAATTTAATCACTGCACCATTTGTTGAAGACCAGTTTTATGATGTAGAGATCACATGGGACTTAGATGCAACAGAACAAATTACCGTGACTATTGATGGTGAAGTAATTGGTGGCGGTTCTTTCTCTACTGCAGCGGTTGTTGACTCTGATTATACAGGCTTAGATCAGTGGTTCGCTGATGGTGTGAAAGCTATCCAATTTAGATTCGGTGATAATGATAGAACGATTCCTTTTGGTTCTTTTTATGTTGATAATATTGAGGTATTTTCTGATACAGCTGGCACAACAAGTATATTTTCAGATGACTTTGAAGGTTATGATGCAGGCGAAACTTTAGATGGTACAGACAGCAAGTATGGCTTAGCTATTTACTCAGAAGTTATCGTATTTGATGCAGGCGATGGCACAGTAGAACCTACGCCAGCAGTATTTTTTGATTTAACTGGAAGAATTGCAAGTAATGAGGCAACGGCAACAGGTGCTGTAAGTGTACTTGACCCAGATGTTGGCGAAGATTCTATTGTTCAGACAACCTTAATGGGTGCATACGGTACATTGTCAATATTAGATGATGGCTCATGGACCTATACCCTCGATACCACTGACGCCACGATTGCTGCACTTGTTGTGGGAGAAAGTGAATTAGATACCTTTACGATTGAATCTTTTGATGGTACTACCGCTGAATTAGCAATCACAATTACTGGTACAGTTGTTGTTGCTACTGGAGATAATAATGTCGCTAGAATGGCTGATACCTCAACAGACGCTGATGCTGAATTACGTTTAACAACAGACCCACTTGCTGAAGGCTCTATTTCTACAACCCTTAAGTTACAAGCCATTGCTGGCTTTACCGCTACAGATGGTGTTTCTGAAGATAATACTGCTTATATTAGTGTTTACGGAGGCTCCGCTTCTTCAGGTAACTTAACGGGCGAAATTGTCTTTACTAATGATGGTACTGTTAAATACCGTGATGCAAATAAAGATCAGCAAATCATTGATGGCTTAACGTATACAGATGATACTGATATTGATGTAGTGCTTGAATGGACTGCAACAGGTTATTCTGTGTCAATTGATGGTGGCACAACGTTCTACGGCCCTTATGTTGCCATTAATACGGGCAGTGCAACACAAACCTATCAAATTCGTATTGGTAGCTCTTCGAAAGAGTCAGCAAAAGAATTATTAGCTGATGACATCGTCATTGCTGATGATACAGGTTCGGCAGTTCTGTCTGAAGACTTCGAGATATTTGCTGAAGGTGAAGATTTAAGCACGACTTATTCAAGCTCTGCTGAAGCAACCGTTATGACCATAGCGGGAAGTAGTGTAAATAAAGTTGCCAGAATGGCTGATACAACAACAGACGCTGATGCTGAATTACGCTTAACAACGGACCCACTTGCTGAAGGCTCTATTTCTACAACCCTTAAGTTACAAGCCATTGCTGGCTTTACTGCTACAGATGGTGTTTCTGAAGATAATACTGCTTATATTAGTGTTTACGGAGGCTCTGCTTCTTCAGGTAACTTAACGGGCGAAATTGTCTTAAGTAATGATGGCAGCGTTAAATACCGTGATGCAAATAAAGATCAGCAAATCATTGATGGCTTAACGTATACAGATGATACTGATATTAATGTAGTGCTTGAATGGACTGCGACAGGTTATTCTGTGTCAATTGATGGTGGCACAACGTTCTACGGCCCTTATGTTGCCATTAATACGGGCAGTGCAACAGAAACCTATCAAATTCGTATTGGTAGCTCTTCGAAAGAGTCAGCAAAAGAGTTATTAGCTGATGACATCGTGATTGATGATGCAACAGATACGGCGGTTCTATCTGAGGACTTCGAAAGTTATGCTGTGGGTGACGATCTAAGTACGACTTACTCTGGTTCTGCCGAAGCAACAGTGCAATAAGGCTAATCAACTTGCAGTTGTAAATTAATGTTTTAAACAATGTGTTAAAAATGCCGCTTATTGATAGCGGCATTTTTTGTGCTTATTTTGTAGACCAAAGTGTGCTATTTGAATGCGACTTTCGCTCTTTTAAAGGGTTAGTTGTATCCAACATTTAGCTTAGAGCTAATTTTATTGGGTTATTTTGTTAAACTCGATAAGTTGGCAGTATCAACTGATCAAATGAACCGCTTTCTATCTCATCAATTTTAAACTTATCTGGTTAGCCGAAACTTTTCTAAAACGCTAGGCTAGTTTAACTATGCTATGTTTATTGGTGCTGTGGTTGCGGCTTTCAGCAGTCTTTGTCGTTATATAGTCATTAGCCTTTAGTAACTAAAAAGTTAAGAGTGGGTAGGGCGTTCAGGCTTCCAATCTAGTTGAAAATGGCATTAATGATTTCTTTAAAGTGTATGTTTGTAATTATGTCGGGGTAGCGTTATGCGTTGGCGTGGAAAGCGTAAAAGTAGCAATGTAGAAGATCGTCGTAATACGCAAGTCTCAGGTGCTGGTGGCTTTGGGCGAGGTGGTGGGGGCATTTTACGACTGCTACCGATGATATTTAAGGTGCTTGGGTTTAAAGGAACCGCGATACTGATTGTGGGTGTGGGCGCTTACGGATTATTTACCGGCAACCTAGGTAATATGTTAGGTGGACTTGGGCTACAACAAGAAACCTCTACAGGTGTTTCTACCGCGCCATTAACTGAAACCGCAGCAGAAAGAGAGCAGGTTGATTTTGTGGCGGTAATTCTTGCTGATACGGAAGAAACTTGGAGCAGTTTATTTCAGCAGCGGGGCATGACCTATCAAGAGCCAAGTTTAGTGTTGTTTCGTGATGCAGTAAAATCAGCTTGTGGTATGGCACAGTCTGCTATGGGGCCATTTTATTGTCCTGCAGACCAACAAGTTTACATTGACCTGAGTTTTTTTGAGCAATTAAAAAATCAGTTCAAAGCGCCTGGTGATTTTGCCCAAGCGTATGTGATTGCCCATGAAGTAGGTCATCACATTCAAACTCTGCTGGGGATATCCAGTGAAGTTCATGCCGCTCGCAGTAAGTTAAGCGCAGTTGAGGGCAATAAGCTGTCGGTTAAGCAGGAATTGCAGGCGGATTGTTTTGCCGGTGTTTGGGCCAATCATGCGAATAATAGCCGTCAGCTACTTGAAGCAGGTGATGTCGAAGAGGGCTTAACGGCTGCAAGCGCTATCGGGGATGATACCTTACAAAAACAATCACAAGGCTATGTCAGCCCTGACTCTTTTACCCATGGCAGCTCGGCACAAAGAGTGAAATGGTTTCAGATTGGATTCGCTAGTGGCGATATGGACAGTTGTGATACCTTTCTAGGCAGTTAGCAAAGCATAGCTCGAGCCATTACAAGCGAGTGATAGCGTAAATAGATACAAAAAAGCCGTTGAATATCAACGGCTTTTTAGTGTGTTACTTATAGCGTATCTTACTTAAAAGATAACGATAAGTTAATATCGAATTACTTCTCTAATTTAGTGAAGTAGTCGAAGATAACAGGTACGTCATTTTGACCAAGGCCTGCATCAACACCTGCTTGAAGTGCTTTAGACGTTCCTTCAGCGATTGGAGACTCAGTGCCTAAGTCAGAAACCATTTGTAAGAAGTAACCAAGGTCTTTGTTTGCATTAGCAACAGAGAAACCTAGCTTTTCTTCGCCATCAACAGCATAGAACTTAGTGAACTGCATGAATGGTGAGTTAGAAGGGCCAGCAGACATGATGTCGAATAATTGTTGACCGTCAACACCTGCCGCTTTTGCAACTGCAAACGCTTGAGACATCGCAGTAACAGTAGTCATACCAATGAAGTTATTGATTAACTTGGTGGTGTGACCTGCACCTAATTTACCTAGGTGGAATACGTTTTCACCTTGCTCTTCTAAAACAGGTTTAACTTTGTTGAATGTGTCGATGTCACCAGCAGCCATGATGTTTAAAAGACCATCTTTAGCGTGAGCAGGAGTACGTCCAAGAGGCGCATCGATCATGCCACAGCCTTTTTCGGCAAGCGCTGCACCAATTTTGATAGTAGAAGCAGGGATAGAAGTTCCGAAGTCTACTAATGTAGTACCTTCTTTCATTCCGGCTAGAACACCATCTTCACCGTATACAATTTTTTCAACAACTGCAGAAGTTGTTAGACAGAATTGAACGATATCAGAAGCCGCTGCTAATTCTTTACCAGAAGTGAATTGGGTAGCATTGCCACGAGCAAGAACTGCATCAACTGCATCTTGATTAAGATCCATAACGTTAACTTGGTAACCACGTGTTTGTAGGTTTTCAACCATGTTGCCGCCCATAAGGCCAAGACCGATGAATCCGATGACTGGTTTTGTCATTTCTAACTCCTAAATATATTGATATATGCTTATCTGAATTGAAAGTTGCTCACCTTAATATGAAGGTGGGCAATGTTATTTATATAAAAAGTGCTCTAGAGCTCAGGCTAGTTAACTTATTAGCTCTATTTAAGAATTAACTCTTTATCTATTAATCGTGTCGTGTTTCTTAACATTAGATGTCGTTTACAAGGCTTTTATATCGCCCAATACTTACTTACCAATTTGTATTACAATATGGTAGGTATAGTCGTCACCTTTGTCAACCAAACACTATTTGTTCTCTTGCAAAAGTGTGACTAAAAAAGGGTTGGCTGTTATTTTGAGCAAAAACACTCGAAAATGAATTTTTGTGTAACCTAAATCACATTAATGTTTTTATTCAACTACTTGCTCTGTTCTGCTTGTGTATTGAACGTGTCATTACTGAACAGTTAAGTGCTAAATATATTTCGGTATAAGACTGAAAGTCTATAAAACAGAGCTTTTAGTCTTCATCGGAATATTGATTAATCTACATTTTGTATTATCTATGTGACCTTTAATTTGTCTTTTATGAGAAAAGAGCCTATCAACTGATAGGCTCTACATTACCATGTTCTCATTAGAACTTAGCGCGAACACCGACAGTGTAGCGACGATCCGCTTCACTGTATTTCCACACTGAATCCAGTTCAGTGGTGTATTCAATTGGTTCGCCTGTGAGGTTAACCACATTACCAACAACGGTGAAGTGCTCATTGATATCCCAACTTGCCGAGAAATCAAGTTGACCACGTGCTTCACGGTAGTTATTACCCACGGTTGCGTCAAAATTATCAGAGGTAGGGTCATTTTGGTTAAAGACGTTATAACCTAATGCGCCGACAGTTTGAACACGTTTTTCAGCTTGTGAGTATAAGTAACGGTCACGCCAGTTGTATGCTAAACGGAATTGCAATCCCTCATTTTCCCAGTAAATTTGACCATTCGCGGTGTTTTCCGAAATGTTCAATAATGGGTTACCATCAGGTTGTTCACTATCTGCATAGGTGTAGTTGGCATTGACACCGAAGCCAGACCATAAGCCTGGTAATGAGGTAAATTGTTGTTGGTAACCTAGTTCAATACCTTGAACACTACCACTACCACCGTTAACATCAGTGTCGACCACAATACCTGTTTGGCCTGCAGCTTTTTGAGCATCAACATAAGCTAAGCCTTGATCTTCTGTAGCAAAGTTGACATCACCTTGGCTTTGACCTGCTGTATCAAGTAAACAAATGTTGCCCCATTCAGTGGTATTTTGTCCTGAAACCGTATTGGCATCAGCTAAACAGCTACTGTCGGTTTGTGTAAATGAGTTAACATCTTTGTAGAATAATGCTGCTGAAACGATACCGCCGTTACCAAAGTAATGTTCTACTGAAAGATCATATTGTGTAACACGGTAAGGCTCTAACTCGTATGAACCTTGAGTACCAGTCACTAAAGAGTTATCAATAGTTAACGAAGGGCTTAGTTCATCAAAGTCAGCACGGCGCATCACTTTTGCCGCTGCGAAACGTAATAAAGTTTCTTCAGTTAGGGTATATGTGACGTTTAAACTCGGTAAGAAATCTGAGTAATCATTTTTACCGGTATCAAGCACTTTATTACCGTTGGCATCGACTGATGCAACCACGCTTGATTCTAAGTCAGTTTGAATATAACGTCCGCCGACAACAGCGGTTAAATCATCAAAGTCTAAGTGAACTTGTGCGTATATAGCGCTGGTTGTTTCATTAATCTCTTTATAGGCACTTGAATCTTCGACCATATTATCGGCTAAAGTACCGTTCATTGCATATGATGTATCTTGCAACATCTGTTGAACTAACGCATAAGTTTGTTCGGTATTTTGTAGCTGGTCAGCGTCATATACATTATATGTCAACATATCATTTTGACCGGCAATGCCTGTTTGGTCGAATGAGTTACTCATGTTAACCACATTCATGCTATCGCTTAGCAGTGGGTTGTCAATCCAAATAGGGCTATATAAACCATCAGCGTTGGTGGCTTTTTTATATGAGTCCTTAAGGGTATTGCCATTAGGTTTTAGGTCAAAACGGTTAGCAGAGTAATCTCTGTCAGTAAAGCGTACACCTGCTTTAACAGCTGAAACCCAATCGACACCAACATCAGAAATCTTAAAATCAAATCGAAGTGCTTGTTCTTCATTCTCAGTTTCTAAGGTTTTATGGAAAAACTCACGGAAAACTAAGTTATCAGGATTGGTTAGCATGCCATTATCAGCATAGGTGTAACCTGGGATACCACTGCCACTAAATGAACTACTCGTGCTGGTATGAGTGACTAGGTCAAGGGTTGGATCTGTACGTTCGATTGGACGTAAATTAAATTCATTGGCGGTTTGTTTTTCTTTTGACTTTGATAATGAATATTCGGCTGAAAGTTCAATATTATCAGACAGAAACCACTCACCTCCAATGGCATGTGAGGTTGAGTCTGATGTGGTAAAGTCACTCCATGTTTTAGGAATAACCAACACGCCATCTAGATCGTAATTGTGTAGTTGGCCATTGCTGTCATAGTAAGAGTCATCTCTAGCAACAGTACTACCACCCACATCAAGAATTGAATATGCTGATTGACCACCGTCTAACTTGGTGCCGTTTAAATCAAGGTAAATATTGGCGTTGGCACTTTCTGGTTCCCACTGTAGTGAGATACCCACAGCTGTACGTTCACGTTCTTCTGTTTTTTGTTCTGCCGTTGTTTGGGTTCTACGCAGGTATTTACCATTTGGTCCGCCAGAATCATCGACTGTGCCATCACCATTGATATCAATATTGTCTAGTAAATCAACTTTATTGAAGTACTCATCACGGCGTAATTCACGGTCTAAGTAAGATAAGTTAGCAGAAGCACCAAACGTACCGGCACTGCCTAAATCCCAATTATTACCCAGTCCCAATGTGAAGTTAGGAGCAATATTTTCTGTTTTATCTGCATATTCACCATCAAGAGTAATAGCCACTAATGGCTCACTCAGTTCGAGTGGGCGAACCGTTTGCATATTAACTGTGCCGCCTAACGCACCTTCAATCATGTCAGGTGTTGGCGACTTAATGACTTCAACTGTTTTTAAGAAGCTTGAAGGGAAGTCGGATAAATTAATACCGCCACGACCAGGGCCTGCTGTAGAACGGCCGTTTAGTAAAATAAGGTTTTCTGATACGCCACGAATGGTAACTGATTCACCCACACCAAAATCTGTTGCTATTGAAACACCCGTGATACGTTGTAGCGCTTCTGCAATATTGTTATCAGGTAACTTACCAATATCTTCAGCGACAATCGCATCAACAATTCTATCATCGGTACGTTTTAGTAGATTAGCTGCTTTTAAACTACCAAATATGCCACGAACGGCAATGACTTCAATTTCGTTTGTGTCGCTAGCGTCTGCATTTGTCTGGGCTTCAGGCTCTGCTGCCATTGCCGACATTGATAACATTGCCGTTAATGTTGCGCCAAAAATACTAATATTATTTGCTTTGCTTCTAGCCCCAGTAAACATCGAACTTATTTTATTCAGCTTCATATTTCCCCCCAAGAAATCATTAATTTTTGTATGACCGATTGCTGTTCTTTTAATCGGTTGATACATTTATATAACATGTTACCAATAGTCGCAATCATTATTACCAAATTATTAATTTTGTTATACCAAAGTGTATGTCGGCAGCCGTTTATTTTGTAAATCAGCTGAATAAGGATTTGTTTAAAGGAGCGGTTATAATCAGAATAGCTTAAATTTAGGTGAATGAAAGTTAGATAACTCATTGACGGTGAAAGGATACTTCAATATTCTACGGCCTTCATAATTTAATGGATTAAAGACATGATGAAGCCAAAAATTAATTTTCTATTACTGCCGATACTTATTTTAATGATTCTTAGCGGTTGTAGTAGCAATCCTGTGTTACACCCTGAGCCCATTACCTTGTCTAGCGCTCGATTTGGTCATGCCGCAGTCAATGATGGTCAAAACATTTATGTATTGGCAGGGTCTAACAGCACTGGTTATCTTTCCGACATTGAAATCATTGAGCCTATATCAGGTAAAAAGCAGGTGTTAGCGAATAAACTCATCCCAAGAAGGTTTTTTTCTGCGGTTTGGGATGGGCAAGAGTCAATTTATATTATTGGTGGTGTCAGCTTTGAGGCCCAAAAATTTAGATTTGAACACCGCGTAGAAGTGTTTAATACCGTGACCCACCAAGTTAGCTTTGCCAAGCCGTTACCTGCACCAACAAGACGTAATAGTGCCGTTTTGTTAAATGGTAATATTTATGTTGTTGGTGGCTCATACCCTAAAAATGGTCAGTTAGTACCGAGTGGCTTAGTCGCTGTGTTAAATGGTGAGACACAAGGCTGGGTTAGAGCGGCCAATATGCCAACCGCAAAAGAAACCAAAGCAGTTGTTCATGATGGTTATATCTATGTGGTGGGCGGCTATGATAATAAAACCTCATTAACTGCTTTTGAAAAGTATGACCCGCAATTAAAACGATGGCAGACATTACCCGCTTTACCTGAAGCTATCAGTGCCCATTCAATGTCAGTGGTTAACCAAAAATTGTTTGTATTTGGCAGTTATGACAATTTATCGTTAACTTACGCATACGATTTTGTCAGTGAGCAATGGATGAAGATTGATATTGGTTATCAAGCCAGTAGACATAATGCAGCGACCACACTCGGTGACACCACTTATGTGATTGGCGGCAATACCGACATAAAAGGTCAATATCTGAAAGATATACAAGTCTTTAAATTGTAGTTTTAGCGAATGTAAGCTTATTCAGGCTGTTCACAGCTGAAATCAATCATGCCCCATCATGGCTATATTTTAAAGGTTTAATATATGGGGCATATTTGTACTATTTACATTGGTCGACGATTACAGCTGATAACCCGTCTTTTTAAAGCTTAATAGTCGCTATTTATAAGCACCATCAGAGTAGGTTAGTTCATAGCTATGTGAGTATATTTCAAGGATATTCCCGAACGGATCTTCCATGTATATCATGCGATATGGTTTTTCACCTGGGTAATAAAAACGTGGTTTTGCCATACGTTTTTTACCACCTGCAGCAACAATTTTTTCTGCAAGTCCTTCAACATCAGGATCTTGAACACAAAAGTGGAACACGCCGGTTTTCCAATATTCAAAGTTATCTTGCGGATTTTGCTGATTTTTAAACTCAAAAATTTCAACTCCAACTCTATCACCTGTGGATAGATGAGCAATGCGAAAGTGTTCCCAACCACTCCCAAATACATCAGTACACATTTCACCAATGGCGGAGTTATCTTCTTTAATTTCAGTGGGCGCCATAATGAGGTACCAACCTAATGTCTCGGTATAAAACTTTACCGCGGCTTCAAGATCGGGCACTGATATACCGATATGGCTAAACGTACGTGGATATGTCATCTGTGTTCCTTATCATATGAGAATTGGCATAGTTTATTACTGCTCAAATATAGCCAAACTATAGAAAGTTGCACTGAAGATACGGCTGAAGTGGTTTATTCGATCAACAGAAATCATTTAGATAAGGTGAACTAGGCTAAGGAATGCGTGTATGGAAGGTTATCGCTCTGGTATATAAATAAAAAGCCAGCATATTGCGGGGCAAAATATGCTGGCTTTATTGTGTTGTAGTGATTATCTAAATTGTGGTTTGTTTATTGATTTAGTTTTCAACTTGATACTTTTCAAACCACCACAGTATATGAGCCACTTTCGACATTCTAAACTGTGGTTTGTTTATTGATTTAGTTTTCAGTTTGATACTTTTCAAACCACCACAGTATATGAGCCACTTTCGAGATTCTAAACTGTGGTTT
>NZ_JAUORL010000048.1:0-18691 GCF_030548015.1 Shewanella sp. 4_MG-2023
ATTCAGTTGCTTATCGATATAAACAACCGGCCTCTTATCTATACAAAACTGTTAAACATTTGCCTCAACAGCTGCGCTATTCAGTTGCTTATCGATATAAACAACCGGCCTCTTATCTATACAAAACTGTTAAACATTTGCCTCAACAGCTGCGCCAACCTGTCGCTTATCGATATAAATAACCGGCCTCTTATCTATACAAAACTGTGAAACATTTGCCTTAACAGCTGCGCTATTCAGCCGCTTGTCGATATAAACAACCGGCCTCTTATCTATATAAAATAGTTAAATATTTGCCTTAACAGCTGCGCTATTCAGCCGCTTGTCGATATAAACAACCGGCCTCTTATCTATATAAACAACTGCCTCTTATCTATACAAAACAGTCAAATATTTGCCTTAACAGCTGCGCCAACCAGTTGCTTATCGATATAAACAACCGCCTCTTATCTATACAAAATAGTTAATTTTTTGATAAAGTTGCGCCAATTATGGTCTAAGAGGTTAGCATTTTGTTTAAGGAACGGTTCAAAGACGTCAATCTTAAAGGCGATTTGTTTGGTGGCGTCACCACAGCCATCATTTCCCTACCCTTGGCACTGGCCTTTGGTGTTGCCTCTGGCGCTGGCGCCGAAGCCGGATTATGGGGCGCGATACTAGTGGGCTTTTTTGCCTCCTTATTTGGCGGCTCATCAAGCTTAATATCTGAACCGACCGGCCCTATGACAGTGATTATGACCGCCATTTTAACCAGCATGGTGGCCAAATACCCTGAATCAGGAATGGCAATATCCTTTACCGTGGTGATGATGGCAGGCGGTTTTCAATTTTTACTCGGCATGCTCAAGCTAGGTAAATACGTCACCTTAATGCCATACAGTGTCATTTCAGGCTTTATGTCAGGCATTGGGGTGATTTTAATCATCTTACAGCTGTCACCATTGTTAGGTCATGCCGCTCCTGCAGGTGGTGTGTTAGGCACCTTATCAGCCCTCCCAGACACCTTAAGCAATATTAAGTTTGCTGAACTATTTTTAGGCTTACTGACTTTAGCGACATTATTTTTGTTTCCTCAGCACTATCGTAAATACGTCCCTGCGCAACTGGTTGCCTTAGTCGCCATCACGTTACTGTCAGTGATTTTATTTGATAGTGACAGCATTCGCCGTATTGGGGTTATTCCTGCTGGGTTACCTTCTTTAGTGATACCGCACATAAATGCGGATATTTTTATTACCATGGTGATTGATGCCTTGGTGTTAGGCACCTTAGGCTGTATCGATACGTTACTCACCGCCGTTATCGGAGACTCATTGACCCGTAAAGAGCACGACTCAGACAAAGAGTTACGGGGTCAGGGCTTGGCTAATATGATTTCAGGTTTATTCGGCGCCCTGCCTGGCGCAGGCGCGACTATGGGTACAGTGACCAATATTCAGGTAGGCGCCCGCTCACCTGTTTCTGGTATGGTTCGCGCGCTAATGCTGGCATTAGTGGTACTTGTGGCTGGCGGCTTAACAGAGCCAATACCTATGGCCGTTTTAGCTGGTATTGCGGTTTATGTGGGCTTTAATATTCTTGATTGGAGCTTCATTCAACGGGCTCACAAAGTCAGTATGCAAGGCATGGCTATTATGTACGGGGTGATGATCTTAACCGTATTTGTCGATTTGATTGTTGCCGTTGGCCTTGGGGTATTTATTTCTAACATTATTATCATTGAACAATTAAGCCAGCAGCAAGCAAGGCAAGTAAAAGCCATTAGTGATGCCGATCAAAACGATGTGCCGCTGACTCAAAGCGAACGCGGCCTGCTGGATCAAGCCAATGGTAAAGTGCTGTTTTTCTATCTGTCAGGGCCAATGATCTTCAGCGTATCAAAAGCGATCTCTCGCCAACATACCAGTGTGAGTGATTATGAAGCGATGATCCTCGATCTTACTGACGTGCCGATGATCGATGTGACTGTTGGGCTAGCGCTAGAAAATGCCATTAAAGATGCCCAAGATGCCCATTGTGAAGTATTTTTATTGTGCCCTAACCTGCAAACCAAAGATCAGCTGCAGAAGTTTCATGTGATTGATTCGCTGCCAACTGAAAACACCTTTTTGTTCCGCTATGAAGCCTTACAGGCGGCCCTTAAACATGTGCAAGCTAACGGCTAGAAATATGAGTAACTGGATGGGTAAGTTAAGATAATAAATAACCCATCCTAACTTACTCAAATAAATCCTATTTTTAGCAAAAATTTCATTAAGATTTGTTAACCAGCTCGCCATTTTTAAACAACATAATGCTATAGTGAACTCAGTTCCAAAATACTGAATTTCTGTTCACCATTTAGGGGTTATCTATGTTAAATGAGAATCACGCACTAATTTTCGACTTTCCAGAATTTAAGCAAGACATTGTTGATTTAACACATAAAGATGAAACATTTCAAAAGCAATCAAAACAATACCACCTACTGGATTATGAAATCCGCCAGTTAGAAATTGATGGCAGCCCAACCGATGACGAACACATGCACCAACTTAAAGTGCAGCGGGCTAATTTAAAAGATGTGCTATTCCAACAGCTAAAAGCCCATCACGACTAATTCGTACCAAACCAGACCCAGCGAAGGGAACGATGCGATAAAACAATCATTCCCTTCACCGCTTGTTCCACTCAGATTTAAACCCATCCTCTCCCACTCTTTTTAGCGCTATTAAAAGCAGCTAAGCGTAAATAGAAAGTCTTCATTAAGCCTTAGCCACTCGCTATTAACCCATTCGTCACTATACTTCTCGGTGTTAATTTTTTAACAACCTAAGAGAGATTAAGATGAAATATATCGTATTAATAATCGGATTATGCAGCTTACTCTTTGCCGTTTCTTCTCAGGCTGAGCTTGAGATTTATAAAGACTATGACATTGGAAAAGAAGTGACTTCAATGACCACGGTGAGGATCGATCCCAACATGGAAGACGTTTACCTAGAAGGCTTAAGAGAAAGTTGGGTTAAAGCGGTACGGTTACAAAAAGAGCTGGGTTATATTAAAGATTGGAAAATTTTTGCCAGTGAATTACCACAAAGTGGCCAATTCAATATGGTGCTAATGGTGATGTTTGAAAATAGTGCCGATTTAGAACCCAATCAGGAAAAGTATAAAAACTTCATGAAAAGTTGGGGCCAAGCCAATCAAGACAATAGCCGTAAAATCACTAAAACTTATCCCAATGTAAGAACCTTAACCGGAGAATACCGATTAAGAGAAATTATCATGAAGTAGAAAAATTAAGTACAATTTAATCATTAACTTAATCCCACTTCACAATATCTAGACCACAGCCTCGCATTAAGGTTTACCCCAAATGCGAGGCTGGTTTTCAGTTTCAAAACCCTTCAGTTATAACTTCTGTAAGCACCAAGCTTAAGTGGTGTTTTAGCTTTATTTAACCGATATTGTGACAAACCTTTACGCTCCAGCCCTTTATGCAAAAGCGAGAGCTAGCGCTTATTTTCATTGCTAAAAATCCGCTATCTTGGCTATAAGACGTTTTTTTGAGCATTAACCTATGTTTCAAATTTTCACTGATTTTGCATCATGGCTAATTTACGATTTATTGGGCTTGTCAGCGCAGACAAAGCTTGGGGATGCACTGCATTTTTTTGTTGAAGACGTAACTAAGATTTTTGCCCTACTGCTGGTGATGATCTACCTCATAGCCTTAATGCGAGCCTCATTAAATGTTGAACGAGTCAGAGACTATTTAGCTGGTAAACCCAAGGGCTTAGGTTACTTGATGGGCTCTGGATTTGGGGTGGTAACACCATTTTGTTCTTGCTCCAGTATTCCGGTATTTCTTGGCTTTACCTCAGCCGGGATCCCCCTTGGGATCACCATGAGCTTTTTGATCACCTCACCGCTAATCAACGAAGTAGCCATCTTGCTACTCATGAGCCTACTGGGGATAAAATTCACCATTTTATATGTCGTGGTTGGCATGAGTGTCGGCATGTTAGGCGGCTTTTTTCTCGATGCAATAAAAGCTGAGCGCTGGCTACAATCTTTTGCCGCTGAAGCCCTCAAACGCGGTCAACAACATAGCACTGCTAATAACCCTGACGATATTCAAACCCAAGCGCTATCAATGTCACAGCGGCATCAATTTGCCAAAACTGAGATGATTGATATTTTTGGTCGAGTATGGAAATGGGTCATTATTGGTGTCGGCCTTGGGGCAGCGCTGCACGGCTTTGTACCCGATGGTTGGATTGAGGCCCATTTAGGCGATGGCCAATGGTGGTCAGTACCTGCTGCAGTACTACTGGGGATCCCGCTGTATTCAAACGCCACCGGGGTAATTCCTGTGATGGAAAGCTTAATTGTTAATGGCCTACCCATAGGCACCACACTGGCATTTTGCATGAGCACCGTTGCTGCCAGCTTCCCAGAATTTATCTTACTAAAACAGGTTATGCAGTGGCGCTTACTGGCAATATTATTCTGCCTGCTATTGGTGGCGTTTACCCTAGTCGGTTGGCTGTTTAATGCCTTTACGCCATTTTTATGATTTTACTGATGTAAAAAACATCGGTGATTTAACAGCTCAATAAATAAGGATTTATCATGAGAACCATTAAAATATTAGGCTCCGGCTGTAAAAAGTGTCTTGAGACAGCAGAACTTGCCCAAGCAGTTGCCGATGAAAAAGCCGTTACTGTCACAATAGAGAAAGTCACCGACATGGCACAAATTATGGCTTATGGTGTAATGAGCACACCTGCTGTGGTGGTGGATGAAAAAGTGGTTCATAAAGGCAGTAAACCCACTAAAGAGCAACTGGCGAGCTGGCTATAGCCAATCAAAGTGTCGGGGTAACTAACACTATAAAAAGCCTAAATAACCAATCCCATTAGGCTCAATAGGATTGGTTATAAAAACCTTTGGCAACTAACCTGCGATAGGTTTATGGCCAGATGGTAGTGTTTCAGCACTCTTAAATAACATATACACGCAGGTGGAAAACAAGCAGACACCTAAATAAATAATTAATCCGTTGCCGACATCGGTAAATGTGGTCGCCAATAATGGCCCTAATACTGAGCCTACGCTGTAACACAGCAACATCACTTCAGTCGCTGAAACCATTTTCTCTTGGGGCAAATTATCACAAGCCAGCGTTATCGCTATTGGATATAGAGCAAAACTCGCAGCACCTAGGCATAGTAAACTTAGCCCCATCATGACTAAACTGGTTGACTCCAGTATGCCTAACACTGCAACGCAGCCAACAAGACAAATAATTGCCATAAGTAAACTTTTACTCATGCGAGTCGACATGCTGCCTGCAATCGGCTGCACCGCCATGCCACCCACAATGACTATTGCCATCAATAGCCCTGTATAGTCAGCATAAGCACCTGATAGACTGATATATAGCGGCATTAATCCATAAATTGGTCCCAGTAATAGTCCAGACACCATACATCCGATGATCGCTGGCCGGCTCAAATGACGAATGTCTCTGCGGTTAAGGCGCTGCTGCTGATGACTACGAGGCTGACCATGTCGAATAAGCACTGGTGCCAAAGTGGCTAAAAACAACAACGCTAATACAAACAGATAAGGCGTAATGCCTTCAGTACCGAATACAGAAATAGCCAGCTGTCCAGCGGCGCTACCTCCGTAAAGTGCCGCCATGTAAAGACCGAGACGTTTAGCACGCTTTTTAGGGCAATTGGACATCAAAAGCCAAGACTCCACCACCACAAAGATGCCTGCAACCGCCAGTCCAGCGATAAATCGCGCTGCAAGCCAGCTGATCTGATGAGGTAGCAGTATCATTGTTACCACCGTTAATGCCAGCAGACATAAAAAAACGATAAATGCGCGCCGATGACCAAGTCGCTTAATCACCTTTTGAATACAAGTAGCACCTAATAAAAGACCAAAATAAAACACACTTGCAAGCCAAGGAGTTAACGATGGACTAAGGCCAAAGTATGGTAAAGATAATGGTACTAGGCTCATTAAAAAGCCTGAAGCGATAGCGAAAAAACTTAAACCAATAACTGGTGTAACAATGGAGTTTTCACCACTGTCATGAGTAAATATGGACAATTTGAGGATACTTAACATGAAATTTAACGTGCTTGCGCATACTTGTCGGCTAAAGGCTTACTTATACCCAAAGACTATTTGCGGCGAATGTAATACTGAAGCAGAAATAAGTAAAGTAAAATCTGCTACAGCTCGTTTAATGGCCAACAAATTGTCAAATTTTGCTTTAAAGGTCATATTTTGTGGTTATTTCGAACGAAATAAAAAGGAAGTGATATTACTGTCAGCCTAAAAAATCGTTAATTAATATTGGCTAAAATACAGTTTAAAGCTAACAAAACAGCTAATAAACACTATTTAAGCTATGGTTTTTAGCACTTATAGGCAGATATAACATGAATGATGCAAAAACTAGAATTAAAGGGGCTAAATATAAAGCAAAGGAGTTTTAGCAAAAAAATTTTGAGGCATATGTTAGCGGTACATGCGAGCCAAATAGCAATCGAGAAAGCTTGTTAAGAAATACGTCTTAGAATTATTAATGAGCCTCAAATCTAAAAACCATTAAATGAAACTAATGCTGCACTTTGAAGGGGGCTTGAAGCCTCCTACAGATGAACAACAAACCCAGCAGTATTCTAGCGCAGAATTTTACATCAGCTTATTGATATAAGATAACTTGAATCACTTGGTATTGATGAAAAAACCTAAGGGAATGGGTCTATCTCCCTTAGGCCTCTATCACTATGCTTAAAACACAATGCTTATAACATAATGCTCATAACACAACATTAGCCTCTAAATAACGGATGTTTTAGTGGCAAAACTGTCACATTGACTCTAGCTTGTTTAAAATAATTCACTAACTTGTCTTGAATTGACCAATTTGTTCTCTTAATTGCTGTGACAAATGATTAACCTGCACACTGGCACTATGTGATTGGTCGGCATTGCTGGCCGTTAATCTGGCTTCATCACTAATATTGACAATATTACGATTAATTTCATCACTGACCGCGGTTTGCTCTTCTGCTGCTGTGGCGATTTGGGTGGCCATATTAGAAATCATCGCCACCGATTCGGTAATTTTAGCTAAGGCCTCACCCGCTTGTGCTGCCTGAACAGTGCTTTTATCGGCTTGCTCACGGCTTGAGTCCATTACCGATACCGCATCTTTAACACCGGTTTGTAACTGTCCAATCATTTGCTGAATTTGATTAGTTGAATCTTGAGTTCGTTTAGACAAGGTTCTGACCTCGTCTGCCACTACCGCAAAGCCACGGCCGTGCTCGCCCGCGCGGGCAGCTTCGATGGCGGCATTGAGTGCCAGTAAGTTAGTTTGCTCTGAAATACTGCGGATCACATCTAAAATGCTACCTATATTATCGGCATCGTTTTGTAATTTTTGTAACGCATTGGCAGCTTGTTCAACCCCGCCAGAGAGGTTATCGATCGAAGCGATCGTTTGCTGAACTATCATGTCACCATGGACCGCTTGGGTATCAGAATCTTTAGCTGCTTGCGCCGCTAGTTCGGCATTATTAGCTACTTCCACCACGGTTGCTTGCATTTGATTCATCGCTGTAGCAACTTGTTCGGTTTCACCTTGTAAGCGCTGCATGCCCGCTAAGGTTTCGTTACTGGCCGATTTAAGCTGCACACTTGCCGTACCTAACTGCTGAGTATTACCATTGAAATCAATAATTAACTCACGAATATTACCTACAAATACATTAAAGTTGCCAGCGACCTGATTAATTTCGCTATTACCACTGTCATCTAGCGCCACGGTAAGATCTTTAGAGCCTGAAGCCACATTACTCATGGAATTATCTAAAGCGTTAAGCGGAGTGAAAATATTGCGGTAAAGGGCTGACAAAATAATGATAATAAACACACCAATGCCAATACTGCCCCACAATTGCACACTGGCAGCTTGCATGGTGGAATTTAGGGTTTCTTGTACCGCAACAGTAAATTTACCATCTAACTCTTGGGCTAATTCATCTAAATTATCAGCTAACTCTGACGATGCTTGGTCAAAGCCACCAGCACCTTTCATCAGTAAATTACCAGCATCGGTCCCCTGAGTTAGGTAAGCATCTGCCATATTCACACCAGATTCATGCAATTGATTAATTTGACGTTTAATCGATTGGGCTCTTGCAGTATATTCCGGTGCCGAACTGATAAGTTTATCCATATTTGCTTGAGCGGCATGCAAACTTGCTAACGCTTCGGCTTTGGCTTCATCACTTTTTGTTGCGCCAACATCGGTTAAAAACTGCTGAATTTGTACAACATCATAGCGAGTATCTTTTAAAGCAAAAATAGTATTAACCTGTTTTTCTTCATTTAACACACTTTCATAAATAGAAGATTGCTGGGCATTGCTCACCCAAACTAAAACGATTAAAGCCAATAATGATAACGAAATTGTAATTTGAAGCATTCTCTTAATTGAGACATCAATACTCATATAACTACCTTTAAAGATTAAGCCTACTTTAAAATATAAATCGGAGGAATTAGCTTAAATTCACCGTGATTAATGACCTGAATATCAAGTTATTTCAGTTGTCAGTATGGGGTTTGGCGAGTGGTTATTACTCTTAAACAGCCTTTATTGAGCATTAAAGTACTTAATAACATGACTCAATAACATTGGCCTCTAATATTCGTGTAGTACACGATTAGACCTGTATATAGACATCGACTTATTGAGGGAAAACTTTAATGGAGATTTTGCAAGATAATGACCTTTGGCTTAACAAGTTTCACTTGTTAAAGTCAAAGGCCACTATTTTATGAAAGGCATAACTGACAGGGTATTATGGTTTTATCAACAGCAATCAACCGACGTCAAAGCGGGCAAAGGGATTATAACAAGGCCGATTAGCGCCGTAGTATTGCAGCGCCTCTGTGGCAGGGTTACTGACTTGGAAATAATTGGTCGACATCATAAAATCAGTGACTAATTTTCGCTCATACTTATCAATCCAAATAGCACGCTTTTTAACAACCAAATCAAACATTGAAGATTGATCTAATATAATAATGGCACGCAGCTTCATCTCACCATATTCAGCGGTAAAATGATCACAAAACAATTGCAGGTTTTCATCGCTAATATTTAGCTTACCCAGTAAACGATCAAGGCTAGAAACGATAAAATTTTGGGTATTTAATGTATGCACTCCATAAAATACCGCCCCACCCAGCCCTGCGCCAACCGCTGCAACTTTAAGAAACGAGCGTCGAGAAAGACTAGTACCACTCATATTAAACCCCCATTCTCGCTGCGCGCACTGCTAATGCTGCAGCCGTTAAGCTAGGATTAGCACAAGAACAGCTTGGAAATACTGATGTGCCCACCACAAATAAGTTTCGGTATTGATGATGAATAAGGTTTGCATCTACCACTGAGCCATCATCAATGTTGCCCATCCTCAAGGTGCCCTGTAAATGTGATTCAGTCGGCCGCCAGCCACGAAAATGAATCGCTTCCACAGGTAATGCATCAAGTACCTTAGGTAATTGCGCTAAAGCCTGCTCAATACCCTTTTTGGCGTACTCAGATTCTCCGGTATAGCTCACTACCGCCTGCCCTGTAGTAGCATCAATAGTGACATTATTGGATTTTTGGGGGAGATCTTCAGCGACAATGACTAATGGCAGGGTTTCTCGCCAGCGACCCACTTCTTTTCTAAAGCCATAAGGCCAACGGTTTTCAAAGTAAATCAAACAAGAAGCGTGATCTTTTCTAAACTCGCCATCATACAAGGCATAATTGAGCCCTGTGGTAATAGTGCTGCCATCAAAGTTCTCTAAACCGTCTAAATACACCTCTACTTTTATCCCAATTTGCTCGTGTAGCCCTAGGCCCGTGTCACCAAAATCCATTTTCGATCGTAGCAATATCGCAGGGCTTTGTATGGCGTTGGCGCCTAAAACAAACTTGTCGGCGCTGACGGTATATTCTTGATTGTTGTTGATAAAAACCACGCTAGAAACCGCGCTATCACTGTGCTGCATATGCCTTACTTCAGAGTTTAAACAGGTATGCACTCTTGGGTCCGAATACACCTGCTGAAAACCATTATGCACAGTAAATTTGGCCTGAATGGGACATAAATTACATTTGGCATTAGAGCAGCAGGCCGCCCGTGTATCAGTTGACACCCTTGCTCTGGCCGTTGGCATGATAAAGTGGCTGTCCATATTGGCATTTTTCATAATGCGATCAATGGCAGTGGGTCTATGGGGCGGCTGGGGATAAGGTTTTGAGCGAGGAAACATGCTTTGCATATCAGGGTCGCCTGACACCGACATAATGCTTTCGACATCACAATAATAAGGCTCAAGATCGTCATAGGAAATCGGCCAGTCATTGCCGACCCCATACAAAGAGGCGGTTTTAAAATCTGCAGGATGAAATCGAGGGGTTTGGGCAAACCAGCAATTCATTCCACCACCAAAACCAATGGTGCAATTCCATTCTTTTTCAGATGCAGTTTTAAAGGTATCAGTAGTGTTTATTGGCGAGTTACGATTTTGTTTCAATTGCCAATTCCACGATTTATAATCGCCCCATTCCAGCACGAGGATATTACCGTTAATTTTTTTTAACGCTTCAAGTAAAAAAAATGAAGCTCCAAAGCCAGAACCAATAATTATTAATTCATACTTTTGCTGTGAAGCTTGTTCGGCGCTGACAATATTTAAATTCATCGTTATGGAATTCCTTTTCGCTGGTCGCTAACATGAGACCGTTAAATTTAATCCTTAAATACGGCCATTAAATACGGCCTTTATTTTTAGTTAATTAAATATGGTATCCCCGATACCTTCATATTCAGCAACTAGATAACGATTCAATCATTCAAAACATCTTGATATAATTCATTGTATATAAAAACAATACAAGCGTTTTCCCCACCAAAATACGAATTTCAGTAGTAAGTTCTAGTTAATGGCCGCAGTCCTTTATCTACCATCACACCTATTCGATTAACTAAATCGATATTCATTAGAGTAAAACATCAACAAGTTTATAAAGCGCATTGGGCCACATCATATTTTAGTTATAGCATAAAAAACGGCCAATCAATGATTGGCCGTTAGGGTTTACTGCGATTATGTTTAAAACCTTAGCAAACAAGCATGAGGGCTATTAACGCCACACGCCCCACTCACCTGTAGTACCAGGCTCTTCACCTTGAGTCCA
Organism: Shewanella sp. 4_MG-2023; assembly: GCF_030548015.1. Taxonomy (NCBI): domain Bacteria; kingdom Pseudomonadati; phylum Pseudomonadota; class Gammaproteobacteria; order Alteromonadales; family Shewanellaceae; genus Shewanella; species Shewanella sp. 4_MG-2023. Next base: position 11,279 of record NZ_JAUORL010000048.1, read on the forward strand.
CCACTGAGCAGTCCACTCTTGGTTATTATGCATCACCTTTTCACCGCCATTATAAACAGCAGATGCACTCCATTGCTCTCCAGGCAATGGCTCAGGGCTTGGTCCTGGTTCTACGTCAGTTGGGGTAATAGTAAAACTATAAACCGTTTTATCTTCTTCGCCTTGACCTGAAACAGTAAGCTCAAAACTGACTTCTTGGGCGACATTCTCAAGCAAAACAGTGTTGATAATTAGCTCATCATTTTGACCAATAGCGGTTTCAATCGGCAAACCTGCCACTTGCACCCAAGAGATTTGTTCAATATCGCCTTTGCTGCTTGCTGGCGTTAATACCACGTACTCACCATGGGTAACGCTAGCGTTAGTAATTTCTTTTAACACTGTTGGCGTAATCACAGCTTCAACAAACTCATTGTTTGCTGTGATACTGAACTCTCCATAAGCCTGTCCATTACTGGCATTAAAGAAGTTATTATGTAGCTCATTTCTGAAATACATATAGTGATTCATTTCTGCATGCCAGCGACCAATAAACACGTTACCGCTATATTGAGTCTCGTAATAACCGTTGACTTGTGAGGCTAATAAGCGATCCCAATCGAGTTGATTGTCAGCGGTAATTTCTAACGAAAAGCTAGAGTGAATATCACCATTGTCACTAAAGACTTTATAATTAACCGACTCACCAAGCTGAGGGGTATTAAGGCTGATATCAGCAGGAATAAAGGCATCGCCTTGCTCTAAGTATGGCTCGCTTGGTACAGGCTCAACCGGTGAATCACCTGAAATGGTAATGTCACTACAGTTATAGAATCCTTCACCAACGGTGTCATCTCGCTGCCAGCGAGTAAACAAAATCGCATCACCTGAGCGATCGGCTGGGATCGCAATGTCCATGCGGTATTTTTTATCGGCATCCACAGCAACATTGCCGTACTCTTGGATTAACTCTAAGTCATCCCATTTAAGTGGCTTAGACACATCAACACCAGGCTTGGTTAAATAAAACTGCCAGAATGAAGGGTTGTGAGGCGCGGTTGCATTAAACACGTACTCAAAAGTGCCTGTTGGTAACTCAGTGCGGGTCCACTGTGAATGCTCAGCACCCATACCGCTTTTTTGCGCATCATTGGCATAACATAAACTGCCATCAGGGATAGCCGCTTTTACCACTTCCATATCATTGTATGTCGGTGCAGGAATATTAATGGCAAATTCATTACGCTGAATAAATGGATAAGTACCAGAAATCGCTTTGGCTTGTGCACAAGCCGCATTAGGTGGTGTGCCACTCCACAAGCCACCTTGCTCGTAACAAATTGATTGTCTTGCTTCAGGAAATTCAGCCCAACCATGGGCATGAGCACTTTGATTAGGTATTAAGATGTACATTGCTGACACAGCAGCGACGGCACCGAAAAACTTATTGGTTTTCATGTAAATATCTCTAGTTATGACGTAAAAGAAGACTGCAGACTCAAGGGCGATAATGGATGAATATAAATAACCAACAGTGGTCTGTTCGCGCTACATCATAATTAAAAAAAACCATAAGACAACAGAGCCAATAAAACGACAGCACGTCAAAAAAACTATTATTTACAGCAATATAGACTCAAGATTAAAACGAGTTAACAAATTTAATAAATATTTGACTTGTCATATAATTGACGATAGGGAGCGTAGAAATAATCAACAGCTGCCGCCAATCACCCACAAACACTTATATGGCTTAGTTAAGCCAGTGTTTTACAATATCGTCTTAGCATCAATTTATAATGTATTAGGTTCGCGCCTTTAGTCACAGACAACTAGCGTCAAATAATTGATCTTTGAATGTTAAGATTATTGGTGGCCAATTAGGTACTCATCCGACCACTTCTATTTGCATCCAAATGCATATTTATTCAGCATTAGAATTTGTTTAGACAGCCTAAGTTCACAGCGCTACAGCAAATAAATACTAAAACCACTACGCTATTGTGAGTTAATGACGGCCTAATTTCAGCTGCTGGCAAATATCACTGGCCAGTACCACTCGCTGAGTTTGGCCAAGTTGATGGCCTAGTGTGGCATGCCAGTTCACCCCTGTAATAGCCGCATCAACCGCCGATAGCCCTTGGGCGATAAGTGCAGCAATAATACCTGCTAAGCAATCGCCCATGCCCGGTGTGGCCATAGCTGCTGAGCCAGAATGGCAAAAATTGACTCCACCTTGATGGGCGACTAGTGTGCCAGCCCCTTTTAATACCACGACTGCTTGATATTTTTTATGTAGTGCCAGCGCAGCGGCAACGCGATCGTTTGTAACTTCAGTGGCAGATATGCCCAACAAGCCAGCGGCCTCTGCCTCATGGGGAGTTAGCACCCAAGGCGTTACCGTTTGCTGATGCTTTGCCAAATAACGCAGCGCATCCGCATCTAACACCCCGAGGCTGCGTTTATTATCAACGCCAGAGTTGGGTTGAAGGGTTAATAGCGTTTGCATGATTTGCTGAGCTTGCGGCCCGCGGCCAAGACCTGGGCCCACCACCAGCACGGCGTGTTGCTTTAAGGTGTTTTCGGTACTATCAGAAAACATAATCTCAGGAGATTGGCTTAAGCAGGCGACAAAATGGCTTGGCTCACACTGTAAAAATACCCGCCCAGCGCCAGCATTTAAGGCTGCGCGGCTAGCAATAATGCCAGCGCCAGCCATATTGCCAAGACCTGCAATAACGCTGACATTACCATGATAACTTTTATGGGTATTACCCCTGCGTGATGGCAGCATATTTACCCTTGGATCGTAGCGCCAATTCTCTTTTGTTGTACCAGCAATAGGCTCAAGCCCTAAAGAGTCTAACGACAGTGCCCCACAAGATGCTGGCCCATATGCAGTGAGTTGCCCCGGCTTATAAGCAATAAAGCTATGGGTGGCAGTGGCATTAACGCAAATCGGCTCAGGCTGGCCGCTATCGGCATTTAAACCGCTGGGCACATCAACCGCGTAAACCTGCTCAGCACTCTGATTAATGTCATCAATAACCTTTATCGCCGCAGCAGATAGTGTTCGGGTTAAACCACTGCCAAATAGCGCATCAATAATGATCGGATAAGATGCGCTAGGTTTAGTGGTATGAACACTACCACCAGCCGCTAAAAATTCATTCATGGCTTGCTGCGCATCGATGCCCGCTTTGGGCGCGCCAAAAGGCGCATAAACCACGACCTTTTTACCCTGTTGCAGTAATAATTTGGCAATGTAATAACCGTCACCACCATTGTTGCCCTGACCCACAACCACCAATATTGCTTGCGATGTATTAAAAGCGCTGCCAAAGCGCTGCACAAAACTGCTAGCTGCCTTAACCATTAAGGGCCAAGTACTATTGTTATGGCTTGATGCCCAATACTGCTCGGCGTCTCTTACTGCCTGCGCTGATAACACCACAGCGCTTTTTTCAAAGTGATCCGCTAAATGATCCTCTAAGTGATCGTTTAAATGATCTTTTACCTGAGCCATTAAGTCATTGTCAGAAAGAGTGGCCATATAAACCTTACCTTGAATACGAAAGCTAGTATTAACTATACAAGAAGTATGGCAGCACAAAACTACTGCACACGCGATTAGGCAGATATTTGCCATCAATATAAAGCGGGGGGTGGCAATAACTATCAACAATAGATGTGGCAATAATTTTCTACATTAGTCATTACAATTCAATCGCCTTAAGCATTAACACTAGCTTAACAATTGTCGTATGATGGTTTGTACGCTTACTTAAACCACAATAAATAGGAAAACCACGCAGATGGTAAAGCCAAATAAACAATTAAAGGGTCTAACAAAATTCAGCTTAGCAGTGGCAATCTCGATGGCGCTAAGCCTGCCTGCACTGGCACAACAAACCTTATTAATCGCTGATGCATACGTCGATGTAGTAAAAGGTAAAACCATTAATGACGTGGCCATTGTCATTAATGGCAATCAAATAACCCAAGTCACCCAACAAGCCAAAATCCCTACAGATAATGATTACAAGCTTATCGATTTAAGCGGTAAAACCTTACTTCCTGGGGTGATGGATATGCATGTTCACCTTAGCGGTGATGCCGAGGATAACTTTTTAGCCTCACAAAATTATTCAATTCCACGCCAAACCGTTAAAGCGGTTAAAAATGCCGAAAAAACCTTAATGGCAGGCTTTACCACGGTGCGGGACTTAGGCGCTTCGGGTTACGCCGTTATTGCCACCCGCGACGGCATTAATGCCGGTGAAATTGCAGGGCCAAGAATTTGGGCTGTTGGCCATCCGATTAGTATTACAGGCGGGCATTGCGACGATAACTTTTCATCCCCAGAAAAAAAATCAAAATCGCAAGGGGTCGCTGATGGACCTTGGGCTGTGCGCGCTAAAGTGCGTGAAAACATCAAGTATGGCGCTAATGCGATTAAAGTGTGTGCCACGGGCGGGGTATTTTCTAAGGGCACTAAAGTCGGCGTGCAGCAGTTAACCTATGAAGAAATAAAATCAGCCGTTGATGAAGCCCACATGCGTGGCTTAGTGGTTGCCTCCCATGCCCATGGCACTAGCGGTATTAAAGCATCGATCAGAGCGGGCGTCGATAGTATCGAACATTGTAGTTTCATGGATAAAGAAGCAATAAAAATGGCTGTAAAGGCTGGTACTTACCTTTCTTGTGATATCTACAACACTGAATACACCCTCGCCTATGGCGCAGCTAATGGTGTACCTGAAGCAAACATCAATAAAGAAAAGTTAGTATCCCAAGCCCAGCGAGATAGCTTTAGAGCAGCGGTAAAAGCTGGTGCTAAAATGGTATTTGGCTCAGATGCGGCAATTTACCCCCATGGTGATAACGGTAAGCAGTTCTCACGTATGGTGACATTTGGTATGACCCCAGCCCAAGCCTTACAAGCTGCGACCATCAATAGCGCCGCTTTACTCAAGCAAGACAACCTCGGGCAGATTAAAGCAGGTTTTTTAGCTGACATTATCGCCGTTGATGGCGATCCGCTCAGCAATATCAGCTTAATGGAAAACGTGACCTTTGTGATGAAAGACGGTCAAGTCTATAAGCAGTAAGCCAGTAAGGTTTAGCTAATAAAGCCAAATGACTCGCTAGAAACAACAAAGCCTTGATAGTGTTTGCTATCAAGGCTTTTTAATATGTAAAAATAAGGCTGATTTAAGCCTTACTTTAGCTTACTAGTTGATTTAGTTAACCCACTGCATTAACTCTGCAGCCGTTCTCAATGCATACTGGCGTTTAACCAAGTTACCAGCGGGATCAAACAATAGCACTTCAGCAGGGCTAGCACGGTATTTGGCAATCAATTGATCACCCTCTGGGGTGCCTATTCTGGCGATCAAAAAAAACGCTTGCTCACTAATCTGATCGCGAGCCTCATTCATTTGTTCAGTTTGGCTATTGCTCACCGCAAGGTTGGGATCATAAACAAATACAAATGCAGGCTTACCTGTGCCAATTTGTTCATGGGTGGTTTTAAACCCTTTGGGCATGACATTAAACACCACCGCAAACAATATCACTATGGATACAATAACGCCGAGAGTCACCCAAGGCTTACGGCTAGACGAGTTTGAACTGTGATTATCTTTGATAATAAAACCCTCTTTAAGTGTTCAATTCATGACAATAATTTTATCGTCTCACATTGTAATCAACTTAACTGAGTTTTATCTTAAAACGAAATTACGCTTTTAAAGCGCGGTCACAAGGTTAACTAAAACGCTGATATAAAGCCGCAAGATCCCAGCTGCACGTTTTAACAAAATTTAAATCCACCTAAGTATCAGCATCGACGCAGGCTAAATGCTAAAAAAGGGGATACTCTCAACAAGTATCCCCTTTCTTAACACAGTGACTAAGTTACTGGCGCTATCGGCTTAGTGATAGCTAACCAATTACTATTATTTTTAATTAGCACGTATCCAATCATCGACAGTTTGATTCACTAAGTCAGCAGAAGACTCCATAAACCAGTGACCGCCCGGTACCACTTCAACCTGACCCTTATTCAAATCGACAACCTGTTGCAACCACTCTTTACCATGGAACCACACATTCTTATCTTTGCCATAGATGAAAAGAAAAGGCGTGCCAAAATCTTCCACCGCAACACGTTGGGGTAAATCTTTTGATAAAATAGCGTTCCATAAATGCCAGTATGGGTAAGTCATACGCGCATCAGAACGTAAATTAGCCACTTTTTTATTCGCGTCTACATTCTGTTCAAGTTTTAATATGTTTTCCGCAGTAAAAAGCGTTAATTTTTCACCGAGAAATTCAGGTAAAACCCAAGCAAGCGCAAGGGCAAAGGTGTATTTAACATTAATGCTTGGTGATTTTTCGTTACCATAGCTGCCAATGTCTAAAAGAATAAGTCTGTCGACCAAGTCATTTTGCGCAAGATAATGTGAAGCATAAGACGCGCCCCAGTCATGAGCGAGTACAGTCACTTTATCTCTATCTAAACTTTCGATAAAGGCATCCATAATCATGCGAATTTGCTGAATATTGTAATCGGGTCTTTGGCCATTATCTTCTAGCTCGAACCCCGGCAAAGTAAATCGAGCAATCCGATAGTCTTGCTTTAAATATTCAACTTGCTTGTCCCACAGCTCTAAACTATCAGGATAACCGTGGATCATGACTATGGTCTCTTCACCCTCACCATCCATTTTTACTTCAAGGTTTTTTACTATCGTAGGTAGTTGTTGCTGAAATTCATCATCTGGCATCGGGCCTGTAAAAACAAATGTGCCTGCGAGATACAGAATGGGAGAAAGTACAACCAGTACGATCACTAAGATCCTAATTATTATTTTTTTCATACATATCCATTTTTATGTTGAAGTACATCTACAAACACCCTGCTGGCGTTTGCGCTTTTATCAATTAATACCGTTAAAAATTTTTATACCGAGTTAAATGCATCAGCAATTGCTGACAGATACCGCAGCGCTAACTAAACATAGCTATTCGCAGCCAAGATCTAGTGTATTTTTAAGCTGATTAATCAGTAACGCGGTTACATCCCATACAAATTAGAATAATAACTCTAATTTTATGAAGATGAAAAGAACTATCGACAATTATGTAAATACTGTAAGAAAACTAAATGCACAAGGCGTTCGCCTATCAGGCTTTTTACTGTTATTTCATGCGTTTGATCGTTTTTAGGGCGATTTATAAGAAGAAGTTATTACACAGTTTGCCGATGCCCAACATATTGGGTGGCATAAGCGCATAAGCGCGGACTCAGCAATCTCGATTTAGTCAGCTAAAAAACCTATTTTGATAGGCTATGCTAAATGCTAAATGCTAAATGCTAAATGCTAAATGCTAAATGCTAAATGCTAAATGCTAAATGCTAAATGCTAA
>NZ_JAUORL010000049.1:0-16349 GCF_030548015.1 Shewanella sp. 4_MG-2023
AATTGGTCGAAGGTTCGAATCCTTCACGGCCCACCACTTTTTTGAAAGTGAGATTGCCTGTTAGGCTTTAATTCAGAATATCCCCTTAGCTACTCCTCTGTTATTATTCGTTATAATTACTATCTCAATTACTATCTCAATTACTATCTTAATAACTTTGATATTTTGCCTTAATATTCCCTTAGTTCTAATTCAGACTTAAACGCTACATTCCCTTTGTTCATATTTGGCTGCTTATCATTCTTTAGTCTTAACTTTTGTTGCTACCTGCCTACTTTTGTCTAATAGACCTATTGCTAATGTTGCTTGCTTGTTAAGTGGGTCATATTGCTATGGATGATAAGAATAGGGAGAGAATGATGAAACAAGCAAAAGTTGGTTTAGTAATAGGGTGTTCTTTACTAGCAATGAGTAATGTCACCTATGCAGATACAGAAATGGAGTTTGGTGGTTATGTTAAAGCTGATGTGATGTTCAGCTCTTATAGCAATGGGGCACCAGATTCAGGTAACTTATCTCGTCAATTTTATGTACCAGGTACCATTTATGGTGAAGCTGGTAACGGTAAGGAAGTCGTCGACTTTCAAGCCCGCGAAACGCGATTTAATTTCAAAACGGTATCAGATTTCGATGGACATAAATTATCTGGTTTTATTGAACTTGATTTTATGACTCATACCGATGGTAATGAGCGAGTATCAAACAGTTACTCACCACGTATCCGACAAGCCTTTGTGAGTTATGACAATTGGACCGTGGGTCAAACCTGGACAACGTTCCAAAATCCAGGTGCATTACCTGAAAATTTAGACTTTGTGGGCGCAGCTGATGGTACGCCGTTTGTGCGTCAAGCGATGATCCGCTACACCAACGGCGGCTTTCAAATTGCGGTAGAAAACCCAGAAACAACCGTAAACCAATATGGTACAGCGTCAAGAGTGACCAGTGGTAGCGGTATGGTTCCTGATGTCGTTGCTCGTTATAACTTTAAGTCTGAAGGTGGTTCAGCAATTTCACTTGCTGCAATGGTTCGACAGTTAAATGTAGAGCAAAATGTGGGTACTGAAGCTATTGACTCCACTGAAGTCGGCTACGGCGCAAGTATTGCTGGTGTTATCCCTGTAGGTAACGATGACTTCAAGTTTTCTGTCACTTATGGTGAAGGCCTAGGTCGTTATATGGCCCTTAACTATGCCAATGCTGGTAACTTAGATGCATCAGGTGATATCCAAACTATTAGCTCTTATGGTGGCTTTGCTGCTTACCGTCATTGGTGGAATGATAAATGGCGTAGTAGTTTAACCTTTGCTGCACTAGAAATTGATAACGATACTTCATTATCAAGTGATGGTGTCAATGCGAGTTCATACTCTGGTTATATCAACTTACTCTACTCACCAACAAAACCGTTAACGTTTGGTGTTGAGTATATGTATGCTATGAACGAAAAAGAAAGTGGTGTAGATGGCGATTTAAGCCGAGTGTTATTCTCTGCTAAATACGTTCTATAAAAATATTTTTCTTAAATACAAAAAAGGGTTAATTCAATGAATTAACCCTTTTTATTGTCTGCGAAATGCGCTCAACGTAGCTTAGTTGTAATCATTGGTGATTAAGCAACTAATTTATTGTCGCGAACGTATTTATCATATTCTGTGTAACCGCCAACATGAACTTCATCAACGAAGATTTGCGGTACTGTTTCAACTGGCTTACCAACAGTTTTTTCTAAGTCTGCTTTAGAAATGCCTTCAGCGTGAATATCGACATATTTGAATTTAAAATCGTCACGTTGCGCGGTTAATTTTTCTGATAATTCAACAGCACGAACACAATATGGGCAGCCTGGACGGCCAAAAATAACAACAAACATAGTGACTCCTTTTTTTGATTTGACGATTTATACCATAAGTTTTATCGAATTGATATTGTATAAGCGCAGCGACTAAAAACTACTATCCGTGATCGTTTTATAACGGCCTTTATAGTCAAAAAACTTTTCGACTAAATCCCATTTATGTTTCTGTTTTTTCAAAAGTAATAAGTCCGGCTTTTTAAAGTGCTCACTATGGGCGATTAAATCGGCGGGCTTTTTATATTGTGGGTGCTTCATGCCGGGAGTTCGACAATGAGGAGAGATAAATATAGCAAACAAAGCGCGGCGTTGCGCTGGTGTGTCCATATTAAAGTATTCTTTAAAGTCATTCGATTCAATATCAAAGTATTGCACCACAAGCTTGCCATTTTCTTCGATAAGCTGCATCTCTTGGCATTTAAACAAATGATGATGTTGAGACGACAATACCTGCTTTAAACGCTTGTCAGGATCAATGAGGGTAGATTGACAGATATGACAAATGCGCGCCGCGATATCATTTTCAGCGCCACAATCAGGGCAAGCTTTAGAACGAAATCTAAAGTCACACTGTTGAATGTTTGATGACGAGTCCTCTATTAGCCCCTGACAGCGTCTACCAAAGTGTTCAACAATATCACCGTCATTATCCACCAAGCCCCAAAAAGTATTGGCAAATTGGCATACAGGGCAATGCACTTGCACTGGCACAGATTTACTATTGGGTTTTACTTGACCCACTTCAGGAAAATATAAGTCATAACCGTTAGCGGCATAATCAATGACTAAGCAATCTTGTTTATCAGGCGCTAAGCGTAAACCTCGGCCAATCATTTGTTGAAATAAGCTTACTGATGCTGTGGGCCTTAAAATAACAATTAAATCGACATGAGGGGCGTCAAAGCCGGTGGTTAATACAGCAACATTGACGATGAATTTAATTTTCTGTTGTTTGAACTGACTAATAATTTCGTCGCGTTCTGCATGTGGTGTATCTGCTGTAATGAGTGCAGCATCGTCATTTAATAATTTAAGTACTTCTTTTGCATGACGAACTGTCGCCGCAAAAATTAATACGCCTTTACGAGAGTCTGCTAATTGTTGTACTTGTTTTATGATGGCAGTGGTTGCGCGGCCTTGATGGTTGAGTAAATCATCAACTTCCTTTTGCGGAAATTCACCTGTATTACTTGGCTCTAACTGACTAAAGTCATATTGGGCACTTAGTCCATCAAATATTTTGGGTGCGGTTAAGTAGCCTTTTTTTATGAGCGGCCGCATAGGTAATTCAAAAATGCACTTTTCAAATACTGGCTTGTCAGCATTGCCTATTTTTCCATGGTAATGATGTCGATATATCCAACCTAAACCCAATCGATAGGGCGTGGCAGTTAGCCCTAACAGTTTTATTTGTGGATTAATCTTTTTGAGGTGAGTTAATAACTGTTGGTATTGGCTATCTTTATCATTACTGACTCGGTGACATTCATCAATTATTACCAATGAGAATGATTGGCAGAATTGCTCGGGCTTTCGCGCTGCTGATTGCACACTGGCGACCACGGTTTTACCATGGGCTTTTTTTTGCTTTAAACCCGCAGAATAAATATTGGCATCTTCAGTGAGTAAACCCACTTTTTCTGCATTTTGTGCCACGAGTTCTTTCACATGGGTCAAAACTAAAACGTTACCACGGGCAATTCGAGCTAGTTCGGCTATCACAATACTTTTGCCTGCTCCTGTAGGAAGTACCAGCACAGCAGAGTCATTAGATTGCTTAAAATGGGTTATAGCAGCGTTAACAGAGTCTTGTTGGTAATCGCGAAGTGAAATGGTTGCAGACATAAGTGAGTATGAAATGGCTTATTATTTAATATTGATCATGCAGGGTACTGTAGCATGAATACAAGCTAGCGCGGCGCAGTCTATTCAATAAAAGTCGCTGAATACATATCGTTTCAGCATGAGTTGATAGAGTTTTAAGCCAGAATAAATATAAAAAAGCCCCCTCAGTGAGAGGGCAACGAGAATCTGGTTAGGAGTTCTCAGGTTGGTAAGAGGGTGGGGAGTACTTAATAACCTCTTATTTTAAACTACTGTTATTGAGTTTTGTTTAAACGAGACTCTATCAAGGTATCAATCACCGCTGGATCTGCAAGGGTAGAAGAATCGCCTAAGTTGGTTACTTCATTTGCGGCAATTTTACGTAAGAAGCGGCGCATGATTTTACCTGAACGTGTTTTAGGTAAACCGCCAGCCCATTGAATTAAATCTGGGGTGGCTAGTGCGCCAATCTCTTTACGCACCCATTGACGTAGCCCTTGACGTAACTCTTCAGTTTCTTCAACGCCGTTAATTAAGGTTACATAGGCATAAATGCCTTGGCCTTTAATATCATGGGGGTAACCTACAACTGCGGCTTCAGCGACAAGATCGTGTGATACAAGCGCGCTTTCAACTTCAGCAGTACCGAGGCGGTGGCCCGATACGTTAATTACGTCATCAACACGGCCAGTGATCCAGTAATAACCATCCTCATCACGACGAGCGCCGTCACCAGTAAAGTACATACCTCTAAAGGTTTTAAAGTAAGTGAGAGCAAAACGATCATGGTCGCCAAATACGGTGCGCATTTGTCCCGGCCAAGAGTCGAGAATAACAAGGTTGCCGTCTACAGCGCCTTCAAGAATATTACCCATGTTATCAACTAATGCCGGCTGAACCCCAAAAAATGGACGCGTAGCAGAGCCCGGTTTTGCATCTGTGGCGCCAGGTAATGGGCTAATCAAAATACCACCGGTTTCAGTTTGCCACCATGTATCCACAATTGGGCAGGATTCATGGCCAATCACTTCATGGTACCAGCGCCAAGCTTCAGGGTTAATGGGTTCACCCACCGAGCCCATTACCCGTAATGAGCTACCATCAAAACCATCAAACTGTTCTTTACCTTCTGCCATTAAAGCGCGAATTAACGTTGGTGCAGTATATAAAATATTAACTTTATGACGGTCGACCATTTCACCAAGACGAGCTGGATTTGGAGAGTTTGGTACTCCCTCATGAATAAGGATAGTTGCGCCATTGGCTAATGGACCATATACCATGTAGGAGTGACCGGTGATCCAACCCACATCAGCAGTACACCAATATACTTCACCTTCTTTGTAATCAAAAACATACTCGTGAGTCATTGAGGCGTAAACCATATAACCACCAGTGGTATGCAACACACCTTTCGGGTTACCGGTTGAGCCTGAAGTGTATAAAAGAAATAGCGGGTCTTCAGCGCCCATTTCTTCAGCTTGGCAATGCTCTGATGCCGTTGCAACGACATCGCTCCACCATATATCTCGGCCTTCAACCCAGTCGATATCACCACCAGTTCGATTAAGTACAATGACTTTTTCGACACAATCTACATCTGGGTTATTAAGCGCTTCATCAATGCTACGTTTAAGCGGAATTTTACGGCCACCACGCACGCCTTCATCAGCGGTGATCAAGACTTTTGATTTGCCATCAATTACGCGTGATGCAATTGAATCAGGTGAGAAACCGCCAAATACCACCGAATGGATCGCGCCAATGCGGGCACAAGCAAGCATAGCAACTGCCGCTTCAGGCACCATAGGCATATAAATTGTGACTACATCACCTTTACAAACCCCTTGGCTACGTAGAGCATTGGCAAATTTACACACATCAGTATGCAGTTCACGATAAGTGATTTTACGCTGTTCATTGGCATCGTCACCTTCCCAGATGATCGCTACGCGGTCGCCATTATCTTCTAAATGGCGATCTAAACAGTTTGAAGATGCGTTCAATGTGCCATCATAAAACCACTCAATAGACAGGTTATGATCATCAAAAGAGGTTTGTTTAATTTTGGTATAAGGCTTGATCCAATCGATGCGCTTACCGTGTTCTCTCCAAAAACCTTCAGGATTAACCACAGATTCTTGGTACATTTTTTTATACTTATCATTATCGACCAGTGCATTTTTAGCGAAATCGGCTGGTACTTTGTAGAGAGACTGCGAGCTCATATGGCTTCCCTTTGTCAAAATTTGCGTTATGAAAGTATCCTCTGCATGATGATGTTAACTCCATTAGACCTTGGTCTAGTTTTAAAATATCCTTAATATTTAGCTTGTTGCGCGTGTTAACATCTCATGCAAATAACGCAAAATTATTGCATAATTAATAAGCGAATATAATAAAAAGAGAAAGCTATGAATTTAACCTTAGTCGTTGCTGTGATTGCAATTTGCTATGTGTCATTACTGTTTATACTGGCCTGGGGCGCTGAACGTTGGTTTAGTAAAATCACTAATAAAGTCCAAGTATGGATATACGGCTTAAGTCTAGCTGTTTACTGTTCTTCATGGAGCTTCCTTGGCACAGTAGGTCAATCAGCGAACGATTTATGGTCTTTCTTGCCGATTTATCTTGGCCCAATCTTAATTTTTACCCTGGGTTTTGGGGTATTACGCAAAATGGTTTTAGTCTCTAAAGCGCAAAATATAACCTCGGTAGCCGATTTTATTGCCGCGCGCTATGGAAAATCCCAAGCCCTTGCTGCCATAGTGACCCTAATAGCACTATGCGGCATCATGCCCTATATTGCTCTGCAACTTAAAGCCATGGTATTTAGCCTTAATTTATTTCAACCTGATAATTTACCTTTAAATGGCGTCAGTATCCCTTTGGTGATTACTTTCATTTTGGCTATATTTGCGATTTTATTTGGCACTCGTAAATTGGATGCCACCGAACATAATCCTGGGATGATGGTAGCGATCGCTTTTGAGTCACTGATTAAATTAGTCGCCTTTTTGATTGTCGGTGTGGTGATTACTTATGGTTTTTTTGATGGTTTTGATGATATCTGGCAACAAGCGAAAGACAAAGAACTCATCAACCATGGCACTTTAAATATCGCTTCAATTTTACCGGAAATGCTGGTGGGGATTGCCGCCTTTATGTGTATGCCAAGGCAATTTCATGTGATGGTAGTTGAGTGTGCAGAAGAAGGGGTGTTAAAAAAAGCCCGCTGGATCTTTCCCTTGTATTTGGCCATGTTTGGCTTATTTGTGGCGCCATTAGCCCTTGCTGGTAAATTATTACTTGGTGATACCGTGGCGGCAGACACTTATGTGATTAACCTGCCTTTAGCATTAGATCAGCCTGTTCTCGCCGTTATTGCCTTATTAGGCACGCTTTCAGCAGCGACGGGTATGGTGATTGTTGCTGTTGTGACCATTAGTGTCATGATCAGTAACGAATGGTTAGTTCCAGTTATGCTACGTACTGGTAAAATCACTGGCACTAATTTCAATCAATTTGCGCGTTTTTTATTAAATGCGCGCCGTTTAGCCATCATCATTATTTTGGCCTTGGGTTATTTTAGTTACTTAATATTTGGTAGTAATGAATCGTTATCTCACCTTGGGCAGCTATCATTCGGTGCTTTTGCGCAGCTAGCACCCGCACTCATAGGTGGCTTGTATTGGAAGTATGGTAACCGTGCTGGGGTGTTTTTAGGTTTAGCAGTAGGCTTTTCATTGTGGTGTTATATTTTATTTGAGCGCAGCGTAGGCTTAGTGGGCGATACTGGGATCTTAGCGTCTATTAGCCCGGAAGTGGATGACACTTTAGTGGCGCTATTAGCCAATATTGCCTTTTATATTTTAGGCTCGTTGTGGTTTCGAGCTGGGGTAGCTGAGCGCATTCAAGCCAGCCATTTTATTAATCCAGGCATTATTAAAAAGGACAGTAACCGAAAACATGGGGCGATATCTCAACAAGATTTATTAATTCTTGCCAGTCGTTTTGTTAGTCCAACCCGCGCTTATGAAAGCTTTAGTCAATACTCGCCAGCTGCGGTAAGAAGTGATTCTTGGCATAAAGTGGCTGATGAAGCGTTAATCTCACACACAGAGCATATGCTTGCAGGTGTGCTAGGAGCATCGAGCGCCTCACTGGTGATGGACTCGGTGTTACAAGGTCGCGATTTAGCCCTTGATGAAGTCTTTAGTTTAGTGGATGAAGCGTCAACCAAGGTGATGTTAAGCCAAGACATGTTACGCGGCGCCATTGAACATGCTTATGAAGGCATGAGTGTGGTGGACAAAGATTTAAACTTGGTCGCATGGAATTATAAATATGCCGAGCTATATGATTATCCTGACGGTTTTTTAAAGCAAGGCATGCCAATTAGTGAAGTGGTACGTTTTAACGCTGCCAGAGGCTATTGTGGAGAGGGTGAAATTGATGCTCAAGTAGAAATGCGAGTGCAGCATATGCGCGCGGGCACAGAGCATACCTCAGAGCGACAACGCCGAGACGGTAAAGTGATAAAAATTCAAGGTAATCCAATGCCAGATGGCGGCTTTGTGATGACCTTTACCGATATCACCCAATACCGTGAGCAAGAGAAAGCCTTACTAGAAGCCAATGAAACCCTTGAAAGTCGAGTAAAAGAACGTACCTATGAACTGGCAATGCTTAACAGCGAACTACTAGAAGCAAAAGCCCAAGAAGAAATGGCTAATGCGTCAAAAAGTCGTTTTCTTGCGGCCGTTGGGCATGATCTTATGCAGCCGCTTAATGCTGCAAGATTGTTTACTGCTTCACTAGCGCAATACCCGAATCTTGATTTAGAAGGGCAAACCACTTTATCCCATATCAACAACTCCTTGCGAACAGCGGGGGAGTTATTAACTGATTTATTGGATATATCAAAGCTTGATTCAGGCATGGTGGAGGTTAACCGCCGAGATTTTGCTATTGCTGACTTACTCACAGGTCTTGCTGTTGAGTTTGAGGCTATGTCAAAAGACACTCAAATTCGCTTCAATATGATCCCCTGTAATGCCACTGTCAACTCAGACTTATCCTTACTGAGGCGTATATTACAAAACTTTTTAACCAATGCTTACCGCTATGCTAGAGGCGGTAAAGTGCTGTTGGGTTGTCGCCGCCGAGGAAAGTATCTCGAAATTCAGGTGTTAGATACAGGTTGTGGCATTGATGAGCATGAAACAGAAGAGATATTTAAAGAGTTTAAACGCTTAAATCATCCCAGTAGCCAAAATGTCAGCGGCTTAGGCTTAGGGCTCGCTATTGCTGATCGAATAAGCAAGGTGTTAGATCATCACATTCAGGTTTCATCAAAGCTTGGTCAAGGTTCAGTGTTCTCAATTATCGTGCCTTTAGGCGAAACCATCAGTGAAAAATCAGCTAAACCAGTGCCAAGCTTAACTCAGCCATTAGCTGGGGTAAAAGTGCTTTGTATTGATAATGAAGAGGCGATATTGGCAGGGCTTGAAAGCTTATTAACTCGCTGGAAGTGCGAGGTGATTTGTGCAACCGATTTAGCTGATGCTCGTATTAAACTTGGCCTTAAAGGGGTTGCTCCTGATATCGTTTTAGCTGATTACCATTTAGATAACAATCAAAATGGCGTCGATGCTATGGATGGTATTCGTTCGCGCTACGGTGAGCATTTACCCGGGATCTTGATAACGGCTAATACGAATAAGGATTTGGTTGAGGATGTACAAAAGCGTGGTTATCACTATATGGCTAAAATGATTAAACCAGCGGCATTACGGGCGTTAATATCAAGTTTAGTGAAGTAGGCCAATGAAGGGTTAATAAACGAAATCAAGCGCGTTAACAGCAAAAGGAAGAGCAATGATAACTGTCTATGGCGATAAAAAAATCAGGTAACTATTACAAAATAAAGCTGACTCTGGCGCTACTCAATATTGATTATCAATGGCAAGACGTGGACATTATGGCTGGAGGCAGCCAAACCAAGGCTTTTTTAGCTAAAAACCCAAACGGTAAGTTACCGATTATTGAGCTAGATGATGGTCGAGTGCTAGCCGAGTCCAATGCCATCATTGGATACTTGGCCGCTGGCTCGAGGTTAATTCCTGACGATAAATTTAATAATGCCTTAATGTATCAATGGCTGTTCTTTGAGCAATACAGTCACGAGCCTTGTATTGCCGTTGCTCGGTTTATCAAACTTTATCAAGGTATGCCAGTAGAGCGGCAAGCTGAGTTTGATAACTTACAAATTCAGGGGGGCAAGGTATTGAAATTAATTGATAACCAGTTAGCAGGGCAGGCATTTATGCTCGGTGAGCTATTTAGCCTGGCAGATATTGCGCTTTATGCCTACACCCATGTGGCCCATGAGGGTGGCTTTGATTTATCGGTTTATCCCAATTTCCAACAATGGTTAGCTAATGTTGAGTCACAAGCGGGTTTTGTTTCCATGCTCGATTAATCAATCGCGATCTTTTTCTGACCAGATTAATCATTAGCAGCATTACTGATAACTTAAGCGCGTTGCAGCAAATCGGTTAAGTAAAGTGTGCATGATGTAACACAGTAATAAAGTCGCTACTATGGCAACCAAAATACTGCTAATACGGTAAAGTGCGCTATATATCAGATCGCTCCCTGGGCTTAGGTATTGGCCAAATAAAATACCCAGCGTGGTCATCGCTCCAAAACCAACGCCTGCGCCGACTTTTTCTTTAACATGAACTTGGCTAAATAGCATTAATCCGAACCATAAAACCGGCACTACTAAGATAAGCAGCCCCGACCAATCATAGAGAAACAACTGGGCTAACACACCGAATGTCACTCCAAGAAAGGTACCTATCGCACGTTTAAGGGCATAATTTAATACCCCAGTAAAATGCATCGGATAAAGTAATAAAATTGTGGCAGCTTGCGCCGACATAGAGTCTTGCAGATTAAATATCTGGAACACGATAAAAGATGCTGTGGCGATAGTTGCCCCCAGTAATACTTCATGTCGCATTCGATTTACTGATTTTGCTGGTGGTTTTTGCAATTTTCTGGGTTCAACATCAGGGATTAACGAGACCATGATATAGGCGATAATGATTGCCAGTATTGTGGCGCCGAGATTAGCGCCGATGAGACCGTTTAGATCAGTATCAGGGTAACTGGCAAAATTAAGCATGATGCTCAGATTAAGTAAACTATTGGCACCAAAAAGAAAAAAACTGCCGCGGGTCATGGCGGTAAAAAAGCCAACAAACACCCCAAAAATAATCAGGGTCATTAAGACTGGGTGGCCACCAAATAAACCACCGATAACGCCTACCACTAATCCAGCTGTGACAGAAGACGCCAACACCTGCCGCGCGACATGGGCGGTGAACACAGGTGCTAGCCCTAGCAATACCATAGGGGTAACAGTATAAAACACCCCGTTACTAAAGCCGAACAGTTTGCACAAAGTAAAGCCAATCGTGCCAGCAGTGGCAATACGTAGACATTGACGTAAATCATTAGCTGTCATGGGATTAAATCTTAGTAACATGATTGTTGCCTTGTGTCGCTGTCATATATTTAAAATAGCGCATCTATCAAATGTATGATGTTAATAGATATAGTGCAGCATACTGATGGCTTTAATCTGCCCATGAGCTAATAAGTTCAGCAAACTATTTTCTGGCATTATCTGCACCGTCGCCCGTGCCCCCGTTGGCAATGTTCTCATGACTTCGTCATTATCTAATTGTAAATGCAATCTCATTCTTTGGGCGTCACGGACCCAGCGATCTGATTGTTGCGGAGTCGCTAAACTGCCATTGGCATCGAACTGTCCGGCGCTAACCCCAGCATCAATACTGCTGACGTGGGCGCGATATAAACGGCCTGGTTCACCGTCAAACGCAACAAGGGCTTTAGATGAAATTGAGACATCTCGTAATGCCTTTTCTCTAAAATCAGCAATAATATCCACATCATCAGAAACAAGAGCCAGCAGTGGCTGGCCAATGGCCGCAAAGCCGCCGACCATGATTTGCAAGTTAGTAACTGTGCCGTCTTGATCTGCATGAACTTGGGTATAAGACAGGTTTAATTTGGCTTGGGCTAAGCGATTTTCGGCCTGACGTACTTTTAAGTTATTGTTACCGTAAACACCGCGGCTCACTTCTAATTGCTTTAAACGGGCTTGGGTTGCCAGCAAATTTGCTTCAGCCGCAGCGGCATCGCTGTCAGCTTGATCGCGTTGCTGTTGGGATACGCCATTAGTTTTGTACAGTGCATCAAGACGCTTTGCTTCGCTGCGCTTTTGTTGTGATGTGGTTTGGCTGGCATTGACATCAGCTTGCGCCGCTAACAAAGAGGCATCTAGCTCAGCGTTATCTTGCTGGACTTGCTCTAAAGCCAACTGCGCTTCATCTACCGCTAACTTATACGGTCTAGGATCTACTTCAAACAGTAATTCACCCTTGCTAACAACTTGGTTATTAGTGACAGCAATAGTTTTAATGCGGCCATTAACTTGTGGGGTAACCTTAGTCACAACCCGAGTTGCCATAGCCTGCGGCGTTAATGGCATAGTCGCATCAGCAAACATAAAGTAACCAAATACTAGCATAAAGCCTGCTAAGGCAATTTTTGTTAGCCGCGAAAATTGTTGATCTGGTGTCATATTTGTATTCACTTACTTGTCTGTCATTTTAGCTAATTTGGTTAACGCATTATTACCAATCAGATTAATTACTCTTTCAAACTCAGTAAGTTCTTCAGCGTTTATGCCTAAGAGCAATTGGCTACGGATATTGATAATTGTTACTTCGACTTTCGTTATTAAATCTAGTCCAGCAGGAGTCAAATTGACAAGTCTGGCGCGTTTATCATGGGGGCAACAGTGGCGTTCAATGAGCCCTTGCTGTTCTAATTGGGCTAAGGTGCGCATTAAAGAGGCCAGTTCAATTTCTAAGGCATTGGCTAATACTTTTTGACTGAGGTTGTCGCCTAATCGCCACAGTTTCCATAAGGCTGTCCAGCGTGGGTAAGTTAACTCTAAAGGGGCAAGTTCAATGTCAACAGCGGTGCGCCATAAGCGATGCAGACGCCCCAATTGTTCTGCCAGTGATAGCTCTTTCATATGGTCGAATTCTTTTTGCATCATGGTTCCCATTTACTTAGCGTGCTAACTATTATACTTGGTTAGCACGCTAAGTAAATTGATTTTTTATCGCAGTGATATCCCTAGTGTTATATATAACGCTAAGGCAATGATAGAAAAGAGAATAAATTTCAAACAAATAGATGTATCATTTTATGTTAATACTTAAATCGTAATAGTCAGCAACAAGAATGGATAATTCAATAGGTAAAAGTTTAAATCTAAACACCAATGAAAAAGAATTAAAAGTATTTAGCAAGGATATCCAAGACTAGGTTTATACTGAATTAACTGACTACAACAAAGCACTTCTAACTTTAATCATCATAGTCACTGTGCCGTCACTAACGCGAGTCTGCCTGCGTTTAAACTCGTTCTTATAATTACAGTCTCATTTCCATAACAGCTTCACTAGTAATAGCTACATCTAGCTCACTTCCTTTAAGTGGGTGTTATCCGTCCTTTATTCAATGTATTTATTATTAAAAGGTAGACAATGTGGTCGCCATAAAGAAATGCCCATCAATGACTGGCGATAGCCCAATTGATGAAACCTTGTTTGCGCTTATTGCGCAGGATATCGAAGCAAAAGGCTACAGTATTCGGCCAACGGCCTTGGCAGATGCATTAGCGAACAATTTGTTTAATCATCAGCAAGGGATAGAAGCAGACAAGTTTGAAGAAGCAGGTATAGGAAGGGGTGGCGAGTATTTAAAAAATGAGTTTGTTAGAACTGATGCCATTAGCTGGATAACCAATGGATCTGAAGCAGGCAGAGATTGGCTCACTTGGACCGCCAACTTGCAAAGCTTTTTAAATAGACGATTATTTCTAGGTTTGTTTTCATTTGAAAGTCACTTTGCTCATTATGGCCCAGGTGATTACTATAAAAGACACTATGATGCTTTTAAGGGCGAAGCGAATCGAGTGCTTTCAATCGTGGTATATTTTAATCGAGCGTGGTCAGCGTCAGATGGCGGCGAGTTAGTGTTATATCAAGATAACTTCGATAAAGAAGGCATTAAAGTAATGCCATTACTGGGCACGATAGTGACATTTTTAAGTGAAGAGTTTCCCCATGAAGTATTGGCAGCCAAGCGGGATCGATATTCTATCGCTGGTTGGTTTAGGGTTAATACTTCTATCGCTGCTAAAGTCGATCCGCCGAGGTAAGTTATCCGTCTAGATGCGCTTAACCAACAGCTGGGCGATAAGCTGTTTATTTTACTAGCTCTGATAATGAAGCATCATTTTTTCTTGAATTTTGACAGGAGAGAGCCGTTGAAATTAGCAGCTGCAATAAAACATTTTTGGTCCTTTGGTATTATCAGCGGACTAATAGTCTCGGTATTGGTAACACTCTTTATTGTCATATGGGAATGGCTCGAAAATCCTGGCGGCATATTTCACGGCGCTGAAGGTACAAATTGGCAATTTGTTTATGACACTGGCATCAGTTGGTTTATGCCTACTTTTATCTATGTCGCTATCATTGCCGCAGTGAGCCACCTCATATATTCAGCGATAAAATGGCTCAGTGATTCAGCTGATAACTAAAAATGAGAGTATTTAATGGGCAAGAGAATAGAATCAGTAACGTAGGTTTTGTGTAGCCAAAGTGATAGCCGCTATGATCGTACTAGCTGACAACAATATAAATGGGCTTTTTATTAAGTGTATCTGCAACAAAAAACTGCCTCAGCAACTAAAGTTTAATGGGTTAAGGTAATGACTTGCATAAGTGTACTTTCATGTCGTGTTAGTGACGTTGATTTATTGCTCAAACAATTTAATTAATGAACACTTTGGTTTTTTTATCAACACTTAAACATTTTTATGTCATTTAGGGATTTACAGCGACCGCAGCTTATCATATTATTCGCGGCGTTCGGAGAGATGGCAGAGTGGTCGAATGCACCGGTCTTGAAAACCGGCATGGGTTTGTAGCCCATCTAGGGTTCAAATCCCTATCTCTCCGCCATATTAAATATGAAAAAAGCCGTTGATTATCAACGGCTTTTCTTGTTTCTGGCATTTGAGGGGCTTTCTGAGAGGATTGACTCAGACAATGTACCTTTATAGAGCTCCCAATAGTGTGTACTTCACACGTATCTGTTTAGCCAAATCGTTACGCGATAAAGGCTTTCCTTTTGATATTAAAGTTTCTTTGTTGACTCGTGACAGAGCACAAGCGGTTATTCGTAATATCGATGTCGCAGGCACACTGAAAAAAATCATCAATACCATAGACCATCAAACCTGTATTAATGACTTTATTCGTTATGTTGATGAAGTGATTAACAGTCTTCGCAGTGAATTTGAGAAAAACAAGTCAACCATCAGTACAAAGCCTGCAAGGTATAGCATCCCCATCAGAGACACTAAGCTGTCACAACACCGTGAAAGCACGGCTGTCGCCCAAGCAATGCCCGTGGTGACGTTACATGATGCACTTGCTGATTTTGTAGCTTCAAAAGAGAAGTCAGGTATTAGACCACTCTCTATTAAACAACTTGAACAGCGAACCTTTCACTTCATTAAGTTACTGCCAACAATCGGTAACCGGTCACCAAAAAGCACCCAAGCTATTTGCGTTAACGATATCACCTCGGCTGATGCGATGAAGTACCGTGATGAACTGCTTACACAGGGCAGAAGCTATAAAAGTAATAAAGAATACTTAGCGGCCGTATTTCAGTTTTTTAAGTGGTGCAAGTTAATGAACTACTGCAGCCATAACCCTTTTGAAAACGTGACAGTAGGGCAAAAGCCCAAAGTTAAAGCCAACCAAGAAAGAGACCGTTGGGATACGAGTGAACTAAAAAGGCTGATACATTCAGCCGAATTTAAAGATTCAACAGCTGACTTTAAGTGGGTCACCCGATTGATGCTTTATGGCGGTCTAAGGCCATCAGAGGCGTGTCAGTTAACGCCCCGTGATATCGTCGTAATCGAAGGCGTTCATTGCATTAACGTTGATGACGGCGGCAAAGGGCAACGTATTAAGAATGCCAATGCAAGACGCAGTATTCCAATCCACCAAACCCTGATAGAGCAGGGCTTTATTGAATTCGTAGATAAGCGTAAAAAACATCCCCAGCTGTTTAATTACAAACCAGTGGGATTAGTGGAAGATTGGTCAAAAACCTATTGTAAGCACCTATCGATATTACAAACCTGCATTGGCATGAAAGCGAGTCAACGACCAACGGCTTATAGTCTACGACACACTTTTATCGATGAGTTTAAGCGTTTGGATACCAGCGAGCATATTGTGGCGCAGATAGTCGGCCACGCAAACCCAAACATCACCTACGGCCGCTATGGGAAGGATATTCAGGCTAGGGCATTACTCAAATACATTGAGCGACTTGAATATAATATTTGATGATCGGTGTGTTTATTCGAAAGTGGTAGAGGAGTGTGTAGCTCATTTATGCCCCTTTTCGTTTTACATGATCTATCCGCGACCCACTTACAATGTGTCAGTTGACCAAATTTTATTAATGA
>NZ_JAUORL010000005.1:0-189026 GCF_030548015.1 Shewanella sp. 4_MG-2023
TTTATTATTGAGTTCGAAGACAGAATTGTGAAGCATATTAACTAAATTGCAGTTACACAGAATCTGTTACACCCTCACATTGATCGCAAATAATAAAGACTATCATCCCCTTAATGCGTCCGAACAAATGAATACTTTCGCGCGTTTTAAAGGAGTTATTAAGAATTAAAAGGCGGCACTTCAGAGTTTAATTCGGCCTAAATCTAGTCAAGTGTATATTCTCATCTATCGCAATCAGTCAATACCACCGATGCTGATCACTTTTAGGTCAAAAAATTATCGTGAGTGATCGGCATCATGATATTACTCAGTTAAGGCCTTTATAATTAAAGCTACTGCTCTTGATATCTTTTTTTTATTTCGATTATATTTTTGGGCGTAATCCCAAGCATTTTAGCCGCAGATTTGATGTCGCCACTGTGAAACTCAGCTGCTTGGACAAGTTTTGCTTTAAACTCATTAGTCATTGCTTTAATTGATAGATGATTATTCTCGTTAAAAAAGTTTTCTATAGTATCTTCTTTTTCATTCAATTTTTCACGCCAGTTAGCTTGGATATAGTTAACTAACGAAGTTCCTTTATGTATAAGATCTGAATTGTTTTTGCATCGCTGATAATCCGCACATAAAATTGAAATTTTTTGCAAATCTCGATAATTACCACTAAATACTCGATTCCTGTCAGTTAACCAATTTTTAAATTCTAAACCCATGTCTTCCAGAGGATTATTGTGCACCCCTTTAAAATCCATTTCATTCCAAACATGTGTAAATCTGTCAGCAATTGCCGGCCCTGCTATAAGCGGGCTAAAGGTTAGTAAACGCTGGCTGATACGATCTAGTAGGTCGTTAAGAATATTCCCTTTTAATTTATTTTCTTCTAGGTTACTGGCTACAATAAGTTGGAACTTTGATGCCTTTGGCCTGTCCGCGCCTAAAGGTGTGTAATGAAAATATCCTTTATTATCAGTTTGTAAGGCGGTTAATAACATTGATTGAGTTGCTTTATCTAGATGATGGATTTCGTCTAAGAAAAGCACTTTTCCATTTGCTTGTGTAAATGCCCCATCTTTTGTTGTATTCGCTCCCGTAAAAGAGCCTTCCACATGTCCAAATAGTTCACTACGTGCGAGTTCAGGGTTGCTTTGAAATTGAGCACAGTTGACCGAGATAATACAATCAAGCTCACTACCGTAAACTTCTTTTACAACTTTAGTTTTACCTATTCCTCGAGGGCCAAGCAGCATAATCGTAAAGTTGTCTTCAAATTCTTTATATTGCTTTAACCACTTAAATGTATCTTGTTGCTGAGTAGAAAGGCCAGTTAACTTGTGATTCATTGATTCTAAATCAGCTAATAAATCTTTATTTACGGGAACAATGTTAAGAGGAGTAAACCGCTGCTCGATATTAGATATTTTATGCGTACAACATTTTAAAAAGTGGACGTTCTTTAATCGGGTTGTTGACCAAGACAAGCAGTAAAGTGCAATTTGAAAAGATGTAGCGACTCCCCATAAATTAACATAAGTATGAATATCAAGATCTTGATGACTTAACCATTTCTTTAATGCAGAGGTCGTTTCAACTTCCTCTTGAAGCTGATTGTATTGAATATCTAACTCAACGAATTCAAATTTTATTGATGCATTATTCTTGTATATAGGGGAGCATTTTTTATACCAATCAATTTGGGTCTTAAGACTGAACTCATTGATGATGTGCAATAGATCTTGGTGGTTACCCCAATTTGTTTCTAGCCATTCATAATTGGGGAAGTGTTTATCTTTACTTTCATTTAAATAAGTCACTAATTTGCGTAAATCCGCAATACTTTCATTAGGTCTAATAGACGTCTTAATGATGCTTTCTTCAATAGCAGCCAGTTTTGCTTCTGACGTAAATTCTTTCCATAAAGAGACAATATTGTTGCTGTCTAGATAATTACCTGGAAGTAAGTAGATTACTCTTTCTAGATTATTAAGTTGGCCATGCTTTAAGGTTTTACACATTAACTCATATTGTTCAATTTGAGATAACTGTTGACTAACAATCCCATTATTGTCATCAATCGCTTGTAATATTACATCTAAAAATCCAATTCCATGTCTTTGAAAAAATGGGGTAATAAAAGTGAATTTTGATGACATGGTCTGAGTACGCCCATTTATGTTTAAATGTATATACTATCATTTGTTAACAAAAAGGTTAACTGTAATTAACCTAAAGGTTTGCGTTTAATTTCCCTTTGACTTTTCTTATTTATTAAATATTCTCAAATGCGCGTATAATGTTGTTTTTTAAGGGATTTAGTTAAATGGCGGTTGTTTTTTGTCTTGGCATGCTCATTGCTAGATTAACATCATATAACCAATAAAGAGAGGGAACTTGAAATGAATGAACAACATAGGATGAGCTTTCATTATCCTGAAGGCGTGGCGGCAATATCCGATTCTTCTGGTGCTTACCATATAACGACAGATGAAGTTCAAGTGTATTCACATCGGTTTATTAAAACATTTGGGTTTTATGATGGTGTAGCTACAGTTGTTGATGCTTTGGGATATTTGCATATTAATCTGAGTGGCGAAGCATTAAACAATAATCGGTTTATTTGGTCTGGTAATTTTCAAGATGGTTTATGTGTTGTTGAAGATCCATCAGGCTTCTATCATGTGAATAAAAAAGGCTTAGAGGTTTATCGTAGTCGGTTCACATATGTGGGAGATTTCCGTTATGGATTAGCTGTTGCATATCAAGGGGAGTCTGCGTTCCATATAAATCAGAAGGGTGAAAGAGTTTACTCATGTACCTTTACTTATGCAGAACCATTTCATAAGGGGTTTGCAGTTGTTAGAGATCGCAATGGTTTTTATCATATTGACCAAACAGGTCACCCTATTCATAACTTAAGGTTGAAGAGAGCCGAGCCTTTCTATAACAACTTTGCTTTTTGTGAAAACACATCAAACAAGGGGATTAGACTACAAGAGAATGGCCATTATACATATTTATGCCATAACAAAAATGCTATTACCTTTGATGAAATAGCTGAGAAAGTTGAAGGTGGAAGCCAAGTTGCATTTCTTATTAGGCATTCAGACCGCCATGCTATAACTGAAGATACGCCTAATTGGGGGAATGAGATTACTCTAAGTAAACTCGGTAAACAAAGAGCTGAGTTGTTTGGGAGAAAGCTTGCAGGCTTAGGGCGTATACAGCTATTTTCAAGTCCTTTAATTCGATGTCTTCAGACGTGTGAGAATATTCAACAAGAGACGGATTCAGTAACGTTACCTCTTCAAAAAAACGCTATGTTGGGCGATCCTGGCATCTATTTCGATGGTTCATTTGAACATGAAACTGACATGGCAAAAGACTTCCATGGTTTTGTTGATAAATATTTAGAAACTGGATTTGCGAACGGGATGTTGCCGCTAGCACAAGCATCAGAAGAGCTAAATTCTTTTATTGAAAAACAGATGTCTAATGCAACCATTTCTGTGCTAGTGACACATGATTTACATGCTGCTTGCATGATGCATTTCTTGGGGCTTAAAACATCGAATAAAAGTGATTGGTGCGACTATCTAGAGGGCATCTGCTATATCAAAAATAAAGGGGAGGTAACCGTGAGACGCCTTGCCCCTATTAAAGAGGTATAGCATGTTAACTATAGGTATTTATGGTGATAGTGACCCATTAAAAGAGCATCGTTCACATGACCATGGTGTCGCAGTCTTCAGAAAAGGCAACCTGCTATTTTGCTGTGAATTAGAAAGGTTTACTGGTATCAAACATGATGGTCGGTTGAATCATTATCTAAAGAGCTTGTTGGAGCCATGGCTAAGTTCTGGTGAAAGTATCCAATGGGTGCTCGTTAATTCATTTATGGGCAATCAATTCATAAGTCATGATGGGACACTTATCATCGATGTAAATGTGACTCTACCTGTGGAGGATGTGTTTTATAAAGTTGATGATAACCATAGCATTATGACACATGAAATGGCTCACATAGGTACATGCTTACCATTTTATGGAAATTTCAAGCCAAATAGTCTCCTGATCCATATTGATGGTGGTGCATCAAATTCGTGTGCTTCTGCATGGTATTTCGATGGAAGTAGTATTAAGCACCTTGATCATGCTTGGCATCCAAAACTAAAGGCGTCTGTTAATAATTTCAATGCCAACTCTTTAACTGCCAAAATACTCAATGTTGAGCTTACTGAACATTTATCTATGCCTGGAAAATTAATGGGCCTTGCAAGTTACGGTAAATACTCGAGCGATTTGCATCGCTCTTTAAATGAACATCATTGGTTTTCAGAGGATGCTTCATCTGTAGACCTTTCAGGATCAAAAGGAGCTGATATTGCCAGTTGTATGCAACGAGAGCTCGAAGAGCAGGTTCTTGAATATATTGGTAAGTACCAAGAGGCAACTGGGGCTAAATCGCTTTATTACTCAGGTGGGGCAGCGTTGAACATACATGCTAATGTCAGGATAGAGAACGAGCTTGGTTTTGATGTCGTCAATATTCCGCCCGCACCAAGCGATTGTGGTTTAGCTTTAGGCGCTGCAGCTTATATGGAATGGATGAAAGGGAATGATATAAAGCTTTGCTCGGCATTTATTAATTCACATTCAAAAGAAAACTCACTAACAGAATCTTCTGATGTTGTTTTGTTAGATGATTTTAATCAAGTGGCTAAAACGATTGATGCTGGTGAAGTTGTAGCTGTCTTTTCTGGAGATAGTGAAATTGGACCCCGGGCACTTGGTCATAGAAGTTTACTAGCAAGACCTGATTCTATTTCAATTAGGAAAAAGCTTAGTGAAGATATGAAAAAGCGTGAATGGTATAGGCCAGTAGCACCAATGATACTTTCGAGTATTGCTCAGTCAGCTTTGATTAATTATAACCCTAACTCAAACTTATCGCGCTATATGTTGGGGGCTTGGGGTGTAAAAAAAGAATGGCTAGAATCATTTCAAGGTAGCATTCATGCAGATAACACCTTACGTGCTCAGGTTATTGATGAGGACTCTGGTATAAACCACATTTACCAACTTCTATTAATACTCAATAAAAAATATCAAATATCCGGACTAATAAACACATCGTTTAATAGTCGAGGTGTACCGATTGTTCATACCTATGATCAAGCACTTGTACAGGCTAGAGAGCTTGGCATTAAATACCTTTGGTGTCCAAAGCCGATTTAGGTTTTCGAGTGACAATAATAAAAATTTCATCTAGGAATTAATGTGAAAAAAATACTTATTACAGGTCATCAGGGCCTGGTTGGGCGACATTTATGGCCTCGACTTAAACAAGCGGGTTTTAATCCAGTGGGATTAGATCTACGTTCTGAAAATATTCAGTTTATTGGAGATATTGTTAATACTCAACGCTTAAAGCTGGCTATGAGTGATTGTGACGGAGTTATACACCTTGCTGCTGTATCGAGGGTCGTTTGGGGACAAAATAATCCTGAGCTATGTAAGTTAACAAACTCTACAGCAAGTAAACAATTATTAAAATTAGCAATTGAAAGTAAGAAGCGACCTTGGGTATTAGTATCAAGTAGTCGAGAGGTATACGGTGAGTCAGCAATAAAACCTGTAGCAGAAGACGCAAATTTACAACCAGTTAATGTATATGGAGAATCTAAACTTGAAATGGAACAAGCTGCTATGGTTGCTCGTAAAACTGGATTACAGACTGCTATCGTCAGACTTGCAAATGTATATGGCTGTATAGAAGACCATCATGATCGAGTGCTCCCAGCTTTTTGTCGTGCGGCAGTGCTTGGAGAAGACTTAAGGGTTGATGGTTTAGCTAATACGTTTGATTTTACACATATATCAGACACCGTCGATGGCCTTATGAAAATAATCGCCAAATTAGATGCGGGTGTAGCTGATTTACCTCCTATTCATTTATTACCAGGGCTCCCCACAACATTAGAAGAGGCTGCGATTCTGGCAATCCAAGCTGCAGGAAGTAAGTCGAAGATCCTGCTGGCTCCAAGTCGAAATTATGATGTCGCTAATTTTGTTGGAGATGCAAGTCGAGCGAGATCTCTATTAGGTTGGGCTGCTAAAGTGACACCAAAGCAAGGTATCTGCCAGTTAGTTACTGATTTTGAACGCGAATTAAACAATAAAAAGGTTACTGTATGAAAATCCTAAAAGTCATTCATGGCTATCCAATGCGTTACAACGCAGGTTCTGAAGTCTATTCTCAAACACTATGCCTTGGGCTTGCAGCGCGGGGCCATGAAGTTCATGTTTTTACTAGAGAAGAAGATCCATTTCGTCCTGACGGTGAATTACGATATGAAACGGATATCGATGATGAACGCATCAAGTTGTATATTGCGAATAACCCTAGACATAAGGACCGCTATCGCTTAGAAGTTATCGATCAACAATTTGCTAAGGTACTCGAGCAATTTAATCCTGATATTGTACATATTGGCCATCTGAATCACTTATCAACATCCTTGGTATTTGAAGCGAAAAAAAGAAATATTCCGATTGTTTATACCTTGCATGATTATTGGTTGATGTGCCCAAGAGGGCAGTTTATGCAAATGCATTCTGATGACAGCAACTTATGGGCTGCATGTGATGGTCAGGAGAATAGGAAGTGTGCAACGCGCTGTTATGCTCGCTATTTTTCCGGAGCAGCTGAAGAGTTAGAACATGATATTGCTTATTGGGAAAATTGGGTAGAGAGAAGGATGACGCATATTCGTGAGGTAGTTAAACAAGTCGATTTATTTATTTCGCCCGCCAAGTACCTTAAAGAAAGGTATGAGAAAGATTTTGGATTACCAAAAGATAAAAGTATTTATTTAGATTATGGGTTTGACCGCAAAAGAATGAATAGTCGCAGTCGAATAAAAGAACAATCTTTTTCATTCGGTTATATAGGCACACATATTCCCGCTAAAGGGATCCATCAGTTAATTGAAGCCTTTGGTATGGTTCAGGGAAATGCAACGTTACGTGTATGGGGTCGTAATAGAGGTCAAGAGACGAAGGCATTGAAAGATATTGCGAATAGCTTACCTCAAGGGAAATCTGCACAAATCGAATGGATGGCAGAATATAAAAATCAAGAAATTGTTGATGATGTATTTAATCATGTTGATGCGATAGTGGTTCCTTCTGTGTGGGTAGAGAATTCGCCTTTGGTTATACATGAAGCTCAACAAGCAAAAGTGCCAGTTATTACTGCTAATACAGGTGGAATGGCTGAGTATGTTCATCATGAAGTCAATGGCTTGCTATTTGAACATCGCTCTGTTGAAGATTTGGCAAAACAGATGCAACGGATGGTAGACAATCATGCATGGGCAACCAGTTTAGGTGAGCGAGGTTACGTATATAGTGATGATGGTAATATCCCTGATATATCTAAACAGATACTGGATATTGAAGAAATTTACAAGGGACTTCTGTGATGAAAAGCAATGAGAAATCCCTTTGGCGGATCACCATTGATACTAATCCAGACACTTGTAATCTTAACTGCATTATGTGTGAGGATCACTCCATCTTTGCTGAGCCGCAAAGTACGAGAAAGCGCAATGGAACACAGCGACCAAATATGTCTCGGACACTACTTGAACGTGTGGTAAGAGAAGCTGCTGAAATGGGAGTAAAAGAGCTCATTCCGTCAACAATGGGGGAGCCTTTGCTGTATCGTCATTTTGATTTGATTTTAGATCTTTGTGAAGAATTAAACCTAAAGATTAATCTCACCACAAATGGCACTTTTCCTAGTCCTGATAAAAGTAAAAATGTCGAGTATTGGGCAAAGCGCATTGTGCCTATCGGGAGTGATGTAAAGATCTCTTGGAATGGTGCGACTAAAGAAACTCAAGAGCAAATAATGCCCAGAGCGAGTTTGGCACAACATATTGAGAATACTAAGAGATTTATCTCCATTCGAGATTTGGTTGCAAAAGAAGGTGGTAACTATTGCAAACTAACAATGCAACTGACTTTCTTAGAATTAAATATTAATGAGATCTCTAAAATGGTTGAGATGGCTATTGAATTAGGGTTCGATCGCGTAAAAGGCCATCATTTATGGGCTCATTTTGATCAAATTAAATCACAATCTTTACGTAAAAATCATGATTCGATAAAGCGTTGGAATGAGGTTGTGAGGCATTGCCATCAAATTGCCAATGATCATAATAAGATTAGCTTGCACAAATTATGCTTAGAGAATTTTTTTGAACTTAATCCTGATAACGTTGATGATATTGCTGATGAAGGAGAGTGTCCTTTCTTAGGTCATGAGATGTGGGTTGATCCTAGTGGACGATTTAATGTGTGCTGTGCCCCTGATCAGCAAAGAAAAAGCCTTGGTGATTTTGGCAATCTTGAAGAAAGGTCAGTGAAAGAAATATGGCAGAGTGATGAATATCAAGCATTGTGCGAAAATTACATGGACCATACTTTATGTCAGGGATGTAATATGCGTAAGCCGAAAGCTATGAATTAACATTGCAAATTGAGTACGATATTTTCGACATGCAAGTCATAAATATCGTACTAATTTTTTGTTAAAGTAATTTGATTTACCTAGGCAATATGAGTGATGATTAAGCGGTGATTTTACTGACTATCAACATAAAGTAGTATAAATATTACACTGCGAATGGTGACCAAAATATGACTCATGGTGACCAAGTAGTCATTAAATGGTGTAAATTGGATATTTTTATAACTCTATTTTGTTTGAGTTATCATTATGTTTTAAAAGGAAAAGTTGATTGATGTTGATGGTGTTCAATTTATGTCGATTAACAACATTTGGTCTTTAAGCGGTCTCCAAAACCGATGGTTTGCGAGTTCGAGTCTTGCTACCCCTGCCAAATTTAGAAGGCCTAGCAGAAATGCTAGGCCTTTGTCTTTTCTGGTTTTTAATTTTTTAGATATAGCCAAATCCCTTTCAAAATCTGTATTGCTTATATTTATCCCTTTGTCTCCTCGCTTATGGCCAATTGTGCCTATACTCATTGATGTTTTTTGTCTAAATTGGTTTGAATAATTAACATGCTAGTGACTGACTGGAATGCTACTAATGTATGACTCCTGTGCATGTGTGGCATGCAAAGTGTGCAGTGTATTCATGGTGGTTTTTACACTATGATAATTTTATCTAAAATGTAAGGAGCGCCACCATGTTCAACGCACTTGTATTAACCCAAAATGATAAGCAGACCCAAGCTGAGGTTCGCCAATTATCTGTTGCAGATCTTCCTGAAGGTGAAGTGTTAGTTGATGTAAGTTATTCATCGCTAAATTACAAAGATGGCTTAGCTGTTACTGGGTTAGGCAAAATTATTCGTCAGTTTCCTATGGTGCCTGGGATTGATTTTGCGGGTGTGGTGAGTGAGTCTGCAGCTCCGCGTTATAAAGCAGGTGATCACGTTATCCTAACGGGTTGGGGCGTTGGTGAAAACCATTGGGGCGGTATGGCCCAGAAGGCTCGTGTTAAAGCTGATTGGTTAGTGCCTATGCCACAAAATGCTGATGCTGCTAAAGCTATGATGATTGGTACAGCAGGGTTAACAGCGATGTTGTGTGTGCAAGCATTACAGCAGGCTGGTGTTACACCTGAGCAAGGTGAAGTGCTAGTAACGGGTGCCAGTGGCGGCGTGGGTTCAGTTGCTGTGACGTTACTGTCAGCGCTTGGCTATCGCGTTGTGGCAAGTTCTGGCCGTGTTGAGTCTAATGGTGAGCTGCTTAAACAGCTTGGTGCCAGTGAAGTGATTGACCGAAGCGAGTTTGAACAAGCGGGTCGTCCTTTAGATAAACAACGCTGGGCTGGGGTGGTTGATACCGTCGGCAATCAAGTGTTGGCTACCGCGTTAACCCAAATCAATTATGGTGGTAGTGCCGCTATTTGTGGTTTAGCCGGTGGCTTTGCTTTACCAACCACTGTGATGCCGTTTATTTTACGTGGAGTTAACTTGTTGGGTGTTGATTCTGTTGCTTGCCCGTTCGAAAAACGCGTGAAGGCATGGGAGCAAGTCATAGCCTTATTGCCAGAAAGCTTTTATCAGCAAGCCTGTCAAACTGTTGCTCTTGAGCAAGTACCAGAATTTGCACAGCAGATTGTTAAAGGTAGGGTGACTGGTCGGGTATTGGTTAATTGCCAATAATTTATTAACTTAAAGCTATTCATGTAAAGAGTATTTTTTAGCTCAAGCATTTATTTAAAAGATCGTAAAGAGGCTTTAATAGCCGCTTTTTTGTGTCTTTTTTTAGTGCTCATTTTTGCCTGTTAGTGATAAGCAAAGGCTTAATTAAGTCGACTATTTTATCCCTTAGCCAGCACTGGCCTTTATCTAACTCACAGCGTGCATGCCAAAATAAATTGTAGTTTAGTGGTGCTATTGCAAATGGCAGTGGCTTTACAATCAAATCGTGTTTGGCTGCGGCGATTTCAGCCATGCCTTCGGGCAAGGTAACAATTAATGGATGCAGCTCAAGCAATGCCAGTGCACTGTCTAAATTCGGCGCCCTTAATAACTCTTTACGTTGTGGGAACTGCGCGATAGATGAGTCGACAATGGCTTTAACACCATCACTAATGGCAATGGTGGCGTGGGGAAAGCGTAGGTAATCTTCTAGTGATAGGGCTTTATTTGCAGCAGGGTGGTGATTGGACACTAAACAGCTAACGCCCACTAAACCTAACCTTGTTTGTTGTAATTGCTCTGTTTGCCCTATGGCGCGGCAAATTGCCATGTCAGCGCCTTGTAAACTCAGTTGCGATAGAAGGTATTGATGCTGCACCGGAATGACCTCAATGCCAATATTGGGTGCCAGTTGATAGAGTTTAGGCAACACCAGCGGCAGCAGACCTTGTGCGGCAAAGTCGGTGGTGGCAATGGTGAATTTCTGCTGACATTCTTTGGCAATAAATTCGCTTGGGGTAAGTAGTTGCAGTAATTGCCCAGTAGGGCCTTGCAGCTGTTGATAGCAATCTAGAGCATATTGGGTTGGTACTAATTGTTGGCCAACGCGTGAAAAGAGTGGGTCGTTGAGCATTTCCCGCAAGCGACTTAAGATTCGACTGGTGGCAGATTGACTCAAGTGCAGCCGTTTTGCCGCTTTTGTAACACTGCACTCTTCGACTAAGATTTGTAATGCGATAAGCAAACTAAGGTCTTGTCGGTAAATTTCTTCAAGTTTCATAAGATTATTAGCAATTATTAGTCGATTTAGGTTTGATGGTTAAGCTATCACGTTAATGATTTACTGGTTTTGAAAGACTTCTATAGATAAGCAAGAAATAGCTTAATTTACGCCTAATGACGGCTTAATACATTGTATTACTATGTTTTGATTCAGCAGGTATTTGTTGAATAGAGTCCCAATGTTCGACTATCTTGCCTTGGTCATCAAATCGAAAGAAATCCATGGTGACATACTGATCGTTACCTGGCCACACTTGATGGGTATGCAGCGCCACTAAATCATCTTCTGCTATGGCCCTGACAAACTCAATTGTTTTTCCTTTATATTCAGCCATCTCAATGAAGTAATCGATGAAAGCCTGTTTACCATCTGCCACAATCGGATTGTGCTGAATGTATTCTGCGCCAACATATTTTTCAACGGCTTTAACTGGATAGCCTAAATAAGCGCTGCGGTAAAATGCGATAGCATTGTGTTTATTGGCTTGAAGATCTTGGGGCATTATTCGCTCCTGAGTTTGAATGGTTTTAAGTATCTTTCATGCATGGTATTAAATCGCCATTGCCAAAGCCTAGTTTGCCGCTGTTGTTATCGCAAGATGACGTCATAGTATTGAAATAGGGTGGCTACTTGTTAACTTGCCACAATGAATCAATGAAATAGTCGCGCGGATCTGAAAAGTGTTTAATGACCTCAAAACCGGTATGTTGGCTAATAAAGTCAATATCACTTTTGAGAAACTTAAAGGAGTACTCTAAATGAATCGGTTCAAAGGCGTCGAAATGAAATTGTCTTTTTAGCGCCGAGATATACACATTTTGAGGCTTTGAGGCGATGACGTAGCTTTCCATAGCGCCCAGAAGGGGGCTGTAAATGCCAAAGTGCTGAAAATTATCCACCACAAAGTTAGCCCCAAGCTCGTTGTTGATCCGTGTTAATAAATTCAGGTTAAAGTCTTTGGTGAGTCCACTGGAGTCGTTATAAGCTCGGGTCAGTACATCGACATCTTTTTTTAGGTCAAAACCCACCAGAGCGTAGTCGCCAGCATTCATGCTCATCCACAAACGACGTAAAAAGCCTTGGTTTTGAACTCGATCAAAATTGCCAATATTGGAGCCTAAAAACAATACCAGTTGTTTGTTGGTCGATTTTTCTCTCACCAGCCTTAAGCCTTCAAAGTATTCCGCTACTATGCCGTGACATTCAACATTAGGGTGATCGCAAATGTTGTCTTCTAACATCAGCATGGCTTCTTCTGAAATGTCGATGGGGTAGTAATTGACTTTGCAGTTGTGATCCACGAACCCATCAATGATTAATTGGCTTTTATGACCGTCGCCTGCTCCGAGTTCGATAATATCAATTTCCTGTTCACCTATAAGCTCCGCCAGTTCATGTTTGATGGTGTTTAAAATTTCAAACTCAGTGCGAGTGGGGTAGTAATCTTCATGTTGGGTAATTTGCTGAAAAATCTTACTGCCAGTATCGTCGTAGAAGTATTTAGCTTGTAAGGTTTTTGGGCTAGCGCTGAGGCCAGTTAATACATCAATCGCAAATTGCTCTTTATTTATTGCGTCAATATTGTCACTTTTATAATCAATTTTAGAAATTTTCACACGATATCCTTTGCTAATCTGATCCCTGAAAACATCCATTGCTGGTGTGGTTGATAAAAATTTCTATAACTATGTCGATAGTGATGTGGCGGTGTGGCAATACAGCCGCCTCTAAGCACAAACTGATTACACATAAACTTGCCATTGTATTCTTCTAACTTGCCTTCAAAGGGCTTATAGCCGGGGTAGGCTGAATAATGGCTTTGGCTCCAACACCAGACTTGACCTGAAGTATCACCTGCATTGATGGGGTGTAACTGAGGTTGATGATAACTTGCTGGTGGCAGGCCTTGGGCTGAGATTAAGGCTTGATTGTCGCTACTGCGTAAATAATGCTCTAGCTCTTGCTCTGTGGGTAAGCGGCATTGGCGCCAATTGGCAAAGGCGTTGGCCTCAAAATAACTGACATGAACCACAGGGGCACTTAAGTCTAAAGGTGTTAGGCCATGAAGGGTGTATTCAAACCATTTTCCATCGAGATTTCGCCAATACAAAGGCGATGTAATACCGTTCTCGTTAAGCCAATCCCAGCCCATGCTTAACCAGTATTTTGGCGTTTGATAGCCTGCTGACTCAATAAACGCTAAATACTCACCATTAGTGATAAGAGTGTCAGAGATTGAGAAATCTGTCAGGTAAGTTTTATGAGGCGGTGATTCATTATCAAATGCGTAGCCTTCGCCACAATGACCAATTTCCACCAGTTGCTGAGTATAAGTGTGCCATGAGCCAGTGACCGCTTGTGCGCTCATTAACGGTGTTTTGCTGTAGCGAGGACTGCTGGGATTGCAATGCAGAATATACTTAATGTCCATATACAGAAGCTCTTGATGCTGCTGCTCATGATGAATACCAATTTCAATAATGGTAGCAATTTCTTCTGATATCCCAGCATTGAGTAAGCTTAGAATTAGCTCATCAATTTGCTGACGGTATTGGGCTATTTGCGCTACCGTAGGCCTAGACAAGTTACCGCGATCTTTTTGGGTCCAATGCAGGCCTGCTGATTTATAGTAAGAGTTAAAAATTAAGCTAAAATGCTCATCAAAGCGCTGATAACCTGCAACAAACTGGCGTAATATTAGCTCTTCAAAAAACCAAGTAGTATGTCCCAAATGCCATTTAGGTGGACTGACGTCGGCGCAGGGCTGAATACACAGATCTTCTATTTCTAACGGGGCGCATATTTCGGTTGTGGCGGCTCTGGTGGCAATATAGCGTTTAATTAGCTGGTTACACTCTAAGCTCCCCTTGATATCCATCTATAAATCCCTTTCTGCAACGATATACTTAGAAGCACTATGACAATAATTTCTTTCAAGCTGATGACAGGCAACAGCAATAGGCATCTATAATTCATCTTTTGGCTTTTATGTGTCTTTTAAGACTTATCAACTGAGCTGGTTGTTTTTAATTTTTTCTAATTGGTTAAAATAACTACTAATGTTAAGCCTAGTCAAAATAAACCAAGATGAAAGTTTTTTATCATAAAATCATCTAGGTAGCATTTTACTAAGTGGTTAAGTTAAATCTGAAAATATTGGCTATAGGCTGTTGACGCGTGCACATTAAAAACTAAGGCTGAAGTTTTGCTACTAACACGACAAAGGTTTACTCCCTAATTAAAATAGCCTTAGCAATGGCTACTTTGCGATCTTATTCAGTGTAAAATAAGTCATCATATTTTTTTAAGGTTGTTGCATGCAGTTAATGAAGGTTGATAAGGCGCTATATCGTCAACGTTTGAATGTGGTTCTAGTGTCATTAGTGGCGAGTTTAACCCTATTATCCCTCGGTTTTGGTACCGTGCTAATTGAATTTTTTGGTAATAAAACGGTGGCCAGTGGTGAATCTACTGGGCACTTTCACCTAAACTTGTTAGGCGTTATCCTCGCGGTACTCACCTGCAGCTTAGTAATGAACTTTTATAAGAAGCATGAATACCTAAAAGAGATTTACTGGGTATGGAAGTTAAAACAACTGCATAATCGAATTTATCGCAAACTGGCTAAAATCAAACTGGCCGCTAGGGACAATGATCCAGATGCGTTAACGGTTTTATTGTTTTATTTGACGACTCAAAAGCAAGTGTTTGAGTTAGACAATAACACCCTGACACTGGCCACACTTCAAGCTGATATCAGTGCTATCGAATCAAAACTTGCCGATTTAAACCTTGAAATAACGACAGCGGACTTCTCTGAAAATTTACTCGAAAAGTTCTAAATCATTTAAACAAAAAGCCCCTAATTACGCTATAAATGAGTAATTTGGGGGCTTTTTGATCAGTGTTTAGAGCAATAGTCTCAACAGCTGTTTATGCTTAAACCAGTGACAGCTCAACGCGAATGTTACCGCGAGTTGCATTGGAATAAGGGCAAACTTGATGAGCTTTTTCGATTAAGGCTTGCGCTGCTACTTTATCCATTGCTGGTAAATCAATGCGAAGTGCCACCTCAATGGCAAACCCAGCGCCTTGGGTATTTGCGCCAATGCCCACGGTTGCTTCTACTGACAAATCAGCACTGAGTATTTTCTTATCTTGGGCCGCAACAAATTTCATCGCGCCAATAAAACAGGCTGAATAACCAGCAGCAAAAAGTTGTTCAGGGTTGGTTCCTTCTCCGCCTGCGCCACCTAATTCTTTTGGCGTGCTTAACTCAACAGAAAGTTTGTTGTCTGAAGATACTGAGCGTCCATCACGCCCGCCGGTAGTTTTTGCTGATGCTGAATAAATGATGTCCATTATTACTCCAAATTACATAATTAAAATCATTATCTTGATACGCACACTTGAATTTAGGTTGTGCGCAACTTAACTGGGAGTAACAATAAACCTAAATTATATTGCGCGCAACCTAATTGTGGTTTATTTATTTTTCCCAAGATTATTTTGAAAATGATATGGCGCTAAATAGCTGGCGCTAGATTTACTCACAGTGGGTGGATGACTTGAGTATGCTTGAGATAATTGATTCGAAAGTCGTTGAATCACGAGCTGGTTTCAAGTAGGTGGCTAACTCTTTCTAGGTATAGGGTAAATGTTGAAAGCCTATAATTTTATTGGTTTTTATTAAAACTGAACATTTCTACATGTTTGAATAAATGTAGCTTGCGTGTTAATGTTTTTAGGCTATCTTAAAGTATAAACATCAGGGAGGATTGACAATGACTTCAACATTAACCAAAGAAGAGTTAGCCTGTTTCAGTGAACTTTTTGCCAAGCAGTCTCCTATTGTTAGTAAAAGTGATACTGATTCCGTTGCTGTGACCACTGAAATGCCCGAGGCTTTAGCCAGCCTGTTAGGGAAAACTC
This sequence comes from Shewanella sp. 4_MG-2023, assembly GCF_030548015.1. NCBI lineage: Bacteria > Pseudomonadati > Pseudomonadota > Gammaproteobacteria > Alteromonadales > Shewanellaceae > Shewanella > Shewanella sp. 4_MG-2023. Next base: position 16,174 of record NZ_JAUORL010000005.1, read on the forward strand.
AGATGACGTTACTAGCTGAAATTGGTCACTACCGTTTATGGTTTCCTTTCTCTTTAAAAATGGATGAACTGGGCCAATTTGTGTCTCAACTGGGGATCCCTGAAGTCGTGGATACCCGAGGTGCAGATAGAAGCTGGCGCATGAAAGAGTTAGATAATGTCAGAATTATTGATTTTGATACAAATTTAGCCATTGATGTGTTGTCGCTTTCAAGCACTGGCGTCACTTTAGATGCACCGCAGATTATCGAGTCAAGCAAACCTAGGCGTGGCACCTTGGTGCTTACCCATGAAATTAGTTTTGATATTGAATATAAAAAAGTTCGCTCAGACAATGGCGTTATTGCAGCAACAATTATTGTCGGAGAAGACTCAAGAGAAACCCTCAGACAATTTTTATTTTCGATGCATAAAGCTCAGCATTCTTCTCTTTATGAGCATGGTGAGACGCAAGCGGATGTTCAAGCCACAGTCGCCTCAACTAAAGACTTTAAATAGTCTCGCATCTATATAGCTGCTATTAACTTTCTACCTTAAAGTCTCTGCTAAGTAGTGCGGTTAAATCCTTTACAAAAGCACTATCAACCTTAGGATGAACCAATTGGCTGAGTTCATCTCCAATGGGGGTAAAACGGTAATAACTGAATAGTAAGTTATTGCTATTAGGCTCAATAGCTATTTTGTTGTCTATCATATTTAATTGAATTTTAACGCCTTTGTCTAAGGTGCCAGTTTCAAATTCACTGCTGTGAAGTATTCCCGCATCAATTAAGGTCAATATACTCGAATAGGGCAAACCATATTTCGATAGCCCGAAATTCATCAGAGTTGATTTTCTAAAATATTGTTTGATACCGCCATGTATACGGTAGCCACTGAGCAGTTTATAACGGCTTTCGTGATTAAGTTTTACTGACATTCCCAAGGCTTTTTCAAGAATATGGGCTTCTCTTTGGGTCAGTTGTTTAAGGGTTGCCAATGTTCTTAGGCTAAAATTACCCGGTTTAACTATTTCACTGGCTAAAATGCGTGCCCATAAATCTTGCATTCTGCGGCTATTAATTTGCTCAGCCATTTGAAAAAACTGGTAACTCCAATCAGGGTCTAAATCTTCTCCTGTCACATCTGTAGGCGTATAAGTGAGAGCCAATTTAAAGATGGTTTCCAGATTAAGCTGATGCTGAGAGTGTAGTTTTCGTAGTCGAAACTCAGCTCGCTCAGCAATGGATGCACTGGAAGGGCGATAATCTTCTTCACTGGCTAATCCCAGTACTTTACCCAGCAAAAGCGCTTTTTTACTTGCTGAAACCTTAGCGCCGTTGTCGTTTGCCTGTGCTGAGTTTAGCGGCTTAGTCGAAGCTTTAGTTGAGGCCTTAGTTGTGGCCTTAGTTGAGACTTGGGCTTCAGAGATTTGCGGTTGAATGTTTGCCATTTTTTTATTCTTATTGTTTATTCTTATTGTTTATTCTTATTGTTTATTCTTATTGTTTTATGGTGTTTTGAGTTTTGATGTTTTTGTTACAAAACGCCAATTAGTTTCATTGCCAGCAGCAGGAGATGTCGGGATGTTTAATGCCAATATTAACGAGCATATAGCAAAGCCGACTCCAATCATAAATACCCATTGAGGCGAGCTTAACCATAATATGCCTAACAGTGCCGGAATAATCACTGCGGCAATATGATTAATGGTAAAGCTTACCGACATACTAGCGGCAATATCTTTAGGATCGGCAATTTTTTGAAAGTAGGTTTTCATGGCGATAGCCATAGCAAATAATAGATGGTCAAAAACATACAGCGCAGCAGCTATGGTGGCATGTTCAACTACGGCGTAGCTAGCAAAAACAATAATTAATCCAAGGTACTCAATTACTAAGGCGTTACGTTCACCTATGCGGCTAATAAAGCGGCCGATAGCTGGGGCAAATAGCAAATTAACCACGTAATTGATTAAAAACAGTGAGGTGATTTGGGTGACTGAATAGCCAAACTTTTCCACCATCATAAAACCGGCAAAGACCATAAAGATTTGTCTTCTGGCGCCTGATAAAAACGTCAGTGCGTAGTAAAGCCAGTAACGCTGTCTAAAGATAAGCTTTTTGTGCTGCGGCTCAGCAATAGGGAAATGTGGGTAATACAGACTCATCATGATAACCGCAATTAAGCCTAAGCCGCCAATGATGGCATACATCCACACATAATCGAGTTTAAGCCAAGTCATTACCAGCCAAATACTGCCATAACCCAGTAATGCAGCCGCAGATCGCCACGCTAATGCTTTACCTAAAAACTCTGCGGTGTGTTGTTTATCGACCCATTGTAGTGTCAAAGATTGATTAACGGTTTCAAAATAATGAAAGCCAATCGACATTAAAACTGTGGTGATATAAAGCCCTAATACACTGGGGAAAAAGCCAGTTATAGCAATGCCAATGGCTAATACCGCCAGTGACAACAGCGCGAAGGTTTGCTCTCTAATTAGCAGTAATACAAATATAGCGGTAAAGGCTAAAAAGCCGGGTACTTCACGCAAACTTTGCAGCATGCCAATTTCAGCCCCAGTAAATGCCGCTTTCTCGATAACAAAGTTATTGAGTAAGGCTTGCCATACGGCAAACACCATCGACATGATGAAGGTCACCCACAATAATAATTGCTGCGGATTTTTGTCTGAAACTGCGGGCATTAAGGTCACTTTTCCTTGTCTCTCAATCTTAGCCACATAGTTACATAATTTGCCGTTTAGCGCTAAGTGTAAAATGCTCTCTATTAGGAAGCTATCGCTTGGGCTTTAGCGATATGCGTGCCTTAGGTGGTCAGTTTGAATAGGTGTCGTAGTGCTAATAGCAGCTAACTTCGATTTGTATTTTTTACAAATTAAAAAACATAAGTGAGTGAAGCTTAGACTTTATCCCGCATTTTGTGAGCCAGCCAAAAGTCTTGATTATTAATGGGTGTTGCGACTAATTTGTCGTGATCTGATCCATGTAATTGTTGCGCCAATTCAATTAAGATGAAGTTAATGACAGATAACACTTTTTAAAATTGAGGTTAACGTGAGTAGCATTTTAATTATTTATTCAACGGTTCACGGTCAAACCCGTAAGATTTGCGATTACATGCAGCAAAAGCTCATCGCTAAAGGCAACACAGTCACCTTAGCAGCGCTGCAAGATACGCCTGATATCAGTGCATTTGATAAAGTATTTATTGGTGCCAGTATTCGCCATGGTAAGCACCGTCCCGCACTCTATCAATTTGCTGCCGACAATAAAGCAGTCCTTGATAGTAAACCCAATGGTTTTTTCTCTGTGAGTTTAGTTGCTAGGAAACCGGGTAAAAACACCCCAGACACCAATATGTATATGCAAGCTTTTTTAAAGCAAAGTGACTGGCAACCTAAAGTACTGGAAGTGTTTGGTGGTAATTTAGATTATCAAGGTTATGGCCCAATGGATCGTAATATTATTCGCTTTATCATGTGGATGACCAAAGGGCCTACGGATCCTAATACCCAAGTTGAGTACACCGACTGGGAAAAAGTAGATGCCTATGTAGACCAAATTCATAGCGCTTAACGAGCTTAAGACTGAGAATAAGTTAAGTGCTTATCATTGCAAAAGGAAGGTAAATTCATGAGTCAAAAGTCATCTGCTTTGGTTAGTGCTATTGCCGAAAAACTGCATGTCATTGTGATAACCCTAAGCGTATTTTTGGTGGTAACTAGCCCATGGATCCTAATCGGTCGGCAATTAAGAGCCAATGCCAGTATTTGGGACAGTTTGCATGTGTATCTAGGCTTAGTGGCAGCTATATTTGGTTTGTTATTTATGCTGAAGAATCTGTTAAATGGCCACTGGCGTCAGTTCTTTCCGTGGTTAAGATTAGACTTTTCCCAATGTGTAGATGAAGTTAAACAGTTAAAAAAGGGCACTTTACCGAGCTCTGGAGGCAAAGGTATCTTCAGTATTGTTGAAGGAATAGGGCTGATTTTAATGGCGCTAGTGAGTATTACCGGCATCGCATGGTTTGCCACTCAAGGTAGCAGTGATGCATTAATGTGGCGTAAATACCACATTCTTTTTGCCCAAGGCTTTGTGGGTTTCTTGATGGTACATATCGTGTTTGCCATGTTTCATATTATTGATATGGTGAGAAATTCTTAGTCATTAATTCAATCTATATACCATTGGCTAGTGACAATTTTACGTTATAACAAACCTAAAAAAGCCCAAGCATGATTATCATGATTGGGCTTTTTAATACGCTAAAGATTGTACTTAGACAATGATTCTTTGTAGCTTATTTCTTTTCTAATGCTAAGTAATTCATCACGTCAATTAGATCGCCAAGAGTACGCATTTCATTCATGTTGATAGCATACTTATCGTTAACGATGAAAGTCGGTACGCTTTGAACGCGGTACATGATTTGCTGTTGGCGCCATAAAGCTAGCTTTTTGTCAGTTGCTTCGCTGTCAGCAATTTTGTCATAAGCGGCGCTATCGATACCGTGAGCTGCAAACACTTGTTTGATATCGTCACGATTGTTGATTTCTGGCTCGTCATGGCTATGACCTGGAGCACTGTGGTCGTGGTGTCCGCCTTCGCCTTGAATCGCTTGGAACATGGCTTTATTTAATACATCCGCATTACCCACTTCATGAATAACGGCTAAAGCGCGCATGACTTCAGTACCAATATCACTGTTCATAAAGTCAACGTGCTTGGTTTCAAAGTTAATTTCTTTATTCAAGTTACCTTTAATTTCTGGCAGGTACTGGGTTTCCATGTTGTAACAGTTATGGCAGTAGAAAGAGAAAAATTCAGAAATCTTAGGTTCAGTTGATGCTGGTGCATCAGAAACTTGAGTGTAATGTTGACCTTCAACAAACCTAGATGGAGTTACAGCAGTTTTTTCAACAGTTTCTCCAGCCGTTTCAACAGCAGTTTTTTCTGTAGTTGTAACCGTTGTATCAGCAGGTTTGCCACAGCCCGTTAGGGTTAATGTGAATGCAGCAACAGCCAGAGTGAATGCAATATGTTTAATCTTTATCATGTATGCCTCGACAAAGTGGGGTGATTTTGGCGATATATCGCGAGAGATAATTAAGCTTACGCAACTTAAATAACTCAAGCAACTTAAGCACTTGCTTAATTGCCATAAAGTTAGCTGCGATTATGACTGAATCCGTTAGCAGTGTCAGTGCTAAAACTGTGATGGCCTAGTGCTTTTTAGTAAAAAGCACTGCAATTTAAACTAGCTTTTATAACGACTCAGTAAGCAGAATTTGCCAAGCTTCACAAACTTGCCGAAATTGCTCACTGTCGTCACTATTGTCTCTTTGCCACTTTTGTCACTATAGCCCGCTTAATTGTGACTATTTACACTGGCACTTTGATGAGTGGCAGTTGAGACTTATTATATTTTGGTGATTTTATACCAAGTCGTCATTGTGCGGTTTGAGGCTTATTTGATAAATATTTCTCTTCCTCACAGACAAGTTACCTATAATTGGTATAAAATCCGCCGCAATAAAATAATAGGGGCCTTATCCAATGACAGAGAAACATTATATTAGCGCACAGCAGTTGCTTGAAGACTCATTCAAATTAGCAGCACAAGTGTACGATAGTGGCTTTAGACCGCAATTTATTGTGGGGATTTGGCGTGGCGGTGCTCCAATCGGTATTGCAGTGCAAGAATTTTATGATTTTAAGAATGTTGAAACCGATCATATCGCAGTAAGAACGTCATCTTATTACGGTATTGGCACTGATAAGCAAAGCAAGAAAATCAAAGTTCATGGCCTACATTACATCATTGAAAATGCAAATGCTGACGATGGGCTATTAATTGTGGATGATGTATTTGATTCTGGCCGCAGTGTTGATGCATTAATTGATAAATTGCAAAAATTTATGCGCAAAAATATCCCGACAGATATTCGAGTGGCTTGTCCTTATTACAAACCAAAAAATACCGCAGTTGATTTAAAACCGGATTATTTTATCCATGAGTCTGAAGAATGGCTTGTTTTTCCTCATGAAGTGTCAGGTTTAAACCCGCAAGAAATCGCTGAAGGTAAAACAGATTTTAAGAATATTCAGCATTTGTTTAAGTAAAAGCATCGATATTGGTTATTTTTTGCTAAACTAGCAGCTCAACAGTGCGTCAAGAGAGTGCCTGACACGTGGTTATTGTCCGTGTTTAATTCACCTTCTTGATGCATTTTTTATTATTACCCTGAAAAGATACTGCCCATTATGAGCTCTGTTGAGATATTTTCCCCACAACAAACCACTGATAAGCCTCTAGATACTCAATCTTTAGGTTCTCAATCTTTAGCGAGCAAGTCGCAAGAGAAAAAGCAGCTTGAACTACTGGCACCCGCTAAAAATGCTGATTACGGCATTGAAGCTATTCGTCATGGTGCTGATGCTGTATATATTGGCGGACCTGCATTTGGTGCACGCCATAATGCCGGTAATAGTGTGGAAGACATTGCCAGACTGGCAGAGTTTGCTCATCGTTATCATGCTCAAGTGTTTGTAGCGTTAAATACCATTTTAATGGATGACGAAATTGCCAAAGCGCAGGCACTTATTTGGGAATTATACGAAGCAGGTGTGGATGCATTAATTATTCAAGATATGGGCTTGTTGCAGTTAGATTTACCGCCAATTGCACTGCACGCGAGTACCCAAATGGATAATCGCACCCCAGAAAAAGCAGTGTTTTTAGAACAGGTCGGTTTTTCACAGGTGGTATTAGCCCGTGAGCTGAATTTACCGCAAATTAAAGAAATTGCAGCCAGTACGCAACTTAAGCTTGAGTACTTTGTTCATGGCGCATTGTGCGTCAGTTATAGCGGCTTATGTAATATCAGTCATGCGTTTTCTAATCGCAGTGCTAACCGTGGTGAATGTTCACAAATGTGCCGTTTGCCTTGCGATTTATCCACCCGTGATGGTGAAGTGTTAGCTGAAAATCAGCATTTGTTGTCATTAAAAGACAACAACCAAACTGAGAATTTAGAAGCATTAATTGATGCAGGCGTAACATCATTTAAAGTGGAAGGCCGTTTAAAAGATATTAGTTATCTTAAAAACGTCACCGCCCATTATCGCCAGCAGTTAGATGCGATTATTGATCGCCGCAGCGATCTTGAGTCAATGTCTCATGGTCGAAGCGAATTTACTTTTACGCCAGATCCTGAAAAAAGCTTTAACCGCGGTAAGACAGATTACTTTATTAATCAACGTACTGAGCAAATTGAGCATTTTAGCTCGCCAAAGTACATTGGTGAAAAAGTGGGGGTTATCACCAGTGTTGGCCGCGATTTTATTAAAGTCGATAGCAGTAAAGCGGGTAAAGCCGTTGAGTTTAATAACGGTGATGGCTTGTGCTTCTTTATTGATGGTTATCAAAAGCAGCGTTTATCTGATAACAAAACCAAAGGCTTAAGGGTTAACCGCGCTGATGGTAATACTTTATATCTGACCGATGTGTCGAAAGACTTAAAAGTCGGTGTGGAGTTATTTAGAAACTTCGATCATCAATTTGATGCTTTGCTATCAAAAGACTCTGCTAGCCGTAACATTGCGGTTGATATGGTATTGGCTGATACGCCGCAAGGCATTTCACTGACCATCAGTGACAAGCATGCCCATAGCGTTACAGTAGAGCTTGAGTGGGTAAAAGAGCCGGCGAAAGATTACGCTAAAGCAGATGCAAGCCTGCGAACGCAGCTCGGCAAACTGGGTAACAGTGACTATCAGTTACAGCAGTTAACGATTGAATGTGCTAATCGTTGGTTTTTACCAGCGTCAGTGATTAATGGTTTAAGGCGAGATGCCATTGCCGCCTTTGATGACGCCAGAGTAAAAGGCTACCAGCGACCACAGCGAGCTGAGCATGATAAGTCAGCGCGTTTCCCGCAAAAGTATTTAAGTTTTTTATCTAATGTTGCAAACGATAAGTCTCGTGAATTTTATGAGCAACACGGTGTGGTTCAAATTGAAGACACTTACGAGAAAAACAAACTATTAACCGATGCACCATTAATGGTGACTAAGCATTGCTTACGTTACAGCTTTAATTTATGCCCTAAAGAAGTTGAAGGCATTAAAGCTGACCCAATGGTGCTCGATATTGGCAAAGACCGCTTAAAGCTGGTTTTCGATTGCCTAAAATGTGAAATGATGATCGTTGGATCAAATCAATTAGTAAAGTAATCAGGTGATGTCATCTTATTACTCAATAACCATTATCACGCGCGATGCGTGGCGATAAATTTGTAGGAAAAAGCCCAAAATGACTAAAGCAAAAAAATATGATTTTAGAGTAAAACAAGTTGGTACAACTTGGAAAACTGAAATCACTCGTCGTATGACTGCAACTAAGACTATTGTGTCTAAAAGTCATGACGGATTTGCATCAGAAGCCGAGGCTGAAGCTTGGGGTAAGCAAGAGCTTCCCGCTTTTTTAACCACGCAAGCTGAACGCAATAAACGTAAAACAGAAAAACAACTTAAGGCTAAATCAATTGCAGATGCAATTGCTGCAGAAGCATTAACCGATGAAGCAGATGCATTATCAGATGATGCTAAGCAAATAGATGCTGCCGATAGCGCAGATGTTGTTGAAGATTAAGCGTTAAAACATTACAGTAATGCAACAACTTGGTGACAAGGTTTGCCGTATTTATTTTTGAATAAACCAAACTTCACCTTTCAGCACCAATACCAAGGACGAATTAGGTATGAAAGCTTGCTTTACGACAATAATATTTTCAGGGCTGTTGTTATTAGGCCCTGGAAATAAAGTAATGGCCAAAGAGTCACAGTCTTACCTCAATAGCACCACCAATCAATCAGCAGATGCAACTAACGCTGCAAAAAGAGAGTTATCAATATTTTCCAAAAGTGTGTCTTTTGAGCTGCCTATTGGCTGGAATATGGCATTTAATTCTAGCAAAGGGAATATGTATAAAGCTGAGTTTGTTCCTGCTGGGGAAAGTTTAAATAATTGGTCTGATTTATTCTGTATTCAAGGCTTTGAGGGCTTGGCAGAAAATATCGAGCCTGAGCGATTTTTAAATAATTTTGCTAGCACCTACCAAGACAGCTGCCAAGGTGAGGTGGTTTATGAGCAACTTGGAAAAACCCAGATGGGTGGTCAAGAAGCGTATCACGGCATTATCGGCTGTACCGTTATGGCTAACTTTTTACAGCAAGGTGGCTCAGTTAAACAGCAAGGTGAAATAGGTTATTACGCCGTAATTAAAGGCGTTGAAGACTTGTACTTTATGCATAAGTCTATGCGCGGCGATGTTTTTAATAAAAACTCAGCGCCATTAAAATCGACCAATCATCGTCAATTTATGTCGAATTTTAAGCAGTTACGATTCTAGAAATTTTCTTTTTATCAATAATTGGTTTATCAACAATCCGCTTATCAGTAAGCGAGCTATTAATGAGTAATCATATTATTCAGACTATTTTTCAATAAGTTGAATAATATGATTGATTCATTTTCGTTATATCAAAAATCCCCATAAGCACGTTATACTATATCAGCTTGTTATATGGCTGCTTTAAGTCGTAGCAATCAAAAATTTATATAATTTATCGTCAATTTATAGTGGTGCCTGTGTATGACACGGGATAATCGGGAAACTAGTGAAAATCTAGTACTGCCCCCGCAACGGTAATGGTGAGGACTGAGTGCGATAAAGCTTGTAGCTGTGAAATTTAAGCTGCTATTTAACGTTAAAAATTCATGTTCGTCAGTAGCTTTGCTACTTTAACCTAAGTCCGGAGACCGGCCCTATAGATGATTTTGAGATTTCGGTGGGCAGATCTCGAAATGTAGCTCGTTGCTTGTAAATAATCATGGCTTATCGCTAACAGATAAATTTACGAGTACGATGCGCTGCGGCAAATATGCCCCATTTTTCCTTTCAGGAGTTAAAGGTAAATGGGTACAAATCTAACAAAAATCGCATCAGCATTAAGCCTAGTATTTGGTCTAGCTGCTTCAACAACCTCAGTTGTTTACGCTGACACCACAACAGACAATTCTGCCAATGCAGAGGTTGAAAAAATTGTGGTTATTGGTCGTCAAGATGCAAATCCTCTTAATATTGCAGCGAATGTAAATGTGATCGACCAAGCTGATATTCAGCTTAGTGGTGCGGTGAGCTTAACGGAGTTATTACGTTCTCAAGCGGGTATTCAAGTGTCTGATAACAACTCAGGTACGACTTTTGCCATGCGCGGTTTTTCAGCGTCTCAAGCCGCCAGCAATACCTTAATTTTGATTGATGGTCGCCGCTTAAACAATATTGATATTGCGGCTCCTAGCATTAATGCAGTGCCGTTAAATCAAGTTGAGCGGGTGGAAATATTATCAGGTAGTGCTGGGGTACTTTATGGCGATCAAGCTGTTGGCGGGGTGATTAACATCATCACTAAAGCGCCTAATAAAGACGGCGGCGGACTGCAATTAAGTGCTGGCAGCTTTGATACTTATGAAGCTAAAGGGGATATTTCAGGCAAAATTAATGACGCTTGGCATTATTACTTGGCCGGCAGTTACAATCAAAGTGATAACTATCGCGATAATAACGACAGTGAAACCGGCTCAATTCTAGGCCGTTTGCAATATCAAACTGATTTACAAAATTTCTTTGTTGAAGCCAGCTACTTCGATAATGATCGCCAGGCCCCTGGTGCGCTAACACTGGAGCAGTATCTGCAAGATCCAACTCAGGCCGCACCTTTTACCGATGATGATTATGTTCATGAAATGACCACAGCGCTGCGCAGTGGCTATGAGTACCAATTAACTAAAGAATGGGCTTTGGCCACTGATTTAACTTACTCTGATACTCTAACCACTAACTTTATTTGGGGCAGTGCTGGGCGTATCGAGCGAAGTTTATTAAGCTTTTCACCCAAAGCCACAGCAAATTATCAGCTAGATAATGGTGATTTAGACATTATTGCTGGGGTTGATTTAAGTATCGGTGAGGCCGATTTTGATACTGCTTACATTCAACGTAATAATGAACAGAAAGTGACCAGTGCTTATGTGCAAGCCTCAGTGCCATTAACGCAGTCATTATCCTATGTAGTTGGTGGGCGTTACAGTGAAGTGACAGATGACTTAACAGATCAATTATCATACGCAAATGGTGTTGAGCTTGATAATGATGCCCATGCATTTGAGTTAGGGTTAAATTATCGTCCAAGCCTTGCGCATCGTTTTTATATTCGCGCCAATGATAATTTCCGTTTTGCCAAAGTGGATGAGCAAGCCTATACCCCAATTACCACCCTTGGTCTTGATCCACAAACCGGCCGCTCATATGAAGCAGGTTGGGACTGGACCACTACAACACAAACCTTCAAATTAAACCTTTACCGTTTAGATTTGGAAGATGAAATTGTATATGACGCAGGGCGCACTGATGGTCCACAGGGCGGCGGTGCTAACGTTAATGCTGATGCTTCAACTCGTTTTGGCGTTAATGCCGCTTATGATGTGCAAATCGCTGCAGATTGGTTGCTGGGCGCATCATATGATTACATTGATGCTGAATTTACCGAAGGCGAGAACGAAGGCAAAGCGCTTTCTTGGGTTGCGGAGCATAATGCCCGTGCTCACGTCAGTTATGACATAGCCCAACAGTGGCAAATCTTCGCTGAAGGTATTTATACTGGTGAGCGTTATGTGGAAGGCGATAATGCCAATATCGACCCTAAATTATCAAGCTATGTATTGGCTAATTTAGCGATTAACTATACCCGTAATGAGTGGAGTGCCAGTTTACGTGCTGACAACTTGTTAGATAAGCAATATGTCAGTGCTGGCTATTATGTTCCTGAGGAGTGGGGCGGCAGCGGTTATTACTCGGGTAATGGTCGCTCAATTCGCTTAACCTTAGGTTATCGTTTTTAAAATCCCTTTGTAATGAACTAACAGATAATAAGCGAAGCGTCTGATTTTTAGACGATAATAACTTGTTATCTAGCTAATTACACTGAAGATACTAAAGCCGACAAAGCACTTGTCGGCTTTTTGTCTTAATCAGCATTAATCACTTGACCTTTGTAGGGTTTCTATGGATAAATTCGTTAATCGAGAACGAAGAATTATACAGGGAAGCATCGCTTTATGACCTACCTTGAGCAGCAGGTACTCACTCAAGTAAAAGCTATTATTGGCAACGAAGAACAAGTCATTGGGCGCCGTGGTATTTTGATCCCTTTAAAAAAGGCCTTAATTAATGAAGCAGATATCCGCATTATTATCGATATCATTGCCAGCGATCCCGCGCTTGCCGCTCATTTACTTTGGCGCAGTAATACCGCTCAAGCTGGTGGCGTAATCGCGACAAAAAATCGCAGTATAAAAGATGCGCTTATCCGTTTAGGCCAAGTCAATATTTACCGCTATAGCTTCTCATTTTATCTAAAAGAACGCTTAGATGAATTACCTGAACCATATTGTAAATTAGTTAAGGGCTATTGGGCGCTTACTGAAAATATCGCTACCGATGCAGTGCATTATTTACGTGAGCTTGAAGACAATAAACAAGCTATAGATATTGATGCAGATGAACTGCAAACCTTGGCGCTATTTAGTGTATTTGGTCAAGTGATTACCTTAAGTGCGTTTGCATTTTTAAATGCCGCCTCAGAAAAGCCCATAGCATTACAGGTGATAAAAAAGCTCATTGATACCCAGCAGCAAAGTTTATCTATAGAAGCATTTGAGGCTCTTGGGTTAGATGATGAGTTACGCAATGAATTTATGGTGGCCCATAATATTAACCAAACGAGCAATGTAAACTCTGCAGGCTTAGTGCTTAGAGCTGTGCTGAGCAAACGTAATGTATTGATAAACCCAATTAATGAATCTAATTAATGAAGCTAGTATAGCGAGTTGATTTAATCCCATGACATAAAAAATGCCACCTTAATCGTGGCATTTTTTATGGATTTTTCACAACTTGTTTATGCACATTCTAAGAGCGATTGGTGCTTTTGACTTAATCTTTGTAACTTTAGCCCTTCAGCAGCCACTAAGGTTAGCCATTTTTGAATTAAATGGGTATTGGATGTATTAAGGCGGTAGGCTGCAAATAACGGCCTTTTTAAGCCTTCGCTGCCAAGTTTTACAGAACTTAAGTTAAGTCCATGGCCTTCATTAATTGACCAGCTTGGCAGCGCCGCTACGCCATCATTACAAGCAATACGTTGAAGCAGCATCGCTGTTAAGTCACATTGCTTTTGTTCACCCACCTCAACACCAGCAGGTTCTAAAAAGTGCTTATAAATATCAAGGCGCTGCAATGGAACAGGGTAAGTGATCAGTGTTTGCTTGGCGAGCTGCTCAGGTTTAATGAATGGCTGTTTTGACAGCGCATGATCATTTGAAACCACCAGTTTCACTTCAAAATCGAATAAATGTTGATAGGCAAGTGCATGCCCTGGTACTGGATCTGAAGTGAGTACAATATCCAACTCACCAAGCGCTAAGGCATTTAATGAATCAAATAAATGACGGCTAGATAAATCAATACGGCCATCTGGTGCGATTTGTTTAAAGGCCTCGGTCACCGGCATTAACCAGCGAAAGCAGCTATGGCATTCAATCCCCAATTTTAAAGATTGCGCCTCTCCATCAAGGCCTTTTTTCAGATCTGATTCTGTCACCATCACTTTAGGGAGAATTTCCTCCGCCAAATTAAGTAGTCGAGTGCCTTCTTGAGTAAAAGATAATGGTTTGCTCTTTCGAATAAAAATAGACGAATTAATGCGTGTTTCTAATTCTTTTATTTGATGAGATAGCGCTGATTGAGTTACGAAGCGTTTTTTCGCAGCACCAGCAAGGCTACCACTTTCTTTAAGTGCCATCAGAGTTCGAAGGTGTCTCAGCTCTATCATATAATCCTCACATGAATTTTGCTCAACTTACGGGTGAAATCAATTCGGTTGCTTGTATCAAGACTATCACAATAAACTTCTAGACGTCCAGACGCCTGTGTAATTTATTTACGAAAATGTAGTCTCATTGTTAACTTTTGTGATTGTTTTGACGTGAAAATTACAGCTTTTGATTTTATAAAAAGTGACTTTAATAAGTGATCACTAGTTTAAAGGTCATTGAGAGAGGGCTTTTTGAGGTTTTTAATCTGCGACTACGCAGTTTTGCTAGGCTTATCTATACTCTGACTGGTATTGCTTTATTTAATTTCTATGTTGATTGAGTTTAAAATGACTGGAGTCATAAATGAGCCACACTTATAAAATTATTGAGTTAACAGGATCGTCACCTATCAGCTCTGATGATGCGATAAAAAATGCAATTGCAGCAGCTAATGAATCGCTTAAACATTTACGTTGGTTTCAGGTTGTTGAGACCAGAGGTCACCTAGAAGAAGGTTTAATTGCTCACTGGCAAGTCACTATTAAAGTCGGTTTTACTTTAGATCAGAAATCACCTCATTGAAGACGTGGTGTCTGAAAGATGACAATAAGTAAAAGGTTTAAGCGTCTCTAGGTAAGCCTTTTTCAACACTGCGGATCACTCGCAAGGTTTTACGGCTTAAATGACTTTTAGGCGCCGTTTTTGTTTTATCGTCAGGGGTTAAATCTTGCTGTTTAAGTGCTTGTTGCGCTAGTGCCCAATCAATATGTTCTATGACCATTTCATCGACTTCATCGCTACATCTGCGTAGGTTAAGCGCATCAATAATTTGCTGATTAAACGGCGCGTTACCTAAGGCAATCGCAATGTTTCTTAACCAGCTTTTATGGCCAATTCGACGTATAGGGCTGCCTTCTGTAAGTGATAGAAATTGCTTTTCAGTCCAAGCAAACAAGCTTAGTAAATCAGGTTGGATCAGTTGTTTACGAATATGAAAATCAGTTTGCTGAGTTAGCGGCGCTTTACTGTTAACAGGGCACACTAATTGGCAATCATCACAACCATAAATGCGATTGCCAATGGCTTGGCGAAATTCTTCAGGTATCACGCCTTGTAATTCAATGGTGAGGTAAGAGATACAGCGGCGACCATCGACGACATTGTTGTCTAATATGGCATTAGTCGGGCATGATTTTATGCAGGCTACGCAGCTATTACAGCTTTGGTGGATAGGAATATCTACAGGCAAAGGTAAGTTAATTAACACTTCGCCTAAAAAGAACCAACTGCCAGCCTCAGGGTTTAGTAATAATGAATGTTTACCTGTCCAGCCAAGACCTGCTTTTTCCGCTAATGGCCGTTCAAGGATTGGGGCAGAGTCCACAAACGGTCTGAAATCAATGCCATCAAGCCCTAAGTTATGGCAGTGTGACACGATTTTATCACCGAGTTTTTTAAGCTGTTTACGAATCAGTTTATGGTAATCTCTGCCGCCTGCATAACGAGAAATATAACCTAAGTTTGGGTCTGATAAATTAGTGGCAAAGCCCGCTTGTGGCGGTAAATAGTCCATTCTGGTGCTGAGTACGCGAACGGTACCTGGGTGAAGCTCATGGGGGCGAGCGCGCATCATGCCGTGGCTGGCCATATAGCCCATTTCCCCGTGATAACCATTATCGAGCCATTGTTGTAACTTGCTCTCTTCGCTTTTTAAATCGGTATCGGTGATCCCAAGCTGAGAAAACCCTAATTCAAACGCCCAGCTCTTTATTAAGTAAGCTAACTCCGCCATCTCAGTGGCTGAAAGCTTATGCGCTAATGGCTGTAATAGTCCTGAGGGGGTTGTGGCAGACTCCTTTTCCCTAGCATTAAGCGCTGTATTAGTATTAGCCGCTGGATTAGCATTAGGAGGTATATTTGAATTAGGCATGATGACAGCTATTTACGCTAGGTTAGTGATCCACTGTTTTATTATAACCTCTGTGAGTCATCATGGTAGTACGATAGCTGATTTCGGCCATTTCTTTTGGCTTGGTAAAGCGCCATGTCTGATTTTTTTATCAGTTCAGATAATGTTTGTTCATCATAATAAGTGCTCACCCCAGCACTGATGGTGACCTTTAGCTCGGGGTTAATTGCTGAGAAATCATGACTTGATACTTCCTCGATGATCGCTTGTGTTAGTGATATCGCAGCAGTGGAGCGAATTTGCGGTAATAACACTAAGAACTCTTCACCACCTACTCTACCAATGACTGCGTTTGCTGGTAATTTGCTAGTACAGATCTCTGCTAATGTTTTAAGGACAGTATCACCAGCGTCATGACCATAGGTGTCATTTACTTGCTTAAAATGATCGACATCAAAAGACACAATAGCCAAAGTTTGCTGATTGATTAAGGCATTATTAAATAATTGATTTGCCTGTTGATACAAGGCAAGGCGGTTTGGCAACTGGGTTAGTAAATCGGTCAATGCTAACTGTTTAAATTGTTTCGACTTCTTGTTTGAGTAGAGAGTAAATATAAACAGTAATATTAATGACGCACCGCCCAGTATTAGTGCAATAATTTGTAATCTTTTATTGTCTTGTTGGGTGACTAACTGTTGCTCTTTCAGTAATTGGAATGCGATCAATTTAGCATTTTCAGATTCAATTTTTTCACTATCAAACTTGACTAGCATTTCAGTGCTGCTTTGATTTTCCATCGCCTTATCAATTAGCTGATGTATCTCATACAGGCTAATTTGTGCGTCATAGGCTTGCTGCCAATCTTGTAAGGATTCATATATCTCTATTTTTGATTTGAGTAGCATTTCATGGCCGCGCTTATTGTGATTGCGCTCAAACCCTGCGGTGGCCTTGTCTAAGTAAGGTATTGCTTGCTCTTCGAGCCCTAACCCATGTTTAGCTTGGGCAAAGAACAATTGCATAAAACTATAATGAGTATCTACATTAGGGCCGATGACATCTTCATATTCCTTGAGATAATCAAGGGCGAGTTGATATTTGCCTAGTTCAATAAGTGGGTAAGACATATCTACAGCTACCCGTGCAGGGTATGTAGGGTCGGTATAGATAGTCTGAAAATAGTCCAATACGGTTAAATAGTGGTCGGCAGCTTTTTGGTATTGGCGTAAATCTTCATAGGCATAGGCCATGTCCATTTTTACCATCATGGCTAACTCAAGCTGGTTGCTCTTGGTAAAGGCTTGCTCAAGCTGGAGATAATATTTTAGGGCGGTGTCCGTTTCGCCCATACGGCGATAAGTGACCGCTAAATCTAGTAGGCTGAGGTGCTGTCTAGTGGGTAAATCAAACTCTTTATACAGCTCATGAGCCAATAATAAGTTTTTAAGCGCCATCGCGAAATCAGCGGTATAGGAGGCGATTTGACCAAGCTGTGAATAGGCATCAGCCATTAAGCGGCGATTGTTAATCCCTTCTGCTGCTAACAAACTTTCACGAATAAGGGCATTTGCCGCTGAGGTATCGCCGCGGTAACGCATGATAGTTGCTTCACAAAGCTTTAACTCTATTCGAGTGCTTGCTGGCATTGCTGGATAAGTTTTTAAGGTATCAATAATGAACTGATCGGCTAATTTATTTTCATCGCCATGGAAAACATTATGACTAAGACACTGTTTAGGCAGTAACAAGTAAGTGCGTTCGATATCTTCTACATCGAGCAAGCTTTCAAGGTCTTTAACCATTTTCGGAAAACTAGGATCGTTAATATCGGTTTGATCGGCGGCGTTAAAGAGTGTATCAAACTCAGGGTTTTCTATTTTGGCAAAGCTTGAGAAACTCATACTGAGCATAGCTAAACCTAAGCTAATAATGAGCAATGGCTTACGAACTAGCATTTGGATAAACAGGTTTTTATTAATGCCGTGAAAAAGGCTTTTTTGATTGCCGCTGTGCATATATCAATGCTCTCCTTTAATGATGTTTGGGAGATATTGATAATGCCTATAGCAGTCTCTGCCGTCATTTTTTGCCTCATAGAGGGCAATATCAGCTTTTTTCAAAATAGTAGAAATACTGCTTTCATCAATCACGCTTGTAATGCCGATACTGACTGAAAATATCAAGTTATCGTTTAACTGCGGTGAGTTCACAAGTTTCATTTTATGATTAATTCGCTCAGCGAAAATCATCGATTGCTCGATATTTGTCTTTGGCATAATGATCAGAAACTCTTCACCACCAATACGCGCCACAGTATCTTCCTCGCGGCAATTTTGCTGACAAGTTTGAGCAATGAGTTGTAGTGCTATATCACCGATGTCATGGCCGAATCGGTCATTGACACTCTTAAAGTGATCTACGTCGATAAGTAAGATAGAAAATTGCACTTTTTGCTTTAGCAGCTTTTGCATGACCTCGTAGGCATGTAAGCGATTAGGGATGTTGGTGAGTGGATCTTTTAATGCTATTTGTCGATATTGCTGTGACTTTTTTTGCAGCTTAACAATTAAAATAATTAATATTAACAAGAAGATAAATGTCATTGCTAGGGCGGTATATTGTAATTTTTGCTGAGTTTTTACGGCATTAAGCTGAATGTCTTTAAGCGCTTGGAACTCAATTAACTGTGCTTGTTTATCTTCTAGGTTATCTGAGTCAAACTTGAGTCTCATGTCGGAATTATAGGTGTCCAGCCTTAACTGATCGAGTTGTTTATGAATGCTTAAGAACTGATGGTGCCAGTAGTTAGCTGACTTATAATCAGCTTGGATAGCAAATAACTGACTGGCTAACTGATAACTAATAGCTAAACCTTTTTGCATATTATACTTTTGAAAGTTAGCTGTTGCTGCATTGAAATGCTCAAAGGCGCTAGCATAGTTGCCTTGTAACATGCGCAGCTCTAAATAATAACTATGCATGTAACCATAGTGAGAGTACATCTCGGGGGTCATGTAAGGTCGAGCTTGATTTAGCCACTTTTCTGCTTCTGCTAATCGGCCAAGTTTAATCAGCGGCGCTGACATATCAATCGCAACTCTAGCGGTGTAAAGCGGATCATTGATCCCCTCGATGACCTGATAGACTTTTTCAAAGTATTCCAGTGCTTGCTGATATTCACCGCGATCTAATTCTATATAAGCGAGTGAGTTTTCAACATTGGCAAGTAACATTAAGTCTCTGGTTTTATTAAGGTAACCCTTTATTCTGTTGTAGTAATAAAGTGCTTTTTCGTTATCGCCTGAGCGCCGGTAAATACCTGCTAAATTCAGTAAGTCTAAGCTAGCTGCATGCTGTAAGCCTATTTGTTGATTGAGCTCAAAAGACTGAGTGAAGCTATCAATCGCTTTGGAAAACTGACCTTGATAAAGTGCTTGTTTGGCAATGTTATTATGGGCTTTGGCGATGATATGCTTGTCATTTAGTGCTAAGGCTTGTTCAAGTGCAGCCTGATTTAGTTTAATCGCGCTGCTATGTTGGTCAAGGTATCTGAATGCTTTTGAACGACATAAATTCAGCAAAATTGGAATTTGTGGACTAAAAAAAGATTGCTGCTCAATGTTGTTTGTCGTGGTAATAAAGTTGTTGTTTTGCTCACTGTCACTGGAGCTAAAGGTTTTACATTGCTCAGTAAGTAACAGCTGCTGGCGCTCAATATCGTTACTGGCAATAATGTTCTCGAGTTTGAGTAATGTTTGCTCTATGACAAGTAAATCTGTGATCTGTTCTGTTTTTAATTGATGGAACAAGTCATCAGCTGCCTTGTTATCAAAAGTAAAAGCAGTCACTGAAGCACTATTCAGTAAACCGACTAATACCAACAATAACAGCAGCTGATTGATGTAACGACTCACCTTGTGACAGTAAAGGCCGTTAAAAACGCTAATTGTTGAATTATAATTATTATGCAATTTTTTATACTTGCTTTACGCAGTTCCTTCATGCTGTTTTTGTTTGTTAACTAAGGCTGTAAACTGGCTTGTTAACTCGCAACAATCCTTTTAAGCACAACTTTTACAAAAGTGCTAATCAACTTGAGCAAAACAGTGCTCAGTGCTTTTTATTGTTAGGCTACAGGTTAAAAATTGGCCGCTTTGCTTAATATCGGCCATGCAACTTTTCCCTGAATTAATATTTTTGTATTTTATTATTTAGTATTTGATAACAATATAAAAAGTTCAATTAGCCACTAGGATCAATAATATCTTTTTTCTGCAGGTGAGTATCAACAAATTTACTTAACTTTACTAACTTATTGTTATCAGCTTGGTAACTATTGCTGGTGCAGCTATCTAGGTATGTCGAATTACGTAAAGCTGCATAAATCGTTAAGCAGGCATAAAAGTTAATAAAAAAAGAGATAAGATCTATATCAAAGATTGCTAATTTAACTTACTGGCTTCACAACATTATGACAGAAATTTTGGTTTGTTCAATCAAAGCTGAATAAGTAGCGCTGTTATGGCTAAGCTTCTGTTTAAAAGGGTAAATAAATAAGTATGTGTCACGCAAAGAACACTTCAGCCTGTGCTTTTGTTAATATTTACTCGCGTTTTTTTGTTTAAATGCACTGTGAGGTAATCTGATTAATTGTTTATTTCATCTTTTAAAAATAGCTGTTGCTAATATAGTTCGTTAACTGTGTTTACCATAGTGAAAACACCTTAAAAAGAGTCGATAAATGTTAAAAGCATCATCATTCATGAGTTAAGTTGTTTGCATTCATTTTATGTGTTTAACGGGCCACTTTTAATCTAACTGGATAAGATCACATTATTGACTGGGTAGGTATTTGCAGCTTCACAAAAACAACCAATATATATGTCTATAACCTATAAAGGCGTTGATAATATCGTTTATACTAGTCTGTTGCTAAATAACATAAAGCTTAAAGGTTTAATGGCAGTATTTTCTGCGATAGAAACCTTATGCCTGTGCCATTTTAAGTGCTGTTAATGCGACTTAGTTACTCAAACTGCGTTAATCACATGAATTCTTGGCGCTAACTTAATCATTGAAATAGAGAACAAACTAATGAGTCAACTAAGCGAAGAGTATAAAGCAACAGCAAAGCAGATTTCTTTTAATGTCGCTAATAAAGTGCTGCCGATGGATAAATTACCAGAGACTTTACTTGAGGCTTATGAAGGTTTGTTTAATGAGCTAATTGAAGACAAGGCTGAGTTATTTGCTAAAAGCTGGCAAGCAATGCCTGCGAGTGCACAAAAATTACTGCCCAAGGCGGAGTTTCATGGTTTTTATATTGCCAATGCGTGGATGCAGTTAAGCCGTGTTGCCCAAGAAATTGCAGATGAGGCTGAGTCAGAAAAAGAAATTGATGAAAAAGAATATGATGGTGTATTTGGCCGCTTGGCAGAGCAATCATTAAAAGAAAGTATTAGAAAATTAAAAAAAGCACGTACAGATCGCTCAATGCTTAATAGCTTTAAACAAGTTATGTCTGCTTAACGCTTGCTGAAATGTTTGACTGGAGAATAAATGACACTCGCGTTACGTAAACAAATAAACTGGCCCTGTGAATTGAGCGAAAGAACCAAAGCTGAGATCATGGATATTGCTGTCGATGATCAAGGCATTGAGAAATACAGTAACCTACTGGCTGATGACAGTGAACGGGGGTATTTTTACTGTATCGATGGTCTGGGTACATTTGCCACCACCAGTGCTGATAACCGCCCTTTAGCGAGTTTTATATTTGGTAAAGAAATGTGGGTTGGGGCTGTAGCGGTTGAGATTTTCCCTAAAATTAGTCTTTATACCAATGAACTGGAACCGATCAACAGCTTGTTTTTCCCTAAATGTGAACTCACTGAGTTAGCTAACATTAACCCTGAGATTTATAAGTTTATTTATAGCATTATGCGCCGTAATACCCCTAAACTGGTTCAAGGTATGCACTTGTCATTTTATGGTATTGAAGAACGTATCATTCATTTTTTATTAGAATTAGTACGTGCTAAACGCATGATTGATTTGCCCGTTATTGAACTAAAAATCACCCAGCAGCAACTGAGTGAAATTGCCAATGTAAGTCGCCCTCGAGTCAATGAAGTACTCAATAAGTTGGCTGAAGATGGCTATATTGATTTAGTCAGAGGCAAGATGATTATTTTAGATTATACAAGGTTGTCAGAATTATTAGCGCTACGAGTGACAATGTAATACGAGTGATTATGTAAAACGAATGACTATGTTATACGAGTGAATTGTCATAATCTCGACGGGTTTATAGCTGCTATTCGGGTTAGGTTGTGAGCTGGCGTTAAATGAAAAAAAAGAGCCTTCTTTGTAGAAGGCCCAAGCACTAGTTTGGAATGCTATCCTAGTGTAGTTTACGGCGACGTTTAGCGCCTAATGTGCCGAGTAATATCAGACTTAAGATCCCCATGCTAGCGCCTGTAACTGCAGCATGAAGATAAAAACGCTACTTCAATTCGATATTGCCGCTTATGGTATTAACGCTAAATTTACCTGTGGCATCGCCGGTTGTAAATTGGATGCTTTCTCTTGCTGAATACTTAGTTTTTAGCGGTTTATCATCGGTTAATTCGTTATTAATATCGCCACCTGGGCCACCATCAATCTCAAATGTCAGGTTAGGCATTTGAGTGAATTTGACTTCAACATCACCGCTAACCGTATCAAATGATGCCTTAGTGACTTTGGCGCTTAAACTGATGTCGATATCGCCACTGACACTGACAATTTTGATTTTTTCTACCGCGCTAAAGTTGCCTTCAATATCACCTGATACTTGATCGATACTAAGCTTAGTGACTTGGTTATCTTTAGACTCTAACTCGCCACTGACGAGGCGATACTGAGCTTTGCCTGCAGAGCTTTTATCCTTGATATCGCCAGAAACGGTTTCTAATTCAAGCTTGCCATTGAGCTTGTCTGACTCAATATTGCCTGACACTGTTTGTAGTTTTATGTCGCCATCCATGTGGTTAGCTTTTAAGTTACCACTGACTAATGCCAAGTCTATTTCGCCTGACAGATTTTCAATCTTGTAATCTGCTGAAACCCCTTCAGCTTCAAGCATTAGCTTTATGGGTAATTTGATGACTAAATTTGAGCCATCTTCATCATGACCCCGATAGCTGTTGGGTAGCTTATCTTCAATAGTGATTTGATTGCCTTTTTGCTCAAAGATAAACCCTTCAGACAATTCATCTAACTGACCGGATACTGTGATGAGGTCTTTGTCCCAGCCGATGATCTCTACTTTGCCGCGCTGCACTTTTAGCTCAATTTGTGGTTTCGCATTAACCGTCATTTCTTGTTCAACGGATTGTGCTGCAAAGGCCATTGTTGATGTCATGAGTGTTGTTGTGAATAGCAGGCTGCCGCCAATGATAAGTCGGCTGATAAACTGACTAGTTTGATTGTTCATATGGAATTTCCTTGAGTCGATGGAGTCGTGTTAATTGGGGTGCGTTGTTGCTGTTGTAACAGCTGTATTTCGCGCTTCATTACCCATAACCATAAATCCCACACTTGCTTGTTATTGGGATCGCTTTTAAGGGCTTTTTGGATCTCTTTTGATGCAAGCTGCAATTCGCTATAACCCTTATTGAATGGATTAGTAAGGTCATCAAGCTGCATGCCAACAGTATATTTGTTGTCATCAAAGCCATTAATTTGCTGTTGATGGGTCAGGGCTATTTGATCAACCAAGGCAATTAAATCTTCAGTAGACTGATTGCTAAGGGCATTTGTGACGGTGATAGGCTCAAGGCTTGGCTTTTGTGCTGTAGGGCTTGTTAATAGCCAGCCTAATACCAATACAAAACTAATACTGGCGGCAACGGCAAGATGTCGCCAGTATTGCGAGTTAGCGCTGCGGTACTGAGTTGCAGCATCAGTTTGCTTTGCTGGCACTGAAGAATTTGTTGGGGCGCTTATTTTCGCCTCAATGTCTTGCCATAGATCTTTGTTTGGTGAGATCTCTTTTGGCAAGCTATCAATAAGCCTTGTTAATTGTTGCTGCTGATTGCTATTTTTCATGCCAACATCTCCTGTAGCATCTGCTTTGCTCTGTGGTATTGGGCTTTACTGGTGCCAACGGCAATATCCAAAATCTGCGCAACTTCATCATGTTGATAACCTTCAATTGCGCACAGTACAAACACCACGCGGGTGCGTTGTGGCAGTTGCATAATTAATTTATCAAGGCGGTGATACTCTTGATGGCCGTTTTGCGTTTGATGATTTTCGCTGAGACTTTGATGATGCTCACTCAAGCTCGATTCTGGTAAAAATCGATGCCAAAAGCTTTGCTTTGCTTTCATGCTGTTAATAGCTTGGTGGACACACAGCTTATATAACCAAGTCGTAAACTGACTATCGCCATTAAACTGATCTAGCTTTTGCCATAATCTGACAAAGCAGTCTTGGCAAATTTCATCGGCATGATCAGCGCTACCACTTAAACGCAAACAAATTGCATACACACGGCCTTGATGGCGCTGATAAAGTAGCTTAAACGCTGCTTTATCGCCGCCCTTAGCTTTCGCCACTAAAGCGTCATCTAAGCAGGCATTATTGATTTCACCAGCTTCAGCAGCGCGAGTATTACTGCTGAGTTGATTATCAATGTCTGTGATATTGCTTGAGGTTAAGTTCACCAATTATTCCAATGTGATGTGAGTTACTAGATTAGACATTAGCAAGTTGCTAAAAGGTTTACTTGATTAAATAAAATATTTTTTTGATTACTATGGGGAGTCAAAATGCTGAAAAGCATCTGCTTGAGTAAGCTTAGGTGTGAAAGGTTAAAGTGAAAATTTTAAGTGGAAGCAAGTAGGATAGGGGCTTGGCACAACTTTAAGGGCTTTATGGTTATAAAAAAAATGCCCAATGGTGAATTGAGCATTTTATCAGTGCGATTAACTTTAATTACCGGACTTAAGCAACTAGCCTTTAGGACTATTTGGCTACAATCGTGTTAACGCCATCTGGGCTGCCAACCAGCAATACATCAGCACCGCGGTTAGCAAATAAACCATTAGTGACCACACCAACAATATCATTTAATTGCTTTTCTAAGGTTTTAGGATCAAGAATGCGGTAGTTGTACATATCCAAAATTACATTACCATTGTCAGTGACGACACCTTCACGGTAAACCGGATCGCCACCTAATTTTACTAATTCACGAGCAACGTAAGAGCGCGCCATTGGGATCACTTCAATAGGCAGTGGAAACTCACCTAAAATCTCAACTTGCTTGGTATTATCAACAATACAAACAAACTTTTTAGCCACAGCCGCGACAATTTTTTCACGGGTTAATGCCGCGCCGCCGCCTTTAATCATGTCCATATGGTCATTGATTTCATCAGCGCCATCAACGTACACAGATAGATCTGAGACACTATTGAGATCAAATACTTCAATGCCTAAACTTTTTAGTTTTTGGGTTGAGGCTTCAGAGCTTGATACGGCGCCTTCAATGTCATCTTTCATTGTCGCTAACGCATCAATAAAGTGATTAACCGTTGAACCTGTTCCAACACCAACAATTGAACCTTCTTCAACATATTTAAGTGCAGCCCATCCAGCGGCTTTTTTCATTTCGTCTTGGGTCATATCAACATCCTGAGGTGGCAATCTACCAATGGTAAGTAATAAATTTGGTTAAGTATAACAAATGCTAAGCCATAGCAGGTACGTTGTTGGCTGATTTATTAACTGGCAGTTACACGAATCGTTACACTCAAGAGTTATAAGTGTATTGCCATATGCGTCAGTAAATCCCTATATACTTAACTTCGGTAAATAATATAGCTAAGCCATATGGGCGAGAAAATCAGCTTTAAGGAGTGATGGAGCTTAATAGGCAAGAATAAGCTGCATTTTTTATCGCGATATTACACCTGTAAAAAGTCATTTGTATCAATATTGGCGCAGTGTTTGATACAAAAGGATGTGATCTACAGCAATCTTAATCGCTATTGGTGGTGTGCAGGTTTAATTTAATCGAATGGTTCGTTAACCTATCTTATTTTTAAAAATAAACAGTGACTTAAGCCGCATAAATAGAATTTGCGATTGCGATGGACTTAATCGGATTTTACCGTTTTAACCTAAGATATAGAACAATTAAGATGCTTGCCATTAAACCATACTATGAACAAGGTTATTTATTATGACTAAGCTGACCACCGTTGCTGTAATGCTAGCTTCGATTTTTTCTATTTCAACTTCTCAGGCCAGTGAGCCCATTGAAGTCATTAAGCCTGCGGTGATCACCGAGCCTGAAAAAGTTGAGCTAGGTAAAATGCTTTTCTTTGAGCCACGTCTATCAATGTCTGGTTTTATCTCATGTAACTCATGTCATAACTTGTCCCTTGGTGGTGTGGATGCACTGCCGACCTCAATTGGTCATGAGTGGCAACAAGGTCCAATAAACTCGCCTACAGTCTTAAACGCTGATTATATGCTGGCGCAATTTTGGGATGG
This sequence comes from Shewanella sp. 4_MG-2023, assembly GCF_030548015.1. Taxonomy (NCBI): domain Bacteria; kingdom Pseudomonadati; phylum Pseudomonadota; class Gammaproteobacteria; order Alteromonadales; family Shewanellaceae; genus Shewanella; species Shewanella sp. 4_MG-2023. The sequence goes on from NZ_JAUORL010000005.1 coordinate 42,577, forward strand.
TCGTGCTGCAACTTTAAAAGATCAAGCTGCAGGTCCTATCGATAATCCAAAAGAAATGGGTTATACCCATGATTTAGCTGTAGATACTATCGCTTCAATGCCTGCATATGTTGCGCGTTTTAATGACATTTATGGTTCAAATGAAGTTAACATCGACCGTATTACAGATGCCATAGCGACATTCGAAAAAACCTTAGTGACCCCAAATAGCCCATTTGATAAATATTTAGAAGGCGATAAAAAAGCCATCTCTGCAGATGCACAAACGGGTTATCAGTTATTTAAAGACAAAGGGTGTGTCGCGTGTCATAACGGCCCAGCGGTTGGCGGCACTATGTACATGAAAATGGGCTTAATTAAACCATTCCACACAGACAATCCAGCGGAAGGGCGTAAAGGGGTTACCGGTAAAGAAGCTGATAAGTTCGTCTTTAAAGTACCAACCTTACGTAACATTGAGCTTACCTACCCATACTTCCATGACGGTAGCGTATGGAACCTAGATGAAGCGGTTAATACCATGGCCGACATTCAACTAGGCCAGAAAATGTCAGCTAAAGAAACAGCGCAAATGGTTGAGTTTTTGAACAGTTTAACCGGTGAACAGCCACAAATAATGTTACCGATTTTACCGCCTTCAAATGCGAATACACCGCGCCCAGTGCCGTTTAAATAATAATGCCGTTTAAATAATAATGCCTTTTAATAATAGCGGCGTTTAAACAGTATTGAAGTCGCGATAACACTTCAGCTTAACTTTACGCCTAGCTGAACATTATCTGCAACTCCCTCAAAACCTGCGCTAGTAATAGTGCGGGTTTTTTATTTCCCCGCGATTTAAGTGTGCGCTATTCATTTAGTTTAAGTCCTATTACACTGATATAAAAAATAGCAGGAACTCATAATGCTTAACATGGATTTTTCTCAGCGGGTTGTAATTGATACCAATAAACTTCAATGGGACAAAAGCCCCGCTCAAGGAGTGTGGCGTAAAGGATTGGCCAGAGAAGAAGCTGAACGTGGTCATGCGACCAGTGTGGTGAAGTATGACGCTGGAGCAAGTTTTTCATCGCACCCGCATCCATTAGGTGAAGAGATATTAGTGTTATCAGGGGTGTTTTCAGATGAAACTGGCGATTATCCTACAGGGACTTATATTCGTAATCCCGAAGGCTTTAGTCATGCGCCCTTTAGCGTTCAAGGCTGTGAATTACTAGTAAAGCTACATCAATTTCAAGCTAGCGATGGCGCTCAAGTTCGTATCGATACTAACAATACACCATGGTCTGCTGGGCAAGGTGATTTAAAGGTGATGCCGCTGCATCAACATCTTACCGAATCGACAGCCTTAGTTTTTTGGCCTGCAGGTTGCCAATTTCAGCCTCATCGTCATTTTGGTGGTGAAGAAATTTACGTTATTAGCGGTGAGTTTATTGATGAATTAGGTCGTTATCCTGCAGGCACTTGGATCCGCAGTCCACATTTAAGTCAGCATAATCCTTATGTTGAACAAGATACGCTTATTTGGGTGAAAGTGGGTCATTTGCTGCTGGATGAGTAAGTTACACATTTTATAAGGACGATGGGTTAATCTTTTTATATGATGTTTATAGGATTTTTCACACTGTTTATGACAGCAATACAGGATTTAACATGACTGAACTGACAAATACCCAAGCTGATGTTGTCAGCTTTATCGAAACACTGTCTCAAACAACTGCTGAACCCGTTCGCTTTGAAGACACGATGGCAATCATCGATGCTCACTATGATTTCACTCCAAGCGCTTTTACTAATGGTAAACAAGCTAATGACGCTGGCGAAAACTCAGGTTCTTGTAAGGTGTTTTCGTTTGCGCAAATTCACCATTTAACCCAGCCTCAAACGCTGCAATTATTTGGTCAATATTATCGGGATGTATTAGCCATGCCTGAGGGAAAAGATCATCAAAACATTCGTCAATTTATGCTTAATGGTTGGCAAGGGATTGAGTTTAGCCAAGTGGCATTAGTGCTGAAAGCTTGATTTTTGCACTTTTTTGCTAATGAATGTCGGCGCAATTGTGGGAAGCATGTAGCAATGATTGCTGAAATTAAAGTGGTTTAATGAATCGAATCATTTAAGGGCTGAAAAGGTATTAGCCCTTAAATGATTTATCTAAGCTTGTAAGTCATTTATTGTTACAAGCTCAAGTTTTGGCAAAATTGTTGATTGATAAAATAAAAGCCTAATTTGAAAGGACTTAATACCCGCCAATTTTTAAATTTACTTATTGAAGATCAAAACTAACAATATTGGTTACGCCGCGCTCTAAAGTCACCATTCCAGAAGCATAAAATTTACCGGTATCGGCCTGTGCCTTGATATAGTAATTACCACTATTGATGGTGACTAATTTTGAATTAAAGTTCACGAATGGTTCTTCACTCAACCACCCTTCGGCTGAAACCTGATAAAGGTATTGATTGCTCTGCATCGGCGCGCCACTATCAAGGTGATAGGCTTCGAATCGAATTTTAGTCATGCCTTGAGGGTTTCTTTCTGTGCGTAATGGACGAATTTGACCAATTTCAGGGTTCATTTTTGTCGGTTTGGTTATACGGAATGTTTGACTTGTTTTTGCGTATTGCTGAGTCGGGTGCGAATAAGCTTGGTTAGTTGGTACACTCGTTGAGTTACCTTGTGCCGCTCCGGCAATGTCTGAAACTGAGTCAGCAATATTACGGATATCAGTAGTTTTACAGGCAGTCATAGCTAATATACATGCACATAGCAGTATTTTTTTCATTGGGCATTCCCTTGTGTGTTTATAATCCATTAAGCAAAATAAGGTTTAAGCATTTGAAACTATGCAATTAAAGCCTCACTTAGTCACTGACAAGTAAATTAACAATATTCCCCATTAGTGTCAATTATTGGTCATTATAAACTGTCGATGGAAGGGATAAATAAGCTTAAGTTTTTAAGCTATTTTCATCATGCCCCTAGGCACTCAGCTTAATGTTATCGCATTGAGCTTTATCATCTTCAATTTGCTTGACTATTTTCGAGTCAGATATGCAGACTCGGATGTAATAGCCTTCATTAATCATATTTGTTATGCAATTGTTGCTTTAATGGCGCCAACTCTTTAGATTTGGTCAAGCTCATTTCTGTTAGGCTTTCCTTTTAAAGGTTTTACAATGCAAAGCGATGTCTCTATAGCCCGTGTTAAGCAGTTTCCATTACTCATGTGGATATTGTTGTTTGGCTCGTTTATTACTCGTGGCAGCTATTATATGGTGTGGCCGTTTCTCGCGATCATTTTATATGACAGGTTTGCGTTAAGTGCCACAGAAGTGGGATTGATTTTATCCAGTGCAGCATTGGTGTCTGTATTCACCAGTTTTATCGGTAGTGCATTGTCAGACCGTATTGGTCGGCACAAATTGATGTACATGACTGGTGTGCTATATATCATTTCTTTTTCATTGCTAGCACAAGTCGACAGCGTTAATGGTTATGTGGTGGTGATGACCTTATGTTCAATCGCGACCTCGATATGGCGACCGCTCACCTCAGCCGTTATCGGTGACATAATACATGATAAGCAAACCCGTGAATTGGCGATGCAATCATGGTATTTCATCGTCAATGTCGGCTGCGCTGTTGGGCCTATGCTTGGCATTTGGTTAGGACTAACGGGTGAGCAATCGAGTTTTTACATCACAGCCGGTGCATTTGTGGTGTTACTGATAATGCTTTATTGGGGGTTTAGTCATCAATCAAATATTGATTCCGCTAAAAATACCGCTGATAAAGAGGCTCATTCGGGTGTAACAAAGCCTGTTGCAAAAGAAACTCGCCAGCAAATTTTTGCCATTTTAAAACAAGATAAATTGTTTCAATGTTTAATATTAGCCAATACCTTATGCATGTTTATTTATGCGCAAATGGACAGTTCGCTCATTCAGTATTTAACCCGAGCACAAGCGCCTCAATTACTGACGTTGATATCGAGTATAATTTTTACCAATGCATTAGTGATCATTTCTACGCAGTTTATCTTATTAAAACTGATGGCTAAATATAGTTTAATTCAGCGAATTCAATTTGGATTGATCTTGCTCATGTGCTCCCAAGTGTGGCTGGCATTAAACCCAGTGGATATATTTTGGGGCTGGATAGGGGCCGTAGTGGTGATGAGTCTTGCTGAGACGATTTTATTTCCGACCATGAATGTGCATATTGATCGCTTAGCCCCGCAACATCTTCGAGGCGCTTATTTTGGCGCAGCTTCATTTAGTGAAATTGGTTTTGCCATGGCGCCGTTAGGAGGAGGGATCATTCTTGACCTACTCGGAGGCCCGTGGCTATTTATGATAGGGGCGGTTTTATGTGTTGTGGTTATCAATCTTTATCGGATATTAACCAGACTTTCTCGACCCAATATTGCCGAAATGAAACTGAGTTAGCCCCCTAAAGTGGGTTTGCTGTTTATCTATTTGTCGAGCATTTGTCGAGCATTTGTCGAGCATTTGTCGAGGTAGTGGCGTCGTGTTTAATTTGCGCTGCTCTATATGATTAACGGCAGTGATCACCTATATCCCAGTGTGTTTGGTGATATACCTTTGGTATACGGTGGTCATACATGTTCATCGTATCGCAATATATAACCGTCTTTGGAGGATAAAGTTACCAGCCTTCTACGCCTTCCATATCTGGTAGTTGATGGGCAATACCTTTGTGGCAATCAATACAGGTTTGTTCGCCGCTCTCTAAATACTTTGAGTGCATATTAGCAGCCCTATCAGATTGGCGAGTGAAGTCCATATAATCGTATTCATGACAATTTCGACATTCAAGTGAATTATTGGCTTTTAATCGACGCCATTCATGTCCAGCAAGCTCACGACGTTTTGCTTCAAATTTTTCAGGGGTATCAATGGTGCCGACTAAGTCTGCCCATATTTCTTTAGACGCTTGCATTTTTCGGGCAATTTTATCGGTCCATTTATGGGGCACATGACAATCATGACAAGTCGCTCTTACACCACTGCGATTGGTGAAATGAATGGTAGGTTTCATTTCTTCGTAAACATTTTGATGACAGCTACTACAGAATTCTTCAGTGCTCGACATTTCTAATGCAGTATTAAATGCCCCCCAAAATATGACACCTGCTATAAAGCCGCCGATAACTAAGAAGCCTAAACTGTAATGAACACTAGGCTTTTTAATTACTCGCCACACGGTACTTAATAATGCTTTTAGCTTTTCCATTGAATCACCTTATTGGAATGTCGGGGCAGAATGAGTGGTGCAGAATCATTTGAGGTAAATGAACTAGAGCTATAAATATAGCTGAATAATACCTAAGTGGTACTTATAATTTGGTTTTTTTGCAGAAGTGAATGACACAAAAATTGGGTGCTTTATAGAGCTTAGTTTATGTGTTTTAAGCTTGCCGTAGTTATGAATCATTGTAAAAATAGATCTTTAGTATTAATACCCTACCACCTAATGGTAGTGTTTATTGCGTGTATTGGACAAAGCAATTACGGCCTTGTTCTTTGGCTTGATAAAGCGCTTTATCTGCTTTTTTGACCATAGAGATTTTGTCTGATAGCTGATTAATTTGCTCTAAATAGAATCCAACTGAGCAAGTGACATAATGCTGCCCTGCTACTTTGCCGTGGGGTTCTTTTAAATCTCGCCATTGGTTAATGATGTTATTGGCAAGTTCAAGGCATTGCTCTTGCGTCACTTGCGTTGAAACCACCACAAACTCCTCACCGCCATATCGGGCGACAATATCAGATGATCTACGGAAGACTTTTTTTAAGTTACTGGCTTGTAACTTAATAATATTGTCTCCTTTTACGTGGCCATAGCCATCGTTGTAACCTTTAAAATAATCAAGGTCGATAATAAATACACAAATACAATTTCCTGATCTGTTTTGCAAACTGAGTTGCTCTGAAAAGCGTGCTTCAAAAGTCCGGCGATTATAAATACCGGTTAAATGGTCTATCTGACTTAATCGATTCAATTTTTTATTAGCTTTTGACAGCTGTTTTAATGCCCGTTCTATTTGTAATACTCCTAGCAGGCCAACAATCAAGCCTACGACAACAAAACCTAAACTGACGGCCGTTTTATTACCATAAATAGGCTCTGTGAGTACGATGCTGGCAAAACCAATCAGCACTATTAATGAATAAGGTACAGAATATTTAAATGACATACGAAATACGAATAGGGTAAATAAGCTATACATAACAGTGCCTTCATAAGGAAAGGCAAAGGCTTCCATTTGCCAACACATTAGTATTAACCAATAGTTGATAAAGGTGAGCAACAGCATGGTGACGGCAAGCGCCATTTGGTAGAACTTCGAAAATTGCGGGTGAAAAGAGGCTAACAAAAAAGTAATACAGACAGGCAACTGCAGGTATAAACGAGAAGTGATGTATATATCGCTTACGGCATCAGGTACTAGGGCTAAATCTGCGACCATAAAGCTGCCAAGTAAAGCAGTGCCAATAATGACTAATAGCCTAAATTGAATAAGGCTTAAAGACGTGTTGCCTATAGAGTTGGTATGTTTGTTAATTAAACAATTTGGCATTTGTGTCATTAATTCGTTTAATATCAATATAAATAGTATGGTCATTTGATGTTAGCACAAATCGTTAATGGCGAAACAAGTCTTTATAGTCTCAATAATATCATCGACATAGCACAACTAGTGTAGCGGCGCTTTTTGTACTGGAGCTTGTTGTTTTAACAAGTCCTTGATTCAGAATTCACTTATCAAGCAATTTGGCAATGTAACGCTTAAGTATCTAAAACGTTACTGACATAATCACAGGGCGAGTATTGCACTATTATTAGTACAGGCCATTAATACAGGCAATTAGTACAGATAATTACTACAGAGAATTAGTTCAGAGATAGGCAGCGCTATTAGTGAGCGCAACCCATTAAGGTCATTATTACTACAATTATCACTGTCATGTTTAAAAGGTGCTTTATTACTAATGAGAAAGCCATTTGACTCATGCAGAATTCATTCAAGCTAAATATCTGAATGGTTGTATAAAATTAAATATATTTTAAAGGATGTTATATGAAACGCATGCTCATCGCTTTGTTAGCGAGTTACGCACCATTTGCAGCTGCCAATGACGTAGTGTTGTGGCAAGACAACAGTTTATCTTACCTTTATGGTGATGATTTTAAAGTCAATCCTGAGATTCAGCAAACGCTGACTTTTGAGCATGCCAGTGGCTGGAGTATTGGTGATTTATTTATGTTTGTCGATTTCACTAAATACAATGGTGAAGAGGACTTCTTAAATGGTAAAACCGCCTATTATGGTGAACTTAGCCCGCGCTTCAGCTTCAGTAAAATGCTTGGTGAACCGGTTGAAATGGGGGTTGTTAAAGATGTACTGCTAGCAACCACCGTTGAGTTTGGCGAAGGCGATGTTGAATCATTTTTAATTGGTGCAGGTATTGATTTAGCCATTCCTGGTTTTGATTTTTTTCAGCTTAATATGTATCGCCGCTTCCCCGATGGCCGCGATGGTGATACTTGGCAAATCACCCCTGCCTGGAAAGTCACCTGGCCTGTAGGCGATTCAAATATCGTATTTGATGGTTTTATTGATTGGGTAGTTGATTCTGATGGCAGTTATGAAAAGAACTTTCATTTCAATCCACAACTTAAATATGATTTAGGTAAGCAAGTCGGTATGCGAGATAGTGCACTTTATGTGGGTATTGAATATGACTATTGGAAAAACAAGTACGGTATTAAGAGCAGCTCGGGCTTTAATACCAATCAAAATGTGACTAGCTTATTGGTAAAGTACCACTTTTAAATATGCGAGTTGAACATTGCTAAGCGATCAGGGGAGTCACAGTCAGATCCCCCTGAGTTTTGTTGTTAATGATTATATTTTAATTATCCAGTGACACTCTAATCATTCATTTTGTCCCCTGACATCCCCTCTAATAGTTGCCCATAAATAAGCCCTAAACATTTTAGTTTTTAACGGACTGCTAAATTGCCATTAATTGCAGGCTTGAGGAAAGTGTTAGCTAACATGTCTATACTCAAAGAGCATGATTTTTTACTAGTGAGTAGATATGGCCTTAACAAACCCCTTAGCTCCACACGATTTATTGGTGTTTTTTAGCGCGGATAACCCTCTTTTGCAGTTTACGATTGATACGCTTCCGGTGCCGATTTTTTACAAAGATGTGAATGGGGTTTATTTGGGCTGTAATCGGGCTTTTGAAGACTTCATAAAAATATCGAGACAACAACTGGTGGGGTTTAGCGTATATCAATTGTTTGATAAAGCCTTGGCGGATAGTTACCAACAAGCGGATCAAGCCTTGTTTGATAATCCTGGGGTGCAAATTTATGAAAAAGAAATTCGCACCAATAGCGGAGATATTGTGTTTGTAAAATTTCACAAAACCAGCTTTTTTGATGCGGAAGGTAATGTGGCTGGTTTAATCGGAGTAATATTCGATATAACCGAACAAAAAGCCTTAGTAGCCAAATTGACTCAACATGCCACTTTTGATGACTTAACAGGCTTTTATAATCGCCGTGAAGGCGCGGCTATCGCGGTAGAAAACATGGTATTAGCGGTAAATGGCGAAATTGAATTTGGGGTGATCATGCTGGATGTTGACCACTTTAAACGTGTAAATGATCAATTCGGTCATGGCGTTGGAGATCTGGCCTTGCAACATATCGCTGCCATTATTAAGCAATCAAATTCGCTTGAAACTACAGTAATTCGATGGGGCGGTGAAGAGTTTCTTCTATTAATCAAAGCGCCTCTTAGCGATACTGTTGCTAGCCGCTCTAATGATGAGCACGATTTTAAACATGACATGCTCGTCATTGCTAACGATATTCGTGAGGCTGTTGCTTCAACGCCAATTAAACTCGACTCGCAACTTGTTCATCTTAGCATTAGCTGTGGGGTGAGTTGTTATACGAAGCAAAGCTTACGCGCACTCATTAATGAAGCTGATGAACTTTTGTATCAAGCTAAAAATAACGGCCGTAATCAAGTTTGCGGTTAATTTAGCGCTATGACCGCAAACTTATAACAAGCAGGACGATAGCGTTTTCTGAGGTATTCTTTTCATACAATCGCTTTCGTATTTCGGGCTGAACAAACTTATTCCTCAATCTTTACTCCATAAACCTTAACCCACACACCTTACGCCATACTCCACATGCCATCGTTTTAGCAGACTAGCTTCAAAATTATTGAGTTCAAGGGAGGGTTACAGACTGTCTCGCAGATTAAGCTTTTTATCAATAACGCTAGTTGTTGCATAAAGGTTAAATGACGTTTACCTTAAAATATGTGATTAAAAAATAATAAAAATTTAGCTTAGCAGTTCTTGTGCTAACGAGAACTCGATAACAAAGTTGAACGTAAGACGGAGAAAGTCAGCTGCAACTGACTCATAAAATAATAATGGACTCAAACATGATTAAGGTAATACAGATTTATTTTATCCCCGCAGCGGTATTTCTGTCAGTGCTTATTGGTGGTGGTTATGGGACGGGCAGAGAGGTTATCGAGTTTTTTACCCAATACGGCCAAATGGGAGGCGTATTAGCCATATGCACGGCAACGGTAATTTTTGCAATAGTATTAGGAATAACCTTTGAATTTGCACGGGTGTTTAAGGTTTATGATTATCGCCATTTCTTTAAGAAATTAATTGGGCCTTTTTGGGTTGTATTTGAAATCTTATACATCTTACTGTTTTTGTTAGTGCTGGGGGTGGTGAGCGCCGCTGCGGGTAACACTTTGCAAGAGCGCTTTGATGTGCCTGCCACAATAGGGCTAATTTTAATGCCAATATTGGTGGCTTTGTTTGTGCTTTTTGGGCGACTGGTGGTTGAGAAGGCGTTAGCCTTGTGGTCAGTGCTGATGTACGGGGTATTTATTACTTATTTCGTCATTGTGGTTGGCCAATCTGATACGGATTTATTAGCCGCTACTGCGCTAACGGATATTGAGCCAAGCTGGTGGTTTGGCGGCGCATTGTATGCGATGTATAACTTGGCGATTGCCCCAGGGTTATTATTTTCTACCCGCGATATTGTAACTCGGCAGCAGGCTTTCGTGTCAGCTGCGATTGCCGCAGTTGCTATTATGATCCCGGCGTTGCTGTTCCACTTAAGTTACAGCGTTGGCTATCCTGATGTATTAGATAAACCGCTGCCCAATTATTGGATGATCCAGCAATTTGCCCCCGATTGGCTGTTAATGCTATTTATCATCGCTTTGTTTGGCACGCTTATCGAAACCGGTGTCGGCTTAGTGCAAAGTGTTATTGAACGTATCCCTGCCACCAGTGATGAGGCTAATGCAAAGCCTTGGTTAAGAGCGCTCATCGCCTTCGGTACAGTGTCATTGGCTGCATTGCTTGGCACCATAGGCATTGTCGATCTCATAGGTAAAGGTTACAGCTTGATGTCTTACGGATTTGCATGTGTTTATGTGCTGCCAATATGTACCCTTGGTGTTTATAAGGTGGTTAAAGCAGGCAATGGTGGGGCGCTAGAAATGCCACTGACTGAGGTTCAATAACAATAAAGTTTATTCTTCATCGCATGTGTCGAGTTAGATGCCTATATCGTCATTTTAGATGGCGTAACAGGCGCTATTAACACAGCGGGAACATTAATCAAAACGGACTGTTAAGCCTATTCAGTGCATCTTTCAGCATGAGGTTAAGAGCGAACTCTGTCGCTCTTGACTCTAGATTCTATCTCTTAACTCTTAATTCTTAATTCTTAATTCTTAACTCCTAGCACCTAACGCCGATATAGACTGTCACTCTAGTATTATTGCTTTATTTGACGAACTTGGGATTAACCTAAGTATCGTTTCATATACCTAAAGCTGGGCTAGCTTAACTGACGGCAGCATTATTGGCTGCAGCGCGAGCGGAGACAATACGCGCTCGAAGTTGGTCATAGCACCAATTGTATATAATCGCGTATATCAAGAAGAATACCACCACGCCAATGTTCATCATAAACACCGTCCAGAAATCTAACTGCAACACCCACATCATAAAGGGCTGTGTGGCAAAAATAAGACCAAACTCAAAACCTAGACCATGACCTAAGCGCATTTTAAGGGTGCGTTTAATACGGTTATGACCAAATATATGGTCAAAGCCTAAGTTGTATGCATAATTCCAACTCATTGCAATTAGCGATAAGCCTACCGCTAAGCCTGTAGCAGACTTTGGGCCCGCATCAGTAAATAAAGTTGCGGCGCCGATAACAAATGCTAAAGCAATCGCTTCAAATAATACGCTGTGAAAAATGCGCTCTTTGGTGTTCATGGTCATTCTCATTTCTGTTGGGTAGTGGTTCTTGGTTGCTAAAGTTATCATTAATGACAAAAGAATAAAGTGAGTGACTACCTTAAAAAGTGATAGATAAAATGTAAAACAGCTTGGAATATTGTTGTAGCAGCCCAGTAAGGGGGATTTTCAGCCTTTTGCAAAAGAAGTTTCACACTAAACCTATGAGAAATCCCCGGCGTTAATGTGGCTTAGCGATGTCATCGTTGACGTCTTAAATCATTAAAGCTCACGAGACTGTGGCATTATTAATAGGAAGCTATTCAATAGGATTTTATAAATCGAGTTTTATAAATAGGGAGCAATATGCAACTCCCTACTCATTTAGGAGGATAAGCTAGTTTTAGTTAAGCGGAGTACTGACTCGCTTTACGTGAGTAACGCTGCTGAAAACTAAATGGACTCATTTTCAAGGTGCGAATCGCATCAACCCAGCCAGCTACCATAGGCACCAGTGTCCAGCTAAACACTAAGTACAAGCTACCCTTGAGATACTGACCTAAATAGAATTTATGCAAACCTAAGCCTCCAAACAGCACACTAAACCATATTGCAAGCTTCTGATTTTTGATGCGAACATCTGGGTCGACGCCACCGAGGGCATCTAAACCTAGCGCGGCATGACATTGTGGGCAAGTCACTTGGTTAAGGTCGATTTTTTGGCTGCACTGTGGGCAATTAATCTGTTGCATCGCAAACTCCAATGGTCAATATCGCTGATAAGGCATTATGGGTACAAGTGTGCGCTGAACAAAGGTGCATAGTTCACAAAACGAAAATAAAGCCAAAATCTAATAAGCTTTTAAGGTATCTAGGCAAAGGCTAGCGGGTTTACAAATGCTTTTTTGATAGGTGATTAACTTGAACACTTCACATCAGTCATCCTCAGTGTATTTTGAAAATAGCGAACAATCTAATCACTCTTCTAGCATTCAAGCAGGGTAGCTGGCTTTGGTTGGCATTTAAATATTAAAAAAGCGACCTTAGGGTCGCCTTTTGTTTTAGGGAACTATGTTTATTCTATATCGACCTATTGATTGGTCACTTTGTGGCTCTCGTTAGAATCTCTCTACTGGGGCTGTGGCGAGTTCTGGGATAACATTTTTTACTTTTCCATCTTTTAAGTAATTAGGGTGGTATTTACCTACAGGAAGAGTTGTTACGGCGTTGGCGTGAACCCGTCTTGCCACTGGTACGTAATCAGTTGCTGCTGTGGCGATTGCTGTAACGATGATGTCGGCAATTAAATTGCCTGAAGAGCCAGAAGTATCTAACACGAATGTGTTTTGGTACGACCATAAAACGTTATTTGTTTCTGCTGAAACTAGTACGTATTCCATACCAACAGTCACATTGCCAGCAATGACCATGTAATTGGTTTCCCATGTTTTCAGCTTAATAAATAGTACAGACTCAGCGCCAAACTTATCTTTGTAAGTAGAAAAAGGGATCCCTTGTAGTTGTGTGCCATCAATGATTCCTGCTTCCTTGAAAATATTGCTTACAATAGGTACAGGTAAAACATAATAGCCTTTATCGGCTAGAGGTTGGGCAACTGTTGCATTTAGAAAATCTGGTGCTTCAGCGGCTGTTGTTTCATTAATAACGGGCACGATTAACATTGTTTGACGATTCACATCAGAATACATTTCGGGAAATGCAGCCTCCTTAGTCGTCGTAGTCGCTGCACAACCAGTCATGAGAAAAACAAGAGTAATTGAAATTAATATGCGCATGTTCATTCCTATTTTTGATCTGTTATTAGACGTTCAATAAAGCCTTTGGATTCTGGGTAAAATTCAGCTTCTTGGCGGTAATAATTGATACTGCTATCCTTGTCTCCTCGCTTAGCAGTAATGTAGCCTATTTCTGCATATATCCCTGGCGGTACCTTTAAGCCTTTTTTCTCTGACACATTAACAATGTCATTGAGTTCATTGAGATGGTTGGTGACACTTTGCTCTGAAGGCGCTTTAATGTATTCATAATAAGTTTCAGAATAGCTTCCCCAGTAGTAGCCACTTTCGGTTACCGAAGCACAGCCTGTAAACATGAATGTTATGGCAATAATGAATAAATATTTTGTTTTAGTTAGCATTTATTGATTTCCTTTTAAAATCTGATGGTTCGTACTTGACCATCTGCAAGGTAGATATCTTTAGAGTAAAGTATGGTTCCAGCTGAGTTCTTAATTAACAACTTATGTGAACCTTTATCTAATTTGATAATGAGGATTTGACGGTTTTCATCTTCAGCGTCAGCAGCACCTACAACACCCGTAGAATATGGGGTTAAATCACTGCCATTAATCATGTGATTATTGATGTTGGCTACCGTGATTGAATTGCCAACTAAAACATCTGCAATAATGACGACCTGCTGTTCATGCTCTAGGCCTGTTTGGCTTCGCTGGACGTTAGAACCACATGCCATTAGAAAAAAACTTAGGAAAATAAATATTAGTGTTCTCATGAAAGCCTCGAGTTATTTATCTGAAAGGTAATATTTTGATAGCTCATCAGTAATGCTACCTTCAACAATATCGACAAAAGAGATCTGTTCAAATTCATCGTTACCATAGGTTGATTGGACTGTTACCTTGCCGATTTTTTTCCCTGGTAAAGTAATCACACCACCGCTTTGAGGATTTTTGACTTGCTTTCCATTTTGGTAAATGACCAATTCCATTCCTGCTGTAAGCCCTTGAGCTTCACCACCAGAAATGATTAACGTGCCATCTTCATTTGATAAGAAAAATGATTTCCATGGTTTAGCCGTCATGTTTTCTACAAGGTTGCTTATCATTTGAGAAATGGCTTGTGACAATGCTTTGTCAGTCAAGCTTTGATCAAATGCAGCTGAAGTACCTGCACCAAGGGTTTTCTTCGTTTCTGTTGTCGCTTCGCCAGCGCCTTCAACAGAGCTTATAATTCTTCCTGTTACAACATCAACTAGGCGTACATTCACTTTGGTATATGCTTTTTGTAATTTTGATTGGGAGAATAAACCCGTAGTGCTTTCTGCTGAACGGCCAAACTCACTGACTGAACCAACGATTAAATAATCAACAGAAACACCGCTGTCGCTTATACCTTTTAATATGTTCTCCGAGTTGACCTCTTCATTATCAAGGCGCTCAAACATGATAAATTTATTTGTATCAGCAAGTCGTGCACTCAGAATATCAGCTGCTTGCTTACCTATTCGATTGTTTGAACTGTCAACTAGGAAACTGTTTGCTGCTTGGGTTTCATTGGAAAATCTTGCTATAGCAACTTTACGTTTTAAGAAGGTTTGTGTGGACTCTATTGAAGTATTTTTAGATGCAGAGGTTGCATCTAACCCTGTTGCAAATGTCGGTGCATGAAAGCAAAACAATGCCATGACCGAAAATGTGAAAATATTCCTTTTTTTCATTTTTTTCTCTTTTAATTTTAATATGTAAATAATGACCCAGAGAGCGATAATTGGGCTTACTATTGAATATTCAATGTTGAATTTTTTAGCATAAAATAGATCGTAATTTATTAATTTTAGCTATTAATTAATATGGTAATTGTAAAATTTATTTTTAAGGTATTTTTGTGAGCGGTGGACATATTTGTTGAGTTATCCCAACTGGGCCACCCTACCTTTGAAACCATTCGCCTACCGATTGCCAACATTGCTTTCAATTCTGAAACAATATCTTATTTAAAGTATTTTTTCCATAACTCAATAAATTCGTTAGGATCTTTCAGGCTCAGAGTGAAATTTTTCGTTGCTTAAAATAAACCTAAATCGAAGAGATAGAATATCAGGTGTAAGCGCGGCGGTGACCGTCCATGAGATGGCGAAGTTTCACTGTGTGAAACGCTCTGGGCGAGAGGTATGGATGTCGAACAGGCCGTTTAACATGATGGATGTTATTTGTTATGGCGTAGCTTTATTGGATGAACTTGCAGCGTATCACAGCTGTGCTTTCATGAAGGCCTGCGGCAGGCAATTGATAACCATGAAGCTGCGATTTTAGAATAATAACCGATACCTAAAAGGCTAAACGTTAGGCATAAAAAGTGTGGCTGGTCAGTGCGGGTTGCCCAAGGTAAATAGTTAGTTATTCTGATTTTGTTTATGTCTTTCAGTGTCACCTTGAATTTATGAGCTCCGATTTAGACCTTTTAATTGAGCACAGTGCTAATGATTTTATAAACTGTGAAAGCTCAAGTTTATACAGGATGAATTAACAATTACAAGCACGTCAACAAGGCGTATGAACCTGCTATTAAGTGATTTTTAGACAAAATGGTTGTTACATATTTACGAAATTATTATTAGATTTAGGCTGTCATCTGCTTTTAAACACTTTTCTACATCAGTTAAGTTCATGCTGTTTCTCCCGCCATCTCCAGTGAAACAAACTCTTTGGAAATAGCATTGATGCTTCTAAATTGGTACCACTGCAACCCGCATATCAACAACGAACACACAATAAAGCTGATAACGGGAAGCAGAAGCATTGTGGTTAATGGGTCTGCTAAATTAACTAACATCATTAAATCCATTCATTAGTCCTCATTACTTACTAATGCTGTATCTGGCTCTGTTACTGATTCAGTCAACTCAAGAGAGGTACTTAGCTCAAATAGTTGCTCTGCGATTTTACTATGCAGATTCAAAGTAATTTCTTGTTTCGCAGTTTGTAGCATTTCTGTGGTTGCTTCAGTAAAACGTGTTTCTAATGCACTCACGACATCAGCACTACTCAATTCATTTGCTTGAGCGCCAATACTTGCTGTTGCAATAATGGCAATTAACGCTAATTTTTTAAATGTACGGTTAGTTTTTGTAGATGCTGAACGAGCTACTAAATTTGTATTTGAGCTTGAGTTAAACATGGTGTCTTCCTTTTCAATTATGGGGTACACCTAGGTTATTACAAGCTGCGTGCCAAGTTTTGAGGTGATCACTTAAGCAACTGATTTAAATTGATTTTAAATAGTTTTAATCAAAAGGGAATCAAAAACAAATCAAAACATATTTAATTTACACCTGTGTAATAAATAAACAGTTAGTCATTTTAACCACCTAAATAGTGAGTTTAGCTAACTCTTAATTAGCAAACCGCAAATACAAAAATAGCTTAAGAAGTGGTGATATTATTAGGGTGGAAAGTGACATCTGAAATATGTTGGATCAGAGTAAACTAAATCCAAACACGTAGCAGTCTCCAATACTTTTTAATAATGGGTGGCATGTTTAGTTTTGCTGCTAATTCTAAGCCCAGCCCTAATCCTAACCCTGAACATTAGAAATTTAGCCTGAGTCGTTATGGTCAGGCTCTGATCCATTTATTCTCAAATTTTTACGGTATTAATGGCGGAGAAAGCCGTAGCGCTTTGCCCATACTAAACGAAAGGAAACCAAAAGCATTTCCCTTTTCGCTTCTTGCATCAAACGTCTTGCAGTCCCCATTGATACAGCATTCACCTCATGGGGTTAGACCTAATTTAAACTGATGAGTTTTAGATTAAGTTACTCTTGCCACTGACTCTACACACTGACTCTACACACTTACTTTCAACTTATTTACTTTAAAGTTTTCTTTATTAATTGGAAATAAAATCATTGCTTTAGGAGTTATTTTAGGTGCGGTAGTTAGCATTGGTTAGATTGAGAAACAAGGATTTAAAGGCTTTTGACTTGAATTAAGCCTTTCCACAACCAATATATATTTTAAGCATAAACAAACAGGTGGAAGTATGTTTAAAAGGGTTATGGAAAAACTGCAAAGGTCATCGATTGAATCCGACCTTAAACCGTTTAAGAAAACGTTGACACAAATAAACTCCTTTAGCGAGACATTGAAATCGCTTTGTGATGATGAACTCAAAGCACAGCTACAATCACTGTGTGCTTCTATTTCCCCGCCAATGAATATATCCACTCAAGTTAAAATTTTTGCTTCTGTGTCAGAAATATCAAACAGACTATTAGGCATGAGGCCCTTCGATAGCCAAATGTTGGCCGGGTTAGCATTACATGACGGTTATATTGTCGATATGAAAACCGGGGAAGGTAAAACATTGGCCGCAGCTGCCCCCGTTATTGTTAACGCATTAGCTGGCCGCAAAGTTCACGTACTCACCTTTAATGACTATCTGGCTAAACGAGACAGTCACTTTTTACAGCCCCTCTATCAATTTTTTGGTTTGAGCGTGGGAATGATCCAAGCTGACATGTCGTGTAAACAACGCAAAAAAGCTCATGCCTGCGACATTGTTTATGCCACAGCCCGAGAAGTTGGCTTTGATTATTTACGTGATCAATTGGTGCATTATAAACAGCAAAAAGTATTGTCGGGATTAGATGTTGCCATTGTTGATGAAGCCGATTCGATTCTAATTGACGAAGCCCGTATTCCTCTGGTTATTTCAGGTGATATCCACCAAAACAATGATCAACTGACGCACATTGCGACGGTAATTAAACAATTAGACAAAACAAACGATTATGCGGTCGATGAATTTAGCACCTCTGTTCACTTGACGGACAGCGGCAGTCGTAAAATAGAGCAACAATTTGGCTGTGAAAACCTATTTGATATCGATAATTTGCCCTTGCTGACCAGCGTCAATCTAGCACTGCACGTCGAGGCTTTGCTGGTCAAAGACATAGATTACATAGTTAAAGACAAGAGCATCAAACTGGTTGATGAATTCACAGGTAGAATTGCCGAAAAGCACCGCTGGCCAGATGGTATGCAATCGGCATTGGAATCCAAAGAAGGTCTGCCAGTCAAAAAGGAAGGTCAAACCCTAGGTTCAATCACCTTGCAACATTTGATGTGTTTGTTTAAGAAAGTGAGCGGCATGACCGGCACCGCGGTGTTGGCAGCGCAAGAGTTTGAGCAGTTATACCAATTAAAAACCTGTGTTATTCCACCGCGTAAACCCTGCATTAGAATAGACAAGCCAGATCGGGTGTTCAGTACAAAAGCCGAAAAAACCATTGCCATTTGCAATGAAATATCCTTGATTCAACGTACAGGGCAACCTGTTTTGGTGGGCACGCCCAATGTCCGCGAGTCTGAAAACTTATATGCTTTGTTAGTTGAAAAAGGGATTGAGTGTTGTCTGCTCAATGCTAAAAATGATGAGCAGGAAGCCCAAATAATTGCTCAGGCAGGTGCTTGGGGGGCCGTCACCATCTGTACCAACTTGGCCGGACGCGGTACAGATATTTTACTGGGGGCAAAAGACACTGCAAGCAATATACAAGTAAAAAAGGCAGGTGGCCTGCATATTATCGGCACTAGCCGATTTGAGTCGAGACGGATAGATGATCAATTACGTGGACGGGCGGCAAGGCAAGGCGAGCCTGGGTCTTCGCAATATTTTGTCAGCCTTGAAGACAAATTGTTTAATCACTTGGGGCAGGATGGCTTGTTGTCTGGCAAAAGTGACACTGGGGAGTTGCTATCCAATGCCCGTATCAGCAAAAAAATTGCGCACGGCCAGCGAGTGCTAGAAGGCGCGAATCTTGATAGACGCAAAGCGTTATACAAATACAGTGATTTGGTTGAACAGCAAAGGCAAATGATCCACCAACTACGGAATGACATTTTACAGGGGGAAGGGGCTGAAGAGTTTAAAAGCAAAGTCACATCGCGTTGGCAAAATCTCAGTACAGTCGTGAGTGATGAAAAGCTCAATGAAGCCCTGAATATTGTAGTTATGCACTCCATCGACAAACTATGGGTCCAGCATTTGTCTGAGATTGACTATATCAAAGAAGGCATTAATTTAGTGGGGACAGCGGGCTCCAGTTTTATGTTAAGTGGTAACGAGCCTTACCATGTGTTTATCCAGCAGGTGCAGCAAGTTTTTGAACAATTATTGGCAGAATTAAAAACTGCGGTGGTTGATTTGTTCAATAACCTTGCCATAGACGAAAACGGGATTAATCCCAACAGTGAATTATTTGCAATGACAAAATCGACCTCATCATATGTGGTCGCTGATAATCCATTTGACGCTGTAGACAGACAGTTTATAGCCAGTATATGGAAGAAGTTGAAGTTAGAATAAAATTTATTGGAGGTAGAGAAACTAACTTCGATTGTAGGAACATGTTGGGGAAAATGAATATTTTGCGTCAGAGTATACAAACTCAAACACCGCCGCAGTCTCCAATACTTTTTAATAATGGGTGGCATGTTAAGTATTGTTGTAGATAATAATAAAAGTATATCCCAATGAAAGGTAAGTTATTAAAAATTGTAATGTTTTTCTATTATGGTATGTTCTTTTTTCATTATTAGAGTGAGTCGAAGGTTAAGGATAACAGAATGATAAGAGTCATTTTTGCAGCTCTGGTTTTATTACCTAGCTTGGTAAATGCACAGCAAGGTATACAAAGTCTAAATGCACGTGTTAAACAGAAGACTGAGGTAATGGTCTTAGGAACGATGCATTTAAAAAGTATTAAAGAAGAGATCGACCTGTCTGAAATTAGAGGTTATTTAGGTAAATTTAAACCAACAGCTATTGCAGTCGAATCACTTCGAGGTGAAGATATTTTTACAATGCTTAATGGCTCTGTTGAATATCATGAAACTTTAACAAGCTTTGTGGGTGATGAACTACTTAGTATCGCAAAAAAAGAACAATCATCATTAGGACTTTCTGCCACTGAAGCAATACAGAAAATGAAACAGTTTGAAATAGTAAATAATTTGTCCGATGAAAAGCGAATCGAACTTATAAGACTATCTATTGCAGGCTACTACCCTGATACAGCAACACTACACTGGTTAAAATTAACAGAAAATGACACTTCTCAATTGTCCTCAGATTTAAAAGCCTATCTTAATGCGCGTGCTACAAAAAATAATGAAACACTCAATATCGCAATTAACTTAGCTTTAAGTGAGGGCATAAATACGATCTACCCTATTGATGACCATCTTGATAAAGATATGTATCAAGACATGGTTAAAAGGTTAATGCCATCTTATAGTAAATCCCAAGCAGGAAATGAACTTCAAAAAAGTACGTTTATAACTAAATCTCAAGCTTTGCAAAAAAACGCAATACAAACAGGGGATTGGCTGCCTTTATACCTTTGGTTGAATAGCCCTGAACAAAGCTCTCAAGTTATTGGGCAAGAGTGGAGTATGTTTGTTGATAAAGATTTAGATGTTGAACCTGCGTTAGCTAGAGTTGCTTTATGGGAAGTTAGAAACCTAAATATGGTGTCTCACATCATGAGAGTGGTTGCGAGTGAGATTGGCGGACGAATTGTCATTATTGTAGGTGCATCTCATCGGGTATTTTTCGAAGAATACCTTTCAAAAATGATAGGTGTTGAAGTAATACCGTTTTCTGACTACGTAACTGAATATGTTGGGTCAGAGTAAACAAACTCAAACACCGCTGCATTCTCCAATATTACCCATTCCAATTTGCGATTAAGTTTACTCTGACCCACTTATTTCGTGTAAAAGTTACGAATCTGATGAACAGATGGTCAACTGTGTAAATCACAAAGCAGATGCTAAAGGAAAGTTTGAAAAGGCTTATGCTTCTGGAGATTTAATCTTACTGCGGTAATAGTAAAAATAATGTTGTTTTATATGGCCTATCGGCCAAGGTAAGTCGTGGCGCTTCGCCCACACCAGACCAAAAGGGTGTGAACTGCGACACCCTCTTGGAACACCCCGCAGCCCCGACGAAGTTGTCATCCTCAGTGTATATTGAAAATAGCTAACGCTTCCGATGGGGCATCCATGCCCCGCGAAAGCTAACCTGACATCCATGTCAGGTTTACGCGATTTATCTGCATACACTTCGGCAACTTCCAACGGGGAATCCTCCAGCGTCTGACTTCATTTGAATTGATGGGGTTTAGTATTAAGTTTACTCTGACCCCACTTATTACGGCCAATGTAAGTCGTGGCGCTTCGCCCCATACTGTGCAAAGAGTGCGACCCAAAGGGTGTGAACTGCGACACCCTCATACTCTCTGTAAACATTGGCCCCGCAGCCCCGTCGAAGTGGCTCTTGGTAAATATTAGGCTCATGCTAATTTAAGCGAATTGACTACCGCCTTAGATTCGCCATCGCTTATAAACGGATTTACTGATATCACGATGGCAGGGATGCCAAAGAGTGACCATTGCTCAATCTAAGGCTATGTCGGCGTCCTGCCTCCATCACGTCAATTCACTTAACGCACTCGGACACTTCCAACGGGGGGGACTTAGCGTCTGACTTTATTTGAATTGATCGGGTTTAGATTGAATTTACTCTCCCACTCACATTTTTATTCGATTAACTAACTGTTAATAATAATGTTTAATAGACAAAGGTACAGATAAAAGGTTATTTTAAATCAGCAAAAAAGGATGAAGTATTAGCTTTACTAGAGCGTTTAAATGGACTGCTTCATCTTCTTACGGTATTTCTTTTGTCTTATAAATATGGAAATAAAGATGAAATCAGTTTTACAAATTACTTTGGGAATCCTGTTAGCCGGATTAGTTATGTTGTTAGTGAGAATTGCCTACAGTGGCTACATAGAATACCGAGTGACTCAAGGGCTTAATGAAATTGCATTGAAGCAAAAGCAAGCAGAAGCAACTCGTCTGGAAGCAATAAAAATTCGCCAGAAAGCAGAGTTGCAATTACGACAACAAGCGAAACAGGAAGCTGCAAGGAAATCTCTTTTAGCTAAACAAAAAGCCAAAGAACTAAAACGTAAAAACGATGCGTGGCGCGCGTATTACACAGTGCCTGACATATGTAAAAGTTACGAATCTGATGAACAGATGGTCAACTGTGTAAATCACAAAGCAGATGCTAAAGGAAAGTTTGAAAAGGCTTATGCTTCTGGAGATTTAATCTTACTGCGGTAATAGTAAAAATAATGTTGTTTTATATGGCCTATCGGCCAAGGTAAGTCGTGGCGCTTCGCCCACACCAGACCAAGAGGGGGGAACAACAGCAATCCCCCCTCTTAGATCACCCATGCCGCCCCGACGAAGTGTTATTCCTTGTGCTAATTTAAGTTAATTGACTACCGCCTCAGATTCGCCATCGCTTGTAAACGGATTTACTGATGTCACGATGGCAGGGATGCCAAAGAGTGACCATGGCTCAACTGAGGCTATCTCGGCATCCATGCCGAGCTCACGTCAATTCACTTAACGCACTCGGACACTTCCAACGGGGAATCATTCAGCGTCTGACTTCATTTTAATTGAGTTAGGGTTAAGTGAACTCTGCCTGACTTATTTTGTTGTTTTTTGGAGAAGTATTAAACTTTTTAATTTCATTAACGTGTAATTTGACCTAGCAGGTTAGCTCTCACTAACATTGTTGTTTATACAGAAAATACCCACAGACTATTCATTAATTTGCTGCTTGCAAAAACAAAGTAACCACACTATCTTGTATTGGTGGTGTATATTAATACTACATAATGTGTTTTTTTAATTTGATATAGGAAAAATTAGTATGGCTAAAACTCAAGGCGGAAAAAAGAAAGTACATGTACCTGCTCATACAAAAAAAGACGGAAGTAAGGTAAAAGAGCATTACCGCTCTACACCAAACTAATGTCAAAATTGAAAACCCGAAGGTTGTTTATTACTTCGGGTTTTCTTTTATTATTGTACTTAAGCAATTGAATAATCCGGGTCACAGTAAATTGAAATGTTGCAGAATATGAATAACGATTATGAATAATAAATTTACAGTATTTGGAGTTCTATTTGGGGTTGTAGCTTTAACGTTAGTGTGGGCATTTTGCAATCCAACAGATAAAATCATACCGACAGTATTAATTTCTGGTGCAGTACTATTAGCGGCTCAATCTCGGCATGATGAAAAAGTTAGTTTAGAAAAACGCAAAGAAGTCTGCTTAGATTTTATTGGTAACCTCACTTCCTATCGTAGTTTGATGTTCAGAAATTTATTACATGATATTGATGCTCGTGAATTTGAAATTAAACTAAGCGAACTATCTGAGTTGTCAGCTAGTTCACTTGAAAAAATTTACGCTGTTTGTTCAGATAAAACCTCTGCAAGAACTGAAATAATGCATAGGAAGCTATTAGAATTAATGATTGAATCTGTGACCCTCAAGAAGAAAAATGGAGGTAATCGTTCAAATATATATACCTCTAATTGGTTCGAACGAATTGCAGAACATCGTAAAGAAGTTATATGCACATTTAGAATTGAGTTGGGTGAGCCAAAAGCAAACTCTTTAATGAAAGAGATTGATATTACAAAAGATATTTATAGTAAGTTGTTTACTAATATATTTTCTGAAGACGAAAAAAAATCCTATCATGATCCTTATACATATAAATAACTAAATTATTTAGGATAAGAATAACCTTTTTCAAACACCGCCGCAGTCTCCAATATTCCCCATTCTAAGTTGCTGAAATACGCAGATAAAAATACCGTGTAGCCATCAGGATGATGGCTAAGGCTCGGCGGGACATGGATGTCCCATCTGAGTCGTTAGGTATTTTTATTGGAGTATGAAGAAGCACAACTTGGTTGGGGCGGCAAGGGATATCGAAAAGGGAAATGCTGTTGTTTCCCTTTCGTCTGGTGTGGGCGAAGCGCCACGACCTTAACCAGCCGTTAGGCTGAAAATGGCAGCGCCATAATCCAAACGAAGTTTGGAATCCTAATAAAGAGTAATCAGTGATTACTCAACATCACTCTCTATTCAACATCATAATCCAACACTGGTGATAACCACTTCTCTGATTCTGCCAATGTCATTCCCTTACGCTCAGCATAATCCTCAACTTGATCGCGGCCAATATTGGTCACCCCAAAGTAACGTGATTTCGGGTGAGCAAAGTACCAACCTGATACCGCAGCGGTTGGGAACATGGCATAACTTTCAGTGATATTAAGGTCAATCGTTTCATCGGGTTTTAGTAAATCCCATAACAAGCCTTTTTCAGTATGATCAGGACAGGCTGGGTAACCAGGTGCTGGGCGAATACCTTTGTATTTTTCACGAATAAGGGCTTCGTTATCCAATACTTCATCTGCAGCGTAACCCCAAAACTCTTTTCGTACCCGTTCATGCATACGCTCTGCAAAGGCTTCAGCTAAACGGTCGGCTAGGCACTTAAGCATAATGGCGTTGTAGTCATCATGGTTGGCTTCAAAACGTGCCACATGTTCATCAATGCCGTGGCCTGCGGTAACAGCAAAGCCGCCCATGTAGTCGGCGACGCCTGAGTCTTTTGGCGCGACAAAATCAGATAAACAGAAGTTGTCATTGCCCACACGTTCAAGCTGCATCCGCAAGTGATGGGTGGTCATTTCAACCGTGGTGCGTGTTTCATCTGTGTATAGCTCAATGTCGTCATGGTTGACGGTATTGGCAGGGAATAAGCCAATGACCGCTTTGGCAGTAAGCCATTTTTCACTGATGATGGTTGCAAGCATGGCTTTACCATCGGCATAGAGCTTACGGGCTTCTTCACCGACAATTTTATCATCTAAAATTTCAGGGAAGTGACCATGCAGCTCCCAGCTTCTGAAAAACGGCGTCCAATCGATGCGATCCACTAGATCTTCTAGTGGGTAATCATCAAATACTTGGCGGCCCAATTTGTTCGGTTTAAATGGGGTGTAGTTATCCCAATCGTGTTTACAGCGGTTTTCACGGGCAGCGTCAATTGACACTATGGTTTTGCGTTTGGTTTGTGATAACCGCTTTTCACGCATGATGTCGTATTCAGCATAGGTTGCATCAATGGTGGGCTGGCGAGTGTCGTTATTAACCAGTTTTGACACCATAGGCACTGCGCGCGAGGCATCGGCAATGTAAATTGCACCATGTGGATAATGTGGGGCAATTTTTACTGCGGTATGAATTTTCGAGCAGGTTGCACCGCCAATAATCGCCGGAATGGTTAACCCTTCTCGGTGGAAGGTTTTGACGTTATGTACCATTTCATCAAGGCTTGGGGTAATAAGCCCTGACATACCAATAATATCAATATTGTGCTCTTTTACGGCTTCAAGGATTTTTTCAACTGACACCATGACGCCTAGGTCGAACACTTCAAAGCCATTACAGGCTAGCACCACGCCGACAATATTTTTACCAATATCGTGCACGTCACCTTTTACGGTAACCATTAAAATTTTACCGTTTGATTGACCTTCAACTTTTTCCGCTTCAATGTATGGGTTTAAATAAGCCACGGCTTTTTTCATTACCCGGGCTGATTTAACGACTTGCGGCAGAAACATTTTGCCTGAGCCAAATAAGTCGCCAACCACATTCATGCCGTTCATTAACGAGCCTTCAATTACATCCAGTGGTCTGGTGGCTAACAGGCGTGCTTCTTCGGTGTCTTGGTCAATAAATTCGGTAATGCCTTTCACTAATGCGTGGGATAAGCGCTCATTAACTGGCAGGCTGCGCCAAGCTAAGTCTTCCTTTTTAGCCACTTGTTTGCCGTCACCACGAAAACGCTCAGCAACATCTAGTAGTTGCTCAGTATTGCTTGAGTCGGCAACGGGGCAAGGTAAATTCAGTACCACATTTTCGACTTTTTCTTTTAAGTCTTTGTCGATGTCATCAAATATGGCTAACTGACCTGCGTTAACAATGCCCATGTCCATGCCCGCTTGTATCGCATGATATAAAAATACCGCATGAATGGCTTCGCGGACTGGGTTGTTACCACGAAACGAGAACGAGACGTTTGACACACCGCCAGAAATCATTGCATGGGGTAGAGTGGCTTTAATGTCTTTAATGGACTCAATAAAATCGACGGCGTAGTTATCGTGCTCGTCAATGCCGGTGGCAATGGCAAATATATTCGGGTCGAAGATGATGTCTTCTGGGGCAAAGCCCACCACATCAACCAGTATGCGATAGGCGCGGGTACAGATTTCGGTTTTACGGGCGCGGGTATCGGCTTGGCCATCTTCATCAAATGCCATCACAATAGCGGCTGCGCCATAGCGTTTCACTAAGGTGGCTTGCTGAATAAAGGCTTGTTCACCTTCTTTCATCGAAATGGAGTTAACAATCGACTTGCCTTGAACGCATTTAAGGCCAGCTTCAATCACGTCCCATTTTGATGAGTCGATCATGATAGGCACGCGGGAAATATCAGGCTCTGAGGCGATTAAGTTCAAGAACTTTTTCATCGACTCGACGCCATCAAGCATACCTTCATCCATGTTGACATCGATGATTTGTGCGCCGTTTTCAACTTGCTCACGCACGACATCTAGGGCCTCTTCAAACTTTTCTTCTTTGATTAACCGCAGGAACTTGGCTGAACCTGTAACGTTGGCACGCTCGCCGACGTTAACAAATAATGAGTTGCCATCAATGGTTAATGGCTCAAGCCCTGATAAGCGACAGGCAACGGGAATATCAGGTATGACACGTGGCTCATGGCTGATAACGGCATCGCGAATAACACTAATGTGCGCTGGTGTACTACCACAACAGCCACCCACAATATTGAGCATGCCTTCCCGTGCCCAATCACTGATCACTTCGGCCATTTCTTCTGGGGTTTCATCGTAACCACCAAACTCATTAGGTAAGCCAGCGTTAGGGTGGGCAGAAACATAACATTCTGCAATCCGTGATAACTCTTCAACGTAGGGACGCAACTCTTTTGGGCCAAGGGCGCAGTTAAGGCCAATGGATAATGGTTTGATATGGCGCAGTGAGTTGTAAAAGCCTTCGGTGGTTTGCCCAGTTAGGGTACGACCTGAAGCATCAGTAATGGTGCCTGAAATCATCACAGGTAGCCGATCATCAATTTGATCAAACACTAATTCGATGGCAAATAATGCGGCTTTGGCGTTGAGGGTATCAAAGATGGTTTCGACCATGATGATATCTGCGCCGCCATCAATTAATGCACGGGTTGATTCAACATAGGCTTCGACTAACTCATCAAAGCTGATATTACGAAAACTGGGGTCGTTCACATCTGGGCTGATAGAGCAAGTGCGGTTGGTTGGCCCAAGCACTCCTGCAACATAGCGTTTAATACCCGTTTGCGCAGTAACGTCATCAGCGGCTTCACGGGCAACTTTGGCGCCTTCAAGGTTAATTTCTGCTGACAACGACTGCATGTCGTAATCGGCCATAGCAATCGTGGTGGCATTAAAGGTATTGGTTTCAATAATGTCAGCACCCGCTAACAGGTATTCAGTGTGGATATCTTTAATGATTTGGCGTTGGCTTAGCACCAACATGTCGTTGTTGCCTTTTACGTCACAGTGCCAGTCTTTAAAACGCTCACCACGGTAGTCTTCTTCTTCCAGTTTGTAGTCTTGAATCATTGTGCCCATGGCACCATCGAGGATAACTATGCGCTGTTTTAGCGTATTTGTAAGTTGTTCAAGTACCTGACTGTAGGAAGTCGACTTCGCCATAACGTATTACCTTAATTGCTTTTATGCTAATCACTTAATCGAGCGTTAAATAACACGCTAACTTAAGTAGTTAGTGGATTGTGTTAACGGTTTTAGATGAAATAAGCATACCTTTATTTATGCTTTTATAGGGCAGAATAATGCGAAATCCCCTGTAATAAAATTCATCTTAAAATATTTTGTTTGGACATTTAAACGTATAGACGTCCATAATACGTTTAAATAGATTGTAAGAGCAAGCCCATTGCTCACACTAAAAACATAAGCCAATTGAAACGGCCGATGGAGTCTCCTTAGATGAAGCAAGCTAAGATAATATTGTTACGCCATGGCCAATGTGAGGGCGGCAGTATTTTGCGGGGTAAAACCGATGTGGCGCTAACTGATTTGGGGCTAACGAACATGCACCAGAGTGCGGCTAAGCTAGGGCTACTAGGTTGTTTGCCATCACTGCAGCTATACAGTTCGCCTTTGGTGCGTTGCCATGAATTTGCCGCTGAATTAGTGCAGCAGTTAAACCAAGTGAGTGCTGATTTAGCTTTAAAGGTTGAGATAATGTCTCAATTACAGGAAATTGATTTTGGCTTGTGGGACGGAAAAAGCTTTGCAGAGCTTTATCAGCATAGCGCTAAAGCGTTAGACGCCTATTGGGATAACCCTTGGGAGCATGGCGCGCCCCAAGCTGAGCCCATGGCTGAATTTGAACAAAGGGTGGCGCAGGCTTTTGCGCAAATAACCTTGCAAGCTTACAACTTGGCTGAAGCTCATACTGCTGAGGCTAATAGTGCTAAGGCAACAGCATCAGCCACTGCTCTGGTAGTGACTCACGGTGGAGTTATCCGTCATATTATCGCTTTGGTGTTAGGACTTGAACGCTGTAAAGGGCTATATGGACAACTGAATATAGATTATGCCGCGACGGTAACCATTGATGTGTTTTGGCCTGAAGCTGATGATAAATCGACTAAACCCGTCTATCGTTTAAACTGGAATAATTAGTTTTAGCCTAAAATTAGCAGAAAAAACTAACTTCACTTAGGCAGATATACCGTACAATATAAGCCGCATTTATTAAGTGCAATAAAATTTCAAATTAAGTCAATTTAGCTGCAGTTGAGTGCTTGTGTGAAATGCTTTAAGCAACACCAGTATCAAGCGGTTCGCTAAATGAGTAGGGAATCGAGAACTAGCCTAAATGCTGTTTAGCTCGAACTGTACCCGCAACTGTAAAATAGCATCTCATCACTTGTAAGATAAGTGATTAATGAATGCCATTAAGTCAGATACCTAGCTTAGTTTTTCTTGCTGAATTAGCAGCACCTAACAACAACTTGAGCGGGTAACTCAGGCGGAGTTTGTATCGTGATCAGTATTAAAACCCCAGATGTGGCTAAACATGCCTCTTGGATAACCGCAGGGGTAGTATCTTGACTACTGCGGCATTAACAGTTGATCAGCTAAGCTGGTCAGTTGCAGACAATGAGATCCTTTCTCAAGTCAGTTTTGCCTTGCAACGTGGTGAAATGCTAGGGCTTATTGGCCCTAATGGTGCGGGTAAATCCAGCTTACTGCGCTGCTTGTATCGCTATATCACCCCTGATGCTGGCAAAATCAGCTTATTTGGCGACAATATTAATGGTTTTTCTCATAAACAATTGGCCACTAAGGTTGCCGTAGTGCAGCAAGAGTCACCCCATTATTTTGATATGACCACCCATCAACTGGTTTCTATGGGCTTAACGCCCCATAAAGGACTTTTTGAAACCAATACCCAAGCAGATGCAGATGATATTGCCAAGGCACTGGCTAAAGTGGGTCTTGAGCACAAAGCCTTGCAGCAATATGAGCAGTTATCTGGCGGTGAAAAACAGCGGGCATTAATTGCACGGGCTATCGTGCAAAAGCCGCAGTTATTGATCCTTGATGAGCCGACTAATCATTTAGATATTCGCTATCAAATCCAAATTCTTGAGTTGGTTAGGCAACTTGGCATTAGCGTGATTGCCTCTATTCACGATCTTAATTTAGCCAGCGCAATGTGCGATAGATTGCTGTTACTTGATCAAGGAAAGTGCATCGCTCAAGGTTTACCTGATGAAGTATTAACAGAAACCATTTTGGGGAACGTGTTTGATGTTTGCTGCCAAATATCAAGTCACCCACAGCACGGTAAACCGTTAATTACCTACTTTTATGGTTATCAAAGTCATTATGACAATGCTAATCAAAACACTTGTCAAAGCTCGCAGCAAAACGCATATCCAAGCTCTGAACAAAAACATGGCCAATCAAACCACGGGCAGGGCGATAAATGACAGCCATTGATGCCACACAATCAGTGAAGCTAGCAAAGCAGATGAGTTTAAGTTTTAAGCATAAGCTACTGCTGTTTGTTACTGCCATAGTGACCTTAGTTACTCCAATCGCCGCGGCAAGTTTCGGCGCAGCCAATATCAGTTTTGAACAAGTCGTTAGCTTGTTTGCTAATCTGGCATTAGGTACAGGTGAAACAGATTCACTAACGCAGCGGATTGTGTTTGAGCTGCGTTTTCCAAGAATTATTTTAGCCTTTGTGGCAGGCGCAGGTTTGGCGCTTGCGGGCAGTGTATTGCAAACGGTGACACGTAACCCGTTGGCGGATCCCTATTTATTTGGTATTAGCTCTGGGGCGTCATTTGGGGCGGTATTAGTGCTGAGCTTTTTTGGCAGCCAAGGCGTAGTGCTGCAATGGTTAGGAGAGTCTTCTGGTCATCTTGCCAATGCCATTTTACGTTCAGGCTTATTCAGTAATGATGCCTGGTGGTCTTGGTCATCCATTAGTTTACCAATTGGCGCTTTTATTGGTTCGAGTTTATCTGTGCTGTTGGTATTAGGTTTATCTGGTTTTGGTCGTGCTAGCCAAGTTGAGCGGATGCTATTGTCTGGGGTGGCCACCTCTTTCATGTTCGGCGCGCTAACCAGTTTGGTACTGTATTTTTCAAGCCCTCAAGCGGCGGCTTCAGTATTATTTTGGAGTTTGGGCAGCTTTGCTAAAGCTAGCTGGGCAGGGCTGGTTATCCCATCTGTGGTGGTAGTTTGCAGCATATTAATTATTTTAGCTTTTAAGCGTCAGGTGTTAGCCATTCAAGCGGGGGATGAAACGGCGCACTCCTTAGGGGTTAACGTCGCCAAAATTCGCTTAGCTATGCTTATTTTGTGTTCATTAATCACCGCCACGCTGGTGGCAAGTTGCGGCGGCATTGGCTTTGTTGGCTTGATGATCCCTCATACCGTGCGGCTGCTCTATCCTGGGCAACAACCTATTATGATGACGGCATTAGTCGGCGGCATATTTATGGTATGGATTGATGTATTAGCCCGTTGTTTATTAGGCAACCAAGAGTTGCCGGTAGGTATTATCACTGCCGCAATTGGTAGTGTATTTTTTCTTTTTGTATTACGTCATCGTCGATGAGATTGCAGTTTTGGAGAGTAAGGGATGTTTGCGGTAGATCCAGTTAGTCATAAATTTGATGATCAAATACAGCATAAAATTAATCAGAAAACTAAGCCGCTAGGGGCGCTAGGGTTACTCGAAACGCTAGCAATGCAGATTGCGCAAGTGCAACTAACGCCACAAGCTAATATGAAACCAAAGTACAATATTAGGCATAAGCTGAGTATTAATAAGCCCGCTATGTTGGTGTTTGCTGGCGATCATGGTATTGCTGCTCATGGGGTATCGATTGCCCCCAGTGAAGTTACTCAACAAATGGTGGCTAACTTTGCCAATGGCGGCGCTGCGATTAATGTCTTTTGCCGTCAAATGGGTTTAAACCTTGAAGTGATTGATTGCGGCATGTTGCAGCCAGTTGATGACCCTCGTATTACTCAGCATCGTTTAGGCAATGGCACTCAAGCCATTCATCAAAAAGCGGCCATGAGTTTATTAGCGGTTAAAGATGGCTTTAGCTATGCAAGTGAAGTGGTTAATCGTCACTATGATTCAGGTTGTAACCTGATTGCGCTTGGTGAAATGGGCATTGGCAATACCTCGTCAGCTGCGGCGATTATGGCCGCATTATTAGGCTTAGATATTAAAGAGTGTGTCGGCCGAGGTACGGGGATTGATGATAGTGCCTTTGCCCTTAAAACCGAGTTATTGGGGGTAGCGCTTAACCTGCATAGAAGTAAATTTACCGATCCGGTTAATGTACTTGCCTGTGTTGGCGGCTTTGAAATTGTGCAAATGACAGGCGCTATTTTAGCGGCCGCTGAGAAAAAGATGCTGGTGGTTATTGATGGCTTTATTGCAACCGCAGCGGCATTAGCCGCAGTTAAATTACACCCTGATGTAAAAGATTACTTAATTTTTGCTCACCAATCAGATGAGCAAGGCCATATTAAAATGCTCGCCGCAATGGATGCTAAACCACTATTGCAATTAGGGTTTAGACTAGGTGAAGGTACAGGCGCTGCGCTATCACTGCCAATCATTGAAGCGGCGGTGAACTTCTACAATGATATGGCTAGTTTTGAAAATGCCGGCGTAAAGTCAGTGGTGTAATTGCGCTGCGAATCGAGAAGTAAATCGAGAAGTAAATAACGCAGTAAATATTAACGCTGTGATAGCCAATTAGCTGTGATAGGCAATTAAAGGAAACGTCATGGAGCAACAGTCGTCATCTGAGGGGGCAAAAAATCAGTCTGATGAAACTGATTATCAAGCGCCTAAAAGTGGAAGTACACTAAAAAAACAACTGAATTTATTGCTTATTGCGTTAAGTTTCTTCACTCGAATCCCTGTGCCAGCTTGGGTTGAGTTTGACAGTGAAAAGCTTAATCAAGCTAGCCGTTATTTTGGCGTAATTGGGTTATTTGTTGGCAGCATAAGTGCAGCGGTGTTTTGGGTGAGTCAGTTTGTGTTGCCTAATGGGGTTGCGGTGATCTTGGCGATGATAACCGGCGTATTAGTCACAGGAGGCTTTCATGAAGATGGCCTTGCTGATACCGCTGATGGTTTTGGTGGTGGCTGGAAAGTTGCTGACAAGCTGCGCATCATGAAAGATTCAAGAATAGGCACTTATGGCACCTTAGCCTTAGTGCTTTGCCTATTATTAAAGTGGCAATTGTTAGTCGAAATTGCCCTTTATAGCCCGATTAATGCGGTCGTCGCCATTGTTGTTGCCCATGGTTTAAGCCGCGTGTTAGCAGGGAGCATTATCTTTTCAGGCCAATATGTTACTGAAGATGATGGCAGCAAATCAAAACCTCTGGCGCAGCATCAGCACATCAATGATTTATTGATTTTATGCTTAAGTGGCTTTGTGGTACTAGCCTGTTTAAACGGCGTAGTCGCCTTTGGCTTGTTATTGCTATTAGTGTTATTACGACAAGCCTTGATATGGGGCGGTAATCGTCAAATTGGCGGCTATACCGGTGACACGTTAGGCGCTGCACAACAGATTGCTGAACTACTGTGTTATGGCGCAATTTTAGTCATAGGGCTAAATTAAATTTTTGAAGTAAAAATTTTAGCTTAGATGAATGTTAATAAAGGAAAAACTGCATGATCCATCTGGTGCTTGGTGGTGCCCGTTCAGGTAAAAGCCGTTATGGTGAATCCCTTGCTGAGCCTTTCGCTTTGCAAGGGCATCGTTGCGTCTATATCGCCACCGCCACCGCACTTGATGATGAGATGAAGCAGCGAATTTTACGTCACCAACAAGACAGAGATAACTCAAATATTGATTGGCAGCTGGTTGAAACGCCGCTAGCCATTGCCCATACCTTAGTTAAATATGACTCCCCGAATACGGTATTGTTTGTCGATTGCCTCACGCTGTATTTAACTAATCATCTTGTGGCCAGTGAAGAGACCCACCGTGATGGTGTTGATGAATTATGGCAACAGCAAAAGCAGGCGTTATTGGCATGTTTACCCACTCTTGAAGCGCAGGTGATATTAATCAGCAATGAAGTGGGCTCAGGCATTGTGCCACTTGGAGAATTAAGCCGTCGTTTTGCTGATGAAGCCGGTTGGTTAAACCAAGCTATTGCTAAAATCGCTGACAAGGTCACCTTAGTGGTTGCAGGCTTACCCGTTGAGCTTAAACGCTAAACCTATGGCTAAGCTATATTCTTACAACAGCGATTGTATAAGCATGGTTAACACTGCCAATACCTCATTCACTTTCTCTAATGTCACGCCATAGCAGCTTAAATGACAGATAAAAATCAACCATGATGCAAATTAAAAACCAAACTAAAACTAGCACAAGCAATACGGGCAGTTCTGGCCATAGCTATCAAGCTGGAGCGGCTAAAACCTTAATGGTGCAAGGCACCACATCAGATGCGGGTAAAAGCACCCTAGTTGCGGGTCTTTGTCGGGTCTTTGCTCGCCAAGGTACTAAGGTGGCGCCATTTAAACCACAAAATATGGCATTAAATAGCGCAGTTACCGCAGATGGCGGCGAAATTGGCCGCGCCCAAGCATTGCAAGCCGTGGCGTGTAAGCTTGCGCTGCATACGGATTTTAATCCAGTATTATTAAAGCCAAGTAGTGATACTGGCTCCCAAGTGATTATTCACGGTAAAGCCTTGACTACATTAGAGGCAAAAGCTTTTTTTGGCCCGGAAAGCCGTAACTATAAAACCCTCGCTATGGATGCGGTATTACAGTCTTTTGAGCGCTTGACCCAGCAATATCAGCTGGTGGTAGTTGAAGGGGCAGGTAGCCCTGCAGAAATCAATTTGCGCGAAGGGGATATCGCCAATATGGGCTTTGCTGAAGCGGTCGATTGCCCTGTCATTATTATTGCTGATATTGATAAAGGCGGCGTATTTGCCCACCTTGTGGGCACCTTGGCACTGCTCAGTGGATCTGAGCAACAAAGAGTTAAAGGCTTTGTGATTAATCGCTTTCGTGGCGATATTAGCCTATTACAATCTGGCATCGGCTGGCTGGAAAACTACACCCAAAAACCGGTATTTGGGGTTTTGCCTTACTTACATGATTTACATTTAGATGCTGAAGATGCGCTGATTGACTCCCATGGGAAAGTCACAGGTTCGGAAAAGGACTTAGCCATTATCAATCATAAGCTCAAAGTGCTGGTGTTAGTTTTTCCAAGGATCAGTAATCATACCGACTTTGACCCTTTACGGTTGAATCCTTACATTGAGTTTCATTATCTTAGCCTGCAAACCCAATCCAGTAATCCAGATTTCCCCAAAGTGGATTTAATCATATTACCAGGCAGTAAAAATGTCAGAGCAGATTTAGAATTTATGCTTCAACAAGGCTGGGATCTTGAGGTTAATAAGCACTTACGTTATGGCGGTAAAGTCATAGGCATTTGTGGTGGTTATCAAATGTTAGGCCAATATATTCATGACCCCGATGCCATTGAAGATGTGGCAGGTAGCAGTAAAGGCTTAAGCTTACTGCCCATTGAAACCACACTGACGGCAGATAAAACCCTGTGTAAAGTAAGTGGTCACTTAGCGCTTAATGAAGCTAAAACAAGCATTGAAGGTTATGAAATTCACTGCGGGGTGACTCAAAAGCTAACTTCTGCAGATTTGCTAGCGCCTATCAGTCTCACATCACAGCAGGGTGATACGCAGTACGCAGAAGGCCTACTCAGTGATGATAACCAAATTTTGGCAACCTATGTTCATGGTTTATTTGATAGCCCAGATGCCTGTGAGCTTATATTGCAGTGGGCAGGGCTTGCTCAAGCCAAAAGCATTGATATAAACCAAATACGTGAACAACAATTAGAACGATTAGCTGATGTGCTTGAAGCGCATTTAGATATGGATAAATTAACAGGAAGTCTCTCATGAGTGATAACGAAAACCAGAACGAAAGCCAGAGCCAAACCAGTAATATCGATGCCACTAAAGCCGATCGCCATAAAGCGCGTCAGCAAAAAGTAAAACAAGGTGTCGATGCTAAAATTGCTGCCGCCCAAGATGAAAAAGGCATTTTGCTGGTACTGACGGGCAACGGTAAAGGTAAATCGACTTCAGGTTTTGGCTCTGTTGCTCGCGCCGTCGGCCATGGACACAAAGCCGCAGTAGTGCAATTTATCAAAGGCACTTGGGCCTGTGGCGAGCGCAATCTGTTAGAAGGCGCAGGGGTTGAGTTTCATGTCATGGGCACAGGCTTTACTTGGGAAACCCAAGATAAAGAAAAAGACACTCAAGCGGCGATGGAAGCCTGGCTTGAAGCTGAAAAACTCTTACAAGATGAGTCAGTTAATTTAGTGCTATTAGATGAGTTAACTTATATGGTGAGCTATCACTACATAGAGGTTGAGCGGGTACTGAATGCGTTAAAAAATCGCCCAGCCATGCAACATGTTATCATTACCGGCCGTGCCTGCCATCGTGAAATCATTGAACTTGCCGATACAGTGTCCGAAGTTCAACCGATAAAACACGCTTTTAATGATGGCATTAAAGCGCAGCTAGGGTTTGATTATTAATCAAATTTATTTGTTGCTTTACCCTTGGTAACATTATGCAAGCCAAAGTGCTTAATACAACAGAATTTTAATAATTTAAAAAGAGAGATAATGATGAAAACAATGACCTGTAAACAGCTTGGTGGCGCTTGTGATGAAGTATTTCGCGCAGAGACATTCGAGCAAATGGTCGCGCAAAGTAAAATGCACGCTATGGCGATGTTTCAGCAGCAAGATGCCCCACACATGTTAGTGATGTCGCAAATGGCGCATTTGATGCAAGATCCTGCAGCGATGCAGCAGTTTATGGACGAGAAAAGACAGCAGTTTGATGCTTTAGCAGACGACTAAGCAGTCTAGCTATTCGGCAAAATGTGACATAAATGCAAAACAGTAAACGGACTTACAAGATCAATGAAATTAGCATTATTAAGTGATGCAACATCAATAGCATCCCAGCAAGCGATAGCAGCTATGGTGGCGACATTGTCGATTGCAGAAAAGCAAGCTGGCGTAGTTTATATAGCATCTGAGCCAGATGCTCAGCGAAGCTATTTTGCGCCAGTAGCTGCCATGTTTAAGGGCCTTGGCTTTGACAAGGTTAACTATATTGATCTTGAAGATGGCTATACCACCGAGTCGGAACGTATTTTACGCCAAGCAGGGCTAATATATTTATCCGGTGGCGATACTTATCGTTTCCTATACTGGTTAAAGCAGCGTGGGCTAGATAAGTTACTCTATCAACTGGCACTGGGTGATATAAGTCAAGATAGCCCGGAAATTGATCGCCTTAGAATTGATCGTCCTGTAAAACACTGTGCAGGAACTAGTACTGCGATTATTGGGATCAGTGCTGGGGCGATGATAATGACGCCATCAATTGATACAGCGCCTTTATGTGGTGATAGTAATCAAGTGGGATTAATTGATACCAGCGCTTTAGCCTTAGTGCCATTTTTATTTGTGCCGCACCTATCGGCCACAGAGATTAATGACGCACAAACGCAATCACTGTTTAAGTCGCTGCCATTAGCTAAACAGCAAGAATTGCTGTGTTGTTCAGATGATGATGCAATTGTGCTAGTCGATAAGCAATTGACTGAGTTTGGTGCACCAACGTGGATTAATCGGAGTTAATATGTCTGTTTCTAATGAGCCAAAACTCAGTCAAACTGGCCCTAAACTGACTCGGGTTGACCATATTCATATTTATGTCAGGGATAGGGCAAAGGCATTCGCTTGGTATCAACAAGTGCTGGGTTTTAGGCTGGTCGAAGCGTTAGCCTTTTGGAGTCAAGGCGACGGCCCGCTAACTATCGAGCATGGTGATATTCATTTAGCGCTTTTTGAAAGTATTAAGCCTAAATTTACCACAGTCGCTTTTGGGGTGGATGCTAATAATTACCAGATGTGGAAACAAAAACTTGCTGAGAATAAGATAAAATATACTGAAAGCGATCATGAAATTACCTGGTCAATTTACTTTGCAGATCCCGATGGCAATCCTTTTGAAATTACCAGTTTTGAATATCAACAAATCACAGATACTAACAGCTAAAAGATCACAGCATTAGGTGGTCTTATTTACGGATTTATTACAGACACTATGACCCCAGCGATTAACACCCTCAAAAAACATAAAACTCCTCACACTATCTATGAATATGAGCATGATAGTAATGCCCTGTCCTATGGTGATGAAGCGGTAGAAAAACTTGGCGTGTCAGCGAGCCAAGTGTTTAAGACTTTAGTGGTTACAATAGACAGCAAGGAATTGGCCGTTGCGGTTGTGCCCATGACATCAATGTTGAGCCTTAAATTACTTGCTAAAGCTCTTGGTGGTAAAAAAGCGGTCATGGCGGATAAAGGGCTAGCGGAAAAAACCACCGGTTATGTATTTGGTGGAGTGAGCCCATTAGGACAAAAACGGCGTTTAAAAACCGTGATAAATAGCTCTGCCAAGGAGCTTAATACCATGTACGTGAGCGCGGGTCGCAGGGGCTTAGAAATCTCATTGGCGCCAGCAGATTTGCAAACGCTAACTCAAGCAACCTTTGCCAACATATGCAGTGAGTAATATCCAAGCGACATTTACAAGGTGATTGCAGCAGTGAGCGGACATTTTTGTATTCGATTACAGTGGTAATCATTGCAAATGTTCAACTCGGAAAGTTGAGTCGCTGAATACTGCATTGAGTCACCCCTGTTAAGACTATTCCAACGAACTCGATTCAATAAAAAACGGCCTATTTAATAAATAGGCCGTTTTGATATTCAATTCGGTGCAACTATCAGCAGTTAAGTATCATTACCTCAGTAGCTGTAAATGTTAAGAAGCAATGTAATGTGTACGTCTTCTACGACGTCTCATTCTGGCTTCTTTTTCATCTTCAGTTTCTACAACTTCTTCTTTTTTATCAGTAGCTTTCTTATCATTGCTGTTAGCATTCGTTGATTTCACCAGCTGATCTGCATCATCCGGCGTTTCTGAC
This sequence comes from Shewanella sp. 4_MG-2023, assembly GCF_030548015.1. Classification (NCBI taxonomy): domain Bacteria; kingdom Pseudomonadati; phylum Pseudomonadota; class Gammaproteobacteria; order Alteromonadales; family Shewanellaceae; genus Shewanella; species Shewanella sp. 4_MG-2023. The sequence goes on from NZ_JAUORL010000005.1 coordinate 81,378, forward strand.
TTTTTTGGCGGTGTCTTAGGATCCCCCTTGAAGACAGATTTGAAGATATTACTCACGCCAGATAGACCAGCCGCTTTTTCTTCAGCTTCAGATTGAGTATCTTCAGCGATGTCTTCAGAGAATTCTATTTTATCAATTTTTGCTTTAGCTTTTTTAGGTGCTACGGCAACAGGATCTAACGATTTCTTCGCTGTCAGTTCTGAGTTGTTGACGTCTTCTACTGCTGACATCATGCTTTCAGCAAGTGCTTTTTGAATTTGATCACTGATTGCAGAGACATTATCAACAGATAAAGCTGCCGAACTTACTGCAGCATCTTTAGCTACAGGAGCTGCGGTAACGGCTTTAGTATCGGTGCCGCTTTCAGCAAGCCGTTTGTTGACTCGTTGATTAAATTCAGTAACAGCTTCATTAACTTCAGTTTTAGCAATTGATAACGCACTAACTAATTCGTCAAATGAGTTTTGTAGCGAATTATATTTGTTTTCAAAAGGACTAATATTATTTTTAACTTCATCATTTAGATTATTCGTTAATTTTTTATAATTAGTAATTTCTTGCTCAAACTCAAGCAGGTAGGCCTTGGTAGAAATAACGCTTTCTTCCATGCTAAGTATTTTTGCTTGTAATGCTTTATCTTTAGCTGCAAATTCGGCGATTAATGCTTGAGGTATTTCAGCTGGTGGTGTCACTGCTGGAACAAAGGCGGCAAATTCGGGAATGCTGCTTGCAGGTTTCCATTGAGTGAATGATGGGTGCCATCCATAACAGTTACCATCACTGAGTAAAAATTCTTTTGCTTCAACTTCTGTAAATGGCCCAGTTATTTTGCCATTTTTGGAAAAAAACCATTTTTTCATAATCGTATTCTTAATGTTTTAGTTATAAACAAATGTTATATGCAAATCAGAGTAATAAGGTTTCTTTACTCAATCAGTTAACACCAGCAAGAGTCTTCTGTAATGCAGCATATTGCTCATTAACGCTTTTTAACGTTGCTTCTACTTTATCGTTTAAATCTTTGGTGGTTTGTTTAAAGCGATTGGTGTCGCGATCAATATCTGCCATTGAACTACTGATAGTTTGAATCGTATTATCTATTCGGCCTAGCGCAGCATTTAGCTCACGCTCTTTAGCTGTGAAATGCTCTATCAGTTGTTGCGGGATTTCCGCCGGTGCAGGTGGTGGAGAGCCAATAACATCGAACTCTTCTATATCACTTACAGGAACCCACTGCGCATAAGAAGGATGCCAAGCATAAACATTTGGATTTGACGCAATAAACTTATTTGATTCTGCCAGCCTTAATGGTCCGCTGATCTCACCATTATTTGAGAAATACCACTCTTTCATAGTCCACTTTTTTCCTTAAATAGTGCAGTAAGCCAAAGTTTTATTAATTTAATCAACAGCTTGTAGGAAGGCTAAAATTTATAACGTAGAAAACGTTAGCTTATTGGGTTGTTATCAATTAAATCGCATATCGTACGAACTTATTACATTAACTGATATTGATTAACATTTCCACTTGGAAATGGGGATTTTTAAGAGTTTTTATCAGTGCCAAATAGACAGAAAATTGACACTAATTCATTCAGTTGTTTAAAACTATTGTTTTATATTGTGATTATTCGAAGTCAGCATTAACTTCAAAGGTTATTCTGTGATTTGTATTAGGGTGAATAATCGACAGCAATTGAGCATGTAAATGCAGTCTTTGTGCATTTTTTCCATATAAATCATCGCCTAAAATTGGCATGTTCAAGCCTTTGGCGTGGGCGCAATGGACTCTTAATTGATGAGTTCTGCCTGTCTTGGGGAATAAGTGAATTAAGCAAGAGTTGTTTAATTCCTGTACTTTTTGCCAATGGGTTTGTGCATTTTTTCCGTGTAAATAACAGACAAGTTGCTTTGGTCTATCGTCTAAATCTACTCTTAATGGCAGTGTAATATCGCCGCGATCAAGCTGTGGGACCCCATCGATCTTAGCGATATAACGCTTGGTGACAGTACGACTGATAAATTGCTGCACTAAATGCTTATTGGCTTCTTTAGACAGCGCAATAACCATTAATCCTGAGGTCGACATATCTAGGCGATGTACTATGAGTGGCCCAGTGGCGTGGGGAAAAGCTTGCTTCATTCTGCTATATACTGAGTCGGTGATATTTTTACCAGGCACAGATAAAAACTCCGCTGGTTTATTCACGATCACAATATGATCGTCTTGGTAAACGATGGGAAGCTCGACCCCTTCAGCAGGGTTGCTAAGTAGTGGATTTTCATCAACCAGTAGGCCTTTAAGCATATGCCCTAAAATTGGGCGGCATTTTCCATGGCATGCAGGGTAATAGTTTTTATGCTGTTTAATTTCAGATTTGGGCGACATGCCCCACCAAAACTCAGCCATAGTGATAGGAGTGAAATTATGTTTAAAGGCATATTGTAGCAGTTTAGGCGCGGCGCACTCACCAGCTCCAGCAGGTGGTAAATGATTGGGCGCATCATTAAAAATCTTATTAAGATCACTACTCTCACCTAGGGCATTTAAAAACTGATAGTGGCTAAATAACTTATGCTGTAGCCCATTAGATAGCTGCTTTCTTTGTTGTTTAATAGCACTAATAGCTTGTTCTAATTCAGCTAATGGCTCAGCAACCAGTTTAGTTTGCCGCTCCCAATGCTCTTTAAGCTCTGCTAAGCAATATTTATCATTAACGCTTTGTCTGCTCATTTCAATTGATAAGGTTTTAAAGTCAGTTTCATTGAGACTTTGCGCTTGAGCTCGCTGAGCTTTGCGATACTTTCTGTTTTCGATCATTTGCGATCGCTGCGCCGCGATGGCATTTTCAGCTTGCTGCTGCGTTAACGCTAGTTTAGTGGTCAACTGCTGTAATAATGGATCGTTTTCTAACTCAACCAGCTGGGCATTGAGTTGATTGATTTCGATATTTTCTTGTTTGAAAAAACTATCTTTACTGAGCATATCAAATACTGGCGGCACGAATTGTGGCCATAGGTTTTTATCAGCTAATTTACCTGAAAAAGCAGCTAAAAAACCCAGTTGTCCCTGAGTATTTTTGACCACTAATACCCCAAACATTTTACCTATGGCAGGAAGGTGTTTTGATGCTTCTCTTCTAAGCAATGCTTCAGTTGGTGCTGACTGATCATGTTCTTTATCGGTAATGCCAAAATTATGCAGCCAATCTGTTTGCTGTTGTAAATGCTCTTGTAGCTGCTCGGCGGCGATAATCGCTAATGGGTGTGGCTGATAATAAAAGGGGAAAGTAAATTTTTCCGGCAATGTATATCCATCTACATTGGTGTTAAATGGCACAAAGCAGTGCTGGTTTGTAGTGGAATGGGTTGCGTTATTATCAGTTGGCATCTTCTACAGCTTCTTTTTCAATAAATTACTTTAAATGGTTACTAATCAGCTCTTGGGTGTGCTTGAGTAGTTCTAATCCGCCATTGTTGCCATGACCTGGTACCACAATGATTGCATCATTATAACGGCTTTTGGCTTTATCTAGGGTATTTGGCCACTCAGAAAGTGACGCTTGTGCAATATAGCCCATAGTTTTGCTAGCTTGACTTTTTATTAGGCATCCGCCGAATAGTAATTTCGACTCAGGCAGCCACACCACGAGGTTATCTTCTGTATGGCCTGCACCGAGATATTTTACTTCAATCTGCTTGTGGGCTAATTGCAACTTGTCGCCTGTAAAAGCCTGTTTTGCTAAAGGCTTATTATTGGCTTTTAAGTATGAATTGGTTAATTCAGAGGCGTTAGTATCAACCCCTATGGTATTTAAGTAGCCAATTCCGGCTGCGCGATCATCATGGGAATGAGTTGAAATACTCGCCCGTAGCGTAAAGCCTTGTTGCTTAATCCATCGCACCAGTTGAATGGTATCTTTTTCTGTCCATGGGGTATCAATCAAGTAGGCCTCTGAGCCATCGATAACCACTAAGCCATTAGCTGATACAAAGCCGTAATCTTGAGTTTGGAAGTAAGAGGTAAACTGAAATACATTGTCGATTAACGGCTTGACTGATAATTGGCCTTTTGTTGGTTCAAGCTGATTAGTGGCGCTTTTAAACTGTTCTTGGCTAGCGTGGGTGCTGGGCACTAACAGTAAAATATAAGCGAGGAATAATGCAATGGCCAATTTCATCATGCAGTCTCTGTCCAAGTGGTTACAGGCTAGAGTTTACCCTATTGCTATTAAGATGGTGCAGTCTATTAAGATAGTGTAGCCGCTTACTATTGTGGCTAATTTTACACAGGTAGCGCTTGAGGTTGATAGGCTTCAGTATGAGGGCCTTTGTTGAGCGGCATTATGAGCTATTTTGAGTGAGAGACGCTATTTGAGTTGCTGATGTCAGCCTTTGACAATTTAACAATCACATAGCGAGTATCAAGGCTATGTGATTGTTGGACTTTAAGTCATTTTTCAGTGTTTATCGTGCGGTAGAAATAACTTCAGTCGTTACTATTTTGTATTTACGACTGCGATTATTTTGGAAGTCGATGCAGTACACAAATTTTATTGCCATCAGGGTCGCGTAAATAGGCAAGGTACAAATTCATCGCAGGGTTTGAACGTACTCCAGGCGGTTCTTCACAAGGTGTGCCGCCATGAGCGGCGCCGACTTCATGCCATTTATCGCCCTGAGCAGCATCTTTAACACTAAAACCGATAGTGGTGCCGTTGCCGTGGGTTGCAGGTTCGCCATCGATGGGTTTAGTGATGGCAAAAATACCGCTTTCAGTGAAGTAAAAACAACGACCTTTATCATCGATGACCCCAGGTTCGTAACCTAAAACGGCGAAGGTGGCATCGTAAAATGCTTTTGATTTTTGTATATCGTTACTGCCGATCATGATGTGGCTGAACATGTCACTCTCCTTGTTGAATTATAAGGCGTTTATAAATTTTTTAATAAACGTCACTTTCTTATATGGGACTGTTTTATTATTAAACAAGCCTTTTGGCAATAAACGTCAGCGTTAAGTGCGAATGCTAGATGTTGTTTTGATGGCTTAAAAACAGCTGCCTGACATCAATTTTTGCTTTTATGCGAGAGGCAAGTAAGTAGATACCGGCTAACTTGCGATGGATAAAAATCGCATCGGTTGGCGGTGTGTGCCATTCATCTTGTTTGGTGCTCATGGCCTTGGCTGAGTCGGTAATGCGTTTAGCGAGATTACTATTGGCAAAATCATATTCCCCTTCACATCGTAATGGCTCACAGGCTTGATGGAAAATATCGACAATGACTTGTTGCTGCTCTGGGGTAATGTGTTTTTGAAAAAAACCAATTTGCGCTGCAGCCTGGGTCATGAGTGCGCTATCACTGGTCATAGCGCCTTGCATTAACATGTTATAGCCGCTGGATAAATCATCAGAAATGCTGCGGGTAGCACCAAAATCTAACAGCACAATTTTGTCAGAATCTGCTTGGTACATAAAGTTGGCAAAGTTGGGATCTGTTTGTACTAACTTAAAGGTAAACAGCTCATCTAAAAAAAGACTGAGTAACCGGGTGGCGACCTTATCGCGAATGCTTTGCGCCATATTGAGCACAGATTCTATTGGCACGCCTTCGATAAACTGCATCGCTAAAATACTGTCGGTGCTAAGCTGCGAATAAACTCTTGGTACCACAAAGTGTGGCGTATCAGCGACCCAAGTGTAGTATTGCTGCAGTAAATTAGCTTCGTAGTGATAATCAGCTTCGTGGTGTAATTGTGCTTTAGCTTCAGTGAGTAACTTATCAAATTGCACATGGTCGGGCACTAACTGCGCCATTTTTAGCAGGCTCGCAACATTATCAATATCGCTGTCGATACTGTCTTTAATACCGGGATATTGAATTTTAACTGCTAGTTTTTCACCACTGTCTAGATAGGCTAAATGTACCTGACCAATAGAGGCGGCTGCAAAAGGGCGTAATTCAAATTGGGCAAAAGGAGCTAACCAATCTTGTCCCCATTGTTGTTTGAGGATCGCAACCAGTTGTTTATGGGGCATGGCTTTAGCATCATCGCGGAGTTTCGCTAAGATGTCACTGATTTCTGGAGGCAGTAAATCACCACTATCCATAGAGATCATCTGACCCACTTTCATGGCCGCGCCACGAAGTTGAGCGAGCTTTTCAGCCACTTGAGTCATATTCTTGGGAGTAAGTACCAACTGTTGCAACTGAGGTGATTGACCTTTACTGAGCTGTTTGGCGCCTTCAAACAGTACGTTGCCAGCAACCCTTGATGCTAATGAGCCCATTTTACCTAAACGAGATAAACGACTACTGGGGATCTTGGCTACACTGCTCGCGCTATTTCTGTCAGTAACATCTCTATTCATGGGCAACTCCGGTACTTGCTCGCGTTATACTGAGTTAGATAATACGTTGGAAATTTATATTTAGATCAGAAGTTTAAAGCATAAAAAAAGGGTAATGTTATTACCCTTTAATATTGCGCTATTTAGTGTCTTTGGTGTCACTAAAACTCAAAGGTGTCTTGCCAACCGAGTAACACACTTTGTAGGCCATGTTTTTGCTCGTAACGCTCAAGCTTTTCAGGACTGGCATCACCAAGGGCAAGTTCACGGTATTTTTTGGCAAACTTAAGCGTTCGCAATAACTCTTGGTAAAAATGCTTACCTAAGTCTTGGCGAATGGTGTCTGCGAGTGGTTCTGGCAAGAGTGACAGCGCTCGGTCAGTGTGAATTTGGAGCACTTCAACACTAAACCACTTATCGTCTAACGCAATTTTACGCAGGCGCTTTTTCATGTCTTCACGTACACGAGCATCATCAAACATCATGCGATAAAGCACGGCTTCAGCCAGCACGCTTTCAAGCCCAAGACTAAATAATGGATCGAGTTCAGTTTTAGCGTAAAAGGTTTCAAGCAATACTTTCGTGGCTTCTTGACTTCTGTGGTCAGTAAGCGCTTTTTGATAATCTTGCCAACCTAGCCACTCATCTGTATCTGGCGGGGTCGAGATTTTTTCCATGAGTATTGGATTGATATCACCATAGAGTGATTTTTCACTGCCATGCATATGCTTACTCACAGTGGTCAACATGCTCCAGCCTTTTTGAAAGCATTTCATTATGCCATCAGGGGTTTTCAGCAAGTTGATTGAGCCAACGGGTTCGTGACCGGTTAGTGCAATAAGCCCTAGGCTAACCACGCCAATGACATCATGGGCTGCTTGCTCCAGCAAATGCATTTTGTGCTTGTTATAAAACTTATCAGCAAGTTTAAGACTCATTAAAATCGCTTTCGATTTTATTTGGGTGACATGCTCATCGGTTAATAGTGCTTCACGGCGGCCATACTCAAGTACCCGACTAAAGTATGGGCCTTGATTGTTATCACGTAATGCTAACTGCATTAACTGGTTTCCTTAATCAAGAAAAGTAAACATATCATCGACTTCAGCGTACTCATCAGCCACTTGGTTTTTATCTTTTGCTTGTAACACCAGCTCATTAACGAATTTACCGATGATTTGTTCCCAACCAGAACTTTCATTACGCAGCAGATTTTTAATCGACTTGGCCACTTCAGGCGCAATTTGTTGAATTAATGCCAATAGGCTGCGGGGATCATCCATCGCTAGGCTATGGGCTTCTTCATCTGCTTGCCAGTTGCTATAACCCACTGTTTCACCATCATCTTCGTCATCATATGAGTCAAAAATAGTGTTGTGGTCTTGCTCGGCTGATGGCGCCAAAATCAACTCAATAAACGGAATTGATAAATAAAACAGCCCAGCAGGATCTTCTGCAATACACTCTAAAATGGCGGCTTGTTTTTCTTCAGTGCCCTGAATACGAATAAGGTAGGTTAAAAACTCAAAGGTATGATGCATTAATTCATCAACATTGGTTTTAATTTGCTCTTCCCAATACAAAGGTTGCTGACACACTATGTCGCGGATTTGCTCTGGGGTCATCAGCTCAGACATGATCGACGGACAAGAAATATCATGATGACTGTTGATTTGAGTTAAGGTAACGATATCCATATGCTCAATGACATCAACAAGCTGCTCATCATTCATTGTGTTAGCAATGATTTCGAAGCGCTTACTGGCTTGTTGTGGCTCAACATCAGCGAGATCTTTAATCTCAGCAGCAGTGATTTCAATAAGATTGTTCATTAACGCTCCTCTTCATCATATTGGTCGTAATAGCCTTCTTCATCTTCGCTTTGGCTGTCGTCATCATTATTATATGGGTCATAACCATCGTCGCTATTGCCACCTTCAGATGAAGCAAAAGACTTACTTGGTGCAACCACGTTATCTTGAGTATTAAGCAGATAAACCACGGCGCAGCTTTCAATTAACAGTTCTTCAGAATATTTACGTACTGCAAGGACTAATGGCACATCGGCATTGTTGAACTGCACCGTGACTTTAAACTCGTCCCATGTTGGCAATACCGCATTATCAATCCAGCCTGCCCATTTCATTTTGGCTTCGTCAGAAAAACGAATGCGATTAAATAAGGCAACCGGTAAATACTCGGGTACCGCAGCTAGCATCGACGGATCGGCTAATAAAATCTCTTTCATTGAGTTGGTGAATTTTGCTAATGCATCAGGGGTATCGGGGTCGTTGTACGATTCGATATTGTCATAGGCATTATTTTTTAACTCATTGATGCGTGAGATATTAAGTGTTTGGCTCATGGGTTTCTCAAGAATAAAATTGGTCCCACAGCTCGGTCATTGCCGCTGTAGGATTGGTCACGATGACATTATTAAAATCTTTAATAAATGCAGTTCTTAATTTTTTATCAGATAAAACATCATAGGCATTTTTAACCCTTTGTAGCTGCTCTGCAGCTTGATGCTTTTCTTCTTCAGATGCGTTAAGCAGTTTATCGGGGTGCAGCTTATTTGATAAACGTTTATAGGCTTTTTTTATTTCGTCTTCTTTGGCACTGGCTTTAACACCGAGGACGGTGAAGTGGTTAATCATATTTTTACCTGTGGCGAATGAACTTGGATAGCGAGTGCTAATCCATTAAATTATGATTATTTGGTTGCAAATAATAACAGAAATACTGTGTTTCCCATAAAACTATCAGTAAGTTTAGCTTAATACAAAATACACAGGTTAGATTTACAGCAATTTATTGACAATCTTGGGAGGATAAATCGAGAAACTATGTTTGCATGCAGCAGTGTTTAGCGCAAGAAATGCGATTATTTAAGCCCAAATCATGCCCAATGATAAAGGTTACATGGGATTAAATATGACATCTAAAAAGCCATTTGCTTGGTATTCAAAGCGCCGTAATAGCGCTTATTTGCTAAGCGCTAACAATCATCCATAAGGCTTTAATTTAGAATTGCTATTTGATCAACTTAAGTAATGATTTAAAGCGCTCGCCTGTCGCTTGATGTTGCAATTCAAATAAACAAGATTCAATGTTAGTGAGTTTAGCGCCTAGGGCTTGCATCATTTCAATGCCTAAGGCTCTATTGGCCTCAATGCGCGATGACACCGCATCGGCAACTAAATGCACATGGTAGCGATTAGCCAACAAATCCTGACAGGTTTGATAAACACATACATGGGTTTCAATGCCCGCGAGAATAATCTGATTGCGATTTAAGCGCGTTATCTGCTGCTGAAACTCCTGGCACTGCCATGCGCTAAAGTGAGATTTAGCAATCACTTGGGTAGTTTTAGATAAATGCTCGCTCAATTGCGCTGAGGTCGGACCTAATTTATCGGGCAGTTGTTCTAGCCATAAAATTGGAATATCAAATAATTGTGCCCCTTGGATCAAGATAGCGAGCTGATGATGCAGCGCCGAAGATTGCTGCATTACCTGTGCAAGTTTACCTTGCACATCCACAATCACCAGTACAGATTGATCCGCAGTTAACATAAAAACTCCTTTGTTTATGGCTCAATAGCTGAGTTAGAGTAAACCCTGTTAGGGCGGGCTGACTATAGTCTAAAGGTCGAAGCTTTATCTGCTAGCAAGGATTGATACTATTTTATTACTTAGCACTTATTGCTGTAATTCAAGGAAGATATAATGAAAAAACGTATTGTTATTTGTGCCGATGGCACCTGGAACCGCCCAGAGAAAGACCTTAAAAAAGACTTTCCCACCAATGTGCTACGTATTGCCAGAGGCATTAAGCCCATTGCCGATGATGGAGTGGCGCAACAGGTGTTTTACGATTGGGGCGTCGGCTCATATTATGACTCAGTATCTGGTGGCATAACCGGCAGTGGTGTTCAAAAGAACATTATGGATTGTTATCGCTATATCGTACAAAACTACCACGAAGGCGATGAAATATATCTGTTTGGTTTTAGCCGCGGCGCTTATACCGTGCGCAGTTTATGCGGCTTAATTAATAACTGCGGCATTCTAAAGCGCCCCGATGCCAATCAAATTCAAGCGGCGTTTGAGCACTATAAATCCAAATCAAAACCTTATAAGCCTGATGGCGCAAAATCCATCGCTTTTCGTGAGCAATACAGTTACCCATCAAGGCAGGTCAAATTTGTTGGGGTGTGGGATACCGTCGGCGCCATGGGAATTCCATTCTCATTTTTAGGCTTATTTGAAGATAAAGATGAGTTTTACGACACTAAGCTTGGGCGTAATGTTAGCGTAGCGCGCCATGCGCTAGCCATTGATGAAGTGCGTGACGACTTTAGACCCACCATTTGGCAGCCTCGCAGCAACATGAATATTCAACAAGTGTGGTTTGCAGGGGTGCACAGTAATATAGGCGGCAGTTATAAGCCTGATGATGATCAGAGCTGTTTATCGGATATCGCGCTTAAATGGATGATGCAACAAGCCAGTGAATTTGACTTAGCATTTGAGACCCATTTGCATGACAGTTTGCGCCCTAATCCTATGGCGACCAAGCATAAGTCTAAAAAGCATGTGTATCGTATTCGTGGTGAATATCATCGCCCGCTAACTGACTGCGAGAAACCTATTTGGATACATCAATCAGTGAAACAAAGATGGGATGCTGACATGAAATATAGACCTAAAAACTTACAAGCTTACATCGATACTCACGGTTGGCCTGATACACTCATTGAGTAGCTCATTGACTGAGTTGTTTGAAGTAATAGTCGGTTGCAGATAGAGTCTGGGATAGCATTGACCCAATAACCCCAGTGTAATTTTTCAAAGGAAAAGCATGTTGTCACGAATTTCCATCAGTATCTTTTTTATCATCACCACTGTGGTAAGTCCTTTTTTAGACGCTAAGACAAAAGAAGCCGAACCCGCTAAACGTATCATAGCGCTTTCGCCCCACGCGGTTGAAATGCTCTATGCCATCGGTGCTGGCGAGTCTATTGTTGCCACTACTGATCATACTGATTTTCCAGAGGCAGCAAAGTCTATTCCCAGTATCGGTGGTTACTACGGTATTCAAATTGAGCGAGTGTTAGAGCTAAACCCTGACTTAATCGTGGTGTGGAATAGCGGCAATAAAATGGACGATATCACCCAGCTAACTCAGCTAGGCTTTAAGGTGTTTAATAGCGATCCTAAAAGCCTTGATGATGTAGCCAATGAATTAGAACAATTGGGTGAGCTTACGGGTAATCAAGATAAAGCGGCTAAAGTCGCAGCAAACTATCGTCAGCAGCTAACGGATATCCGCGCTGAAAATCAATTAAAGTCGCCAGTAAAAGTGTTTTACCAGTTGTGGTCAACGCCGTTAATGACAGTATCTAAAGGCAGTTGGATAGAGCATATTATCGAAGCTTGTCATGGTGAAAATGTTTTTATCGATGCAGCCAGTGAATACCCGCAAGTAAGCGTTGAGAATGTATTGCTCACCATGGCAGAAGTGATTTTACAAAGCCAAGATGAGGGCAACGTTATTGGTGTTGATTGGTCACAGTGGCCAGAATTACCCGCAGTTAAAAATCAGCACATTTATCAACTCAATGCAGATGTACTGCATCGCGCCTCACCACGGGCTATTTTAGGTGTTGAAGCCTTGTGTAGTGCATTGGATAAGGTGCGTCAGCCCTAAAGCGGCTTGAATTAAGCAGTTCAATATAGATTGCCCAAAAGTGTCCGCGCGGACACTTTTTTTGTTTTCGGACACTTCTCATTTTAATGCGGACACTTTACAGGGTGTCCGCGGACACTTTCGATTGTTGGTCGTATAATTAAAATATCTTAAGTATCTAATTAATATCATTATTTAATTTATGGCACAGCCTGTGCTATATCCAATGCAATATGATTGATAAATGCAGCAGCATTGAGCGCATTCTAGGATTAATGATGATTAAAGATACCAGCGGACAAGATAAGGTTATTCAGCCAAAGCTAACCAATAAGCTAAAAATGCCATTAGTGATTGGTACCCTTGGCTTGTTGATGAGTGCGTTGGTGTGGGCAAGCTTAGGACATGACAATAATATTCGCTCAATTGATGCAACTGACTTAAGGCTAGCGACACTGACTCGCGGCACTTTGGTTCGTGATATTGCCACCACCGGTAAAATCGTTGCTGCTAATGCACCTGTTTTATATAGCACTGAACAAGGTGTGGTGACTATGCTGAGCCAACCTGGCGATATCGTTGAACTTGGTCAAGTGGTTGCTCAAATAGAAAGCCCTAAGTTACAAAATTCTTATGAGCAGCAGCAATCATTGTATGGGGCAATGGAAAGTAATTTAGAACGGGCCAAGTTAGATGCTCGCCGAGAACAACTCAGAGTTAGCCAAGTGTTAGACATGGCCAAAGTGGACTTAGAGGCGGCAGATCGTGAAAGTCGCCGCGGCGATCAACTGATTGAAAGCCGTTTGATTAGTCGAATCGATTTTGAAAAGGGTAAGGATGATCTGCACAAAGCAAAATTGCTGCATCAACATGCCATTGCCGAAGTTGACTTAATGGGCGATACCTTAGCATTTGAGCTTAAAAATCGTGCCGAAGAAGTGTCTAGACAAGCGTTAGTGGTCAAGGAGTTAGCCCGTCAACTTGGTGCGCTTAACATTAAAGCCCCAGTGAAAGGCATTATTGGTAACTGGCTGGTGGAGCAAAAAGCCCGTATTGGTGCCAGCCAACCTATTTTAACCGTGGTGGATTTAAGTGCCTTTGAAGCAGAGCTCGCCGTACCTGAATCTTATGCTGATGACTTAGGTATCGGCATGGATGTAGAGCTGAGCTTTGGCAATATCAATGTCATGGGGCAATTGTCCTCAATCTCACCAGAAGTGCGTAACCGTGAAGTCACTGCCAGAGTTCGCTTTGATGCTGATGAGCAATTGTCATTACGTCAAAATCAGCGCTTATCGGCTCGAGTATTACTGGAAAACCGCCCCAATGTATTAATGGTTAAGCGCGGCGACTTTTTAAATCGCGGTGGCTCAACAGCTTATTTATTGACTGATGATATAGCCCAAAAGACGGCCGTGACTTTAGGTGTGAGAAGTATGAGTCAGGTGGAAGTGATTGAAGGCGGTAAAGAAGGTGATGTGTGGGTTATTTCAGGCACCGAAGCTTTTAGTAACGATGACACTATTCAGCTTAGATAAGCTCAAATTAGATAATCAGAATTTATAAAAACTTAAATTTTATCCAACAAATTTAATCCAAGCTCGGTAAGGATACGACCATGAAAAAATTACAAACTAGACCCTTTATTAGCGTGATGGCTTTGATGCTTTTAAGTTTAGCGGTGAGTTATCGTATAGATGCCAGCCTAGACTGGTTGTCATTCACTTTTCAGCTCATTGATTTAACCGCTCAAGTGTCAGATAGCGCGACTGAAGCGGTTCAGAATGACTTAGTTAACGCCTTCATCAAGCTCGACATCTCCTCAGTATTACAGATAGTGGTGATTTTTTAACGCCTATTCAATCATGCCATATCGATCATATATGGAAGGTTAAACAAATTAATTGAACTTGAAGTGGTATGAAATACCGCCGAGTTAAACAAGGAAATACAACAATGTTATCAATGAAAAATATTAGCAAAGTATTTAAAACGGACTTAGTCGAAACCCATGCATTACGGGAGTTTAACCTTGAAGTGGCAGAAGGTGAGTTTGTTGCTGTAACAGGGCCATCAGGTTCAGGTAAAACCACCTTTTTGAATATTGCAGGTTTGCTTGAAGGTTTTACTGACGGCGAATATCACCTTGATGGCGTCAATGTATCAAACCTTAATGACAATAAAAGTGCCCAAGTTCGCAATGAAAAAATTGGTTTCATTTTCCAAGGTTTTAACCTTATTCCAGATTTGAATTTAGCTGAAAATGTTGAAGTGCCACTGCGCTATCGTGGCTTTAATAAGGCTGAGCGCAAGCGCCGTGTGGAATCAGCATTAGAACAAGTCGGTCTTGCTGCCAGAATGAAGCATTTACCGACGCAACTATCCGGCGGGCAACAGCAACGAGTTGCTATTGCTCGAGCGCTGGCTGGTGAACCTCGTTTTTTACTTGCCGATGAGCCAACGGGTAATTTAGACAGCTTAATGGCGCGCCAAGTGATGGAATTATTAGAAAATATTAATCAGTCAGGGACCACCATTATTATGGTAACCCATGATGCCGAACTTGCTCGCCGCGCTCAGCGCAATATCCAAATTGTCGATGGTCAGGTTTGTGACTTTTCCATGTATCAACAAGCTGACCACAGTGTGGTAGCCGACTTACAAAAAGTCGCTAACGGCGCTTAATGACCGAGTAGGAGAGTCACTATGTTTTTATACTATTGCGATCTTGCTTGGCGCAGCATCAAGAAAACACCCATGTTGTCATTGCTAATGATATTAGCCATATCCATAGGTATTGGCATTACTATCACCACCTTAAATGTTTATAAAACCATGTCTTATAACCCGGCGGGTGATCGTAGTGATCAAATCAATTCGGTGCAGTTGTGGAGCCAAGGATTAGATTCATGGGATGAGTTCATGTCAAACATCACCTACACGGATGTAATTAACCTTAGAAATCATAATGATCTAAAGCTTAAAGCCGCTTCTTATCGAACGGGACTGGCCATGCAGTCTGATGATCCTAAAAAAGAGCCGACTTTAGAAAGTGTTCGAGTGATTGATGGCGATTTTTTTACCATTTTTGAAGTGCCATTCCTATACGGTGAGCGATGGGATAAAAGTGTTGATTCTCTGCCAGCGTATCAAGTGGTGATTAGTGAAAAACTTAATACTACTTTTTTTGATGGTGAGAATAGTATTGGTAAAACAATTTATTTAAACCGTAAACCATATCAAATTGTTGGGGTGATAAAGGATTGGAATCCACAACCTAAATACTATGATCCTACCAATGGTGGTTTTAATGATGCAGAGAATATATTTATTCCCTTCTCATTAACCGAACAAGAAGAATTTGATGTTTGGGGTAATACCCAAGGATGGCAGTTTGAACCGATGTTGACCCACCAAGATAGATTGAATTCTGAGAAAGTTTGGATTCAATTCTGGACACTATTAGATACAGAAGCTGATAAGCAACAGTTACAAACGTGGTTAACGCAATATGTTGAACAGCAACGCAGCTTTGGCCGCTTTACTGATACGGCTAAAACAGCCAAAGAAGCTGTACAGATAAGTCATGTGGAGAAGTGGCTTGAGGACAATAATGTCGTACCGAGGGATAACAAAATCTTAGTGGGATTGAGTGTATTGTTTCTGACGGTGTGCTTAGTCAATATTCTTGGATTATTGCTGACAAAGTTTTTAAAGCGTGCGCCAGAAGTCGGTGTTCGCCGTGCTATTGGTGCTAGCCGTGGGCAAATATTCAGTCAATATATGGTTGAAGTTGGCATTATCGGTTTTATTGGTGGCGTGGTCGGGTTGTTATGGGCTTGGGGGGCACTAATCCTGCTTGAATCACAATTTAATGTCGATGCCAGCGTGGCAGGGCTTGATAGCAGTATGTGGATTATTACCCCATTAATTGCCATTTCAACCGCTGTGTTAGCGGGTGTTTATCCTGCTTGGGTCGTGTGCCGCACTAAACCAAGTGTGTATTTGAAAGCACAATAGCTAACCAGAAAAAGGAATTCGACATGTTACATATCAAACCGATTATTTCGAGTTTATTGCGCAGTAAGAGCGCGCCAGTTCTGTTGTTACTGCAAATCATGCTTTCAGTAGCGATTGTGGCTAATGCCAGTTTTATTATTCATGAACGCTTAACCATGATGCAGCGCGACTCAGGTTACGCTGAAGAGCAAATCTTTAGCTTTAATGTTTATAACTTTGACCCCGCAATTAATAATATTGAGCAGAACAAAATTGACCAGCAAATATTGCGCAGTTTGCCTAATGTGATTGATGCGTCATCAACGAATATGATGCCGTTAAGTGATAGTGGTTGGATGGACATATATAACGATGGACCAGATAGTGATACTGCTAAAACAACGCCTGGTTTTGCCTTTTATTTAGGTAGCGTTCATCTGTTAAACACCATGGGAGCTAAACTCATAGAAGGGCGTAATTTTAGGCCTGAAGAAATGAATACCAGCTTAGATGACAGCGGTATGTTAGCCATGGTGTCTCAGCCTTTAGCTAAAGAGTTTTGGGGCGATGAATCACCCGTGGGTAAAGTCATGTATCAAGGTGAGACGCCCATTGAAATAATCGGGGTGATTGAAAAGCTGCAAGGGGCTTGGGTAGATAACCCAAATTTTGAATACAGTGTGATGCAAAATATTGATTTTGGTGGTCAGAGTACTAATAAGACCTACATGGTAAGAGCACTACCTGAGCACATAGCTGATTTGGAAGCGATCATTAAAAAGGCGTTCCATGCAGAAAACCCTAATCGGGTTATTGATAACTTTTCATCGCTGTCAGACCTTAAAAAACAGACCTATAGTAATCACCGTTTAATGGCGACAGTGCTGAGTATGATGGTGGTGCTATTGCTATTGATTACTGCATTAGGCTTGACGGGAATGGTGATGTTTAACATTCAGCGCCGCACTAAACAGATTGGTACTCGCCGTGCATTAGGGGCTAAAAAGCGCGATATAGTCAGTTATTTTATGGTTGAAAATTATTTAATTTGTATTGCTGGCGGCATTATCGGGGGCTTACTGGCGATGCAGTTAGGCCAACAATTAATGACGCTATATAGCCTGCCTATGCTGCCCAGTGTTTATCCAATTTCTGCAGCCTTGGGTTTATTGGTGGTGACGACTCTCGCGGTTATTATTCCTGCCGTTCGCGCCTCAAGTATTTCACCTGCAATGGCCACCCGCAGCGTGTAGAGCAAATGTACCGTAAGATACCCTCGTAAACGAGGCTATTTTACGGTAGTTTGAACCCCATAAGGGTATCCCTAAAAAAGAGAACAATGAACACACATGGATAGTATTTTAGTCGTTGATGATAATCATGCCATTTGTAGCGCTCTGACATTAATGTTGGATATTCATGGCTATAAATCATTAAGCTGCGAAACCCCAGAGCAAGCTTTACAGATTGTGGCAGAGCAAGATATCAGCCTGGTTATTCAGGATATGAACTTCACCCAGGACACCACCTCTGGTGAAGAAGGCCGCCAGCTGTTCTATACCTTACGTGAACAACAACCCAATTTACCTATCATCTTAATGACCGCCTGGACTCAGCTAGAAACCGCGGTTGAGCTGGTTAAAGCTGGGGCTGCCGATTACATGGGTAAACCTTGGGATGATGCCAAGCTGCTAAATAGCATCAGTAATTTGTTATCGATATATCACTTATCTAAGCAAAATAACCAATTGTCACGGCTGGATTCAGAACGCATGAGCGCCATTAAAGACGCTAATTTATGCGGTATGGTATTTGGCAGCGGCGCCATGCAGCGTTGCATTGACTTAGCACTGCAAGTGGCGCGCTCTGATGTGTCGGTGATGATCACTGGCCCCAATGGCGCAGGTAAAGATAAAATTGCTGATATCGTCCAAGCAAATTCATTGTTAAAAAGTAAACCGTTTATAAAAGTGAACATTGGCGCACTGCCAATGGACTTGTTGGAGGCTGAGCTGTTTGGCGCTGAAGCGGGGGCTTTTACTGGCGCAAATAAAGCACGTATTGGCCGTTTTGAAGCGGCGGATGGCGGCACTTTATTTTTAGATGAAATTGGTAACTTGCCTTTATCTGGGCAAGTGAAGTTATTGCGGGTTTTACAAACGGGTGAGTTTGAGCGCTTAGGCAGTCATCAAACTCGAAAAGTGAATGTACGTGTCATCAGTGCTACCAATGCCGACTTAGCCGAAGACATTGCTAATGGTCAGTTTAGAGAAGATTTATTTTATCGCTTAAATGTTATTGAACTAGCGTTAGCGCCGCTTAATCAGCGCATTGATGACATATTACCCTTAGCGAGTTTCTTTGTCGGGGAGACATTTAGTTTTGATAAACAGGCGCAGCAAGCGCTGTTAAATCATCCTTGGTCGGGCAATGTACGTGAGCTTGAAAATGTCTGTAAAAGGGCGGTATTACTGGCTAAATCATCACAACTAAGCTGTGCTGATTTAGGGTTGTCAATGTTGCAAACGCTGACAGAGCAGAATGCACTAACAAAGACTTCATCGCACAACGTACCTCTTACTAAAGAGTTTCCTACTCAAGACCACACAGTTACGTCGACAAACACCACTGTAGAGCCTGATAAGCAACAAATTGAACAAGCGTTAGTGGCGCACAGTGGGGTTATTTCCAGAGTCGCTAAAGCACTGGGGTTAAGCCGCCAAGCACTGTATCGGCGGATGGAAAAGTATGGCTTGTCAGTGAATAAGTAATTTTTGCTCAGCAACGTGGTTATGGAAAACCAGTATGAAAATCAACTTAGAGAACAAACCTTAAATGAGCCTACGGAACAAACTGGTACTGTCAAATTTAGTCTGCACCCTAGTGTCGTTGTTGCTGGCTTACGGTCTGTGGCAATGGCTTGGGGATGAGTCAGTATGGGCCGCGGTGGTTGTGAGCTTGGGCCTGTGTTTTCTCATCAGTATGTACCTGACTCGTCAACTGGGCGAAAGCTTACAAGCATTAGAAGTCGGCTTACTCAACTTTAAAGATAATGAATTTAGTGTGTCATTACCTGAATATGCTGAGCCGCAACTGAATGAACTGGCTGGTTTATACAATCAAGCCTCGGCCAAGCTGCGAAAAGAGCGGCAGTTTATTTATCAGCGTGAATTAATGCTCGATAAAGTGATACAAAACTCGCCTAACATCATGTTGCTGGTGGATGATAATCAGCGAATTATTTATGCTAACGATGCTGCCAGACACTTATTTAATCAGGGGATTAGAATTGAAGGCGTGTTGCTTTCAGAGCTGATTGCAGTGTTACCAAGCGCGTTAAAGCAGGCATTAGAGAGTGAACATGAAGGCTTGTTTTCCATTGATGCCAATGGCGAAGGGTTAAGCGATGATAGCGCGGGTGAAATCGAAACATGGCATATCTCCCGTGGGCAATTTAATCAAAATAATCAACGTCACCATTTAATTTTACTTAAACAATTAACCAAAGAACTTAATCGCCAAGAAGTAGCGGTGTGGAAAAAAGTCATCCGCATTATCAGTCATGAGTTGAATAACTCTGTGGCGCCTATTGCTTCAATGGTCAATTCTGGCAGAGTACTCACTAAAGATTTTGATAATGAAAGATTAGCGCTGATATTCGATACCATTGAAAATCGCACCGCCCATTTAAGCCAATTTATTTCCCATTATGCCCAATTCGCTAAGCTGCCTTTACCTAAAAGATCGCCAGTTAATTGGGACAATTTAATCGAGCAGTTAGCCCAGCAGTATCGGTTCAGTTTAACCTCAGCATTGCCGCAACAAGCCATTGCCTTAGACTGTGTGCAATTAGAGCAAGTGTTAATCAATCTGCTTAAAAATGCCCATGAATCTGGGACTGATAAAGACGGAGTCACTATGGCGTTTCTAGAGGTCAGTCATCCGCTTACTGGGGTGATGATCACCATTGAAGATAACGGTTTAGGCATGTCTAGCGAGGTGTTATCTCAAGCCTTATTACCGTTTTATTCAACTAAACAATCGGGCACTGGCATTGGCTTACCCTTATGCCGCGAAATAGTTGAAGCTCATGGTGGCCATATCACCATGCAAAATCGTAAAGAGAAAGGCTTAAGCGTTAAATTGTGGCTGCCAAATGAGTAGTCGTACTTAGTTAATAACGGTAAGAATAAAGAAAGCCCAATAGATAGTCTCTATTGGGCTTTTTTGAAGTGTTAATCATAGTATTAATAACAATATCACTGTTTAAGCGAGTGATGATTGTTATTGATAAGTGCTACGTATAAGAGCTGTTTATAAATACTCAACTTCCAATGAAATCAACATCGCATCATCATCTTCAGAGGTGAACTCGGCTTTTAATACAAAGTCATCACTTTCGACATTAATGATCTCATACCATGCACTGGCTTGATCGCTAAAGTGTGCCAACATAGCTTCACGGGTGGCTGGGATATTAATGGATTTTAAATAAGCCATAAACTGCTCATCAGACTCAATAGGGTAGTTAATACTCTCAGAGAGTTTTACTTTTTGAATGACATTATTGTAATGCTTAACCTGCACATTTTTTGACAGTAAACTCCAAACGCCGTTGTTTGAAAATTGAATAACATTAGGCACAAAACGGTTAACTAGCGCATCGAGCGTGCTGGGTTGATTGTTCTCAGTAGGTAAAAGTACTTCAGTTAACTTTTGGCTATTGAGCTCCGAAAATAATATCTCATCATTATCACGGCTGTATTTTCTTGATTTAAAGGTGAAACCTGTGAGCAGTAATTCAGGCTCATCGCTGGTGATAGAAGAAAACTCATCAAACTCTAACGTCAGTAAGTTTTTATGATTGGAGACGATATATTCTTCAGTACTGGTTTGCTTTAAATAATCAAGCTTATTGCGCACTTGCAGTACTTCATCACGGTATCCGGCTTTATCATCAATCAGCCAGTTATTATCAAACCTTTCGTTGTAGCTAATTAAATTTTTGCCATTGTAGTTAAGTAATGAGCGATCTTTATAGGATATTTGCTGAATTTTATTGTTGTCGATAATAAACCACAGCTCGCGGCCATATAGCCATGCTTGGGATTGATCTTTTAGGGTAAATAAAGCGCTGGCAGGACCTAGTAATTCAATCAGACGTTGGGTTGAATCATCAATGCTAACCCCGTAGGCGCTAGATAGAGTCACATTAGTTGAAGGAAAGCTTGCTTCTCTTGCAAGGCTAGATAATTCTTTTTCTGACAGTATTGTAATCGCAGGGCTAATTTGTGACTGCGCTAAAGTGACTTGTGGCGCAGTGGTCGTTTTGGGTTTAGCTGCAATGCGATTGGTCGTTGCTGCTGTTGAAACCTTAGTGGCTGGCGCCGGTTTTTTAAAGCTAATGGGTTTACGACTAAGTTGATTATAAGCAGTTTTCACCGAAGATAACCGGTCATCTTCGTCGCAAAAATCAATTAAGTCAGCAGTGATAATAATTTTATTGGCTTCAATTAAATTAGTAATAATGACGGCATCGACCCGCTTTTGTTTGGCTTTTTTCTGGATCAGGCGAAAGCTGGTTTCTATTAATTTATCATTTGAGCTATTTTTAAGGGTATTTTCCACATAGATGCCATCGATCACTGTTGGCGTGCACACAGGCAGATGATCGAGTATCGGTGGTAACGATTTAGCTGAAACTTGTAAACTGACAAAGAGTAAAATGAGAACCAGTAATCTGTTCATAATTTAGCGCTTCCTTGTGGGTGTTTTTATTATTATCCATCACGAAATAAACGTCATTACATACACGATGGTTAAAAGTAATTAATCAATTAGCCTTCTTTTTCATGAGGTTATTTTTGTCACTCCAATTCATTATCAGCTGGAGTACAAGCTCTAACTTAACAATTCATTAACAAAGGTGTCAAAAGGTTTTTAGGAATAAGTAGTTAAAAAGTGTGCATAAAAACAACTGTTATTGTTTGATAATGATACAGCTAGGGTGGCGAGTATTAGAGTCATAATCTGCCAATGGTTTATCTATTTATTAGCAATGACTGACAAACCCTGAACGCGTGAAGGGTTGCGATCGTGACAGTGGCTCAAATTGCAGTGAACAGAGCACTCAGCTAAAGCTTTGATCTAAAGCTTTGAGCTAAAGAATTTAGCTAAAGTATAACTTATCGATATTGTGCATAAAATGGTTAGATTTATGCTGTCAGTAGGCTGGGGTTCATTGCTGGAGGATTACCTTTAGTAACCTCAATCAGGGCGCTGTATCAGTTGCATTGGTGAAGCTGTTACTAGGCTGTTATGACTGACAGCTAATTTAACCAAGGTGTGTTTCTGATTTTAAAGGCTTAATAATGAATCACTTTGTTTAAAATAAATTCTGATGACTGTGCATAAGTTAGTAGTAACGGTTTTACAGGGTGGAATGGTCCATGGGTAATCAATTATTTATAAAACATTAGCTGAATAAAACATTGGGCTTAAAAAGTAATTAATGATTTACTAGTAATTAATGACCTTAACTTACTCGGGCTGCTTTTATGCAAACGTTACTGATTTGTCTGTTTATCACAATCTTATTACCCTATTTAGCCAAGGGGCCAGTTGCTGTGGCAATGGCAAAACTCGGCGGTTATGACAATGCACATCCGCGTGCACAGCAAGCAAAGTTAACCGGTTTTGGCGCAAGAGCACTAGCAGGGCATCAAAACGCCTTTGAATCTTTGATCGTTTTTGGTTTATGCAGTTTAACCGCGATCGCAACTGATAATGTTAATGCTACTGTTTCGACGTTAGCTATGGTGCATGTGGTTGCTAGAGTGAGCTATCACTTGCTGTACTTAAAGGGCTTATCAACTATGCGCTCACTGGCTTGGTTTGTGGCAATTTTCTGTTCATTTGGCATTTTTTGGCAAGCTTTTTAAGCTTGGAAAATTTTAAACTTCTTTAATCGATATAAACCTTTCTACAATTACCTTTAAGGTCAAATACTGGCATTGTAAAAATTTCATCATATAATTCTTATACCTATTGCTATCAATTAGGTTTATTAGAGGCGCTGCTATGTATACCGAGCAATTAATGATGTTAATCGCCGTATTTGAACGGGCAGCCTTAATGCTGATGCTGCTGTTTTTGCTCACTCGCACCCGCAGCTTTCAAAAAATCATCACCAAACCAAATCGAAAACCGATTGAGATGGCGATGATGTCGCTGTTATTTACTTTATTTGCGGTTATGAGCACCTACACCGGCATTGAGGTCGATGGCTCCTTGGTTAATGTGCGTATTATTGCAGTGTTATCTGGCGGTATCCTTTTTGGCCCTTGGGTGGGGATCCCAGCAGGTATCATCTCAGGGCTGCATCGTTACTTAATTGATCTTGATGGCGCGACTTCAACCGCCTGTTTAATATCGAGTATTTTTGCAGGCTTTCTGGCAAGTTGGATACATGTCGGTGTCGATAAAAAACACTATACCTGGTATGGCATTTTAGCGGGGGTTATCTGCGAGGTGCTGACCATGGTGCTGATTGTGGTGTTTTCAGATGATTATGAGCAGGCAATGGTGATTGTGCGTCACATTGGTTTGCCGATGATATTGGGCACTGTGTCCATCGGGCTGATTATCAAGTTAGTGCAAGATATTGACGATGAAAAAGATTGGATTGCTGCGCAGCAGGCAAAATTGGCCTTAGATATTGCCAATAAAACCTTACCTTATTTTCGTCAAAATGATCGTCAGTCGTTAATTGCGGTTTGCCAGATCATCCGCCTTGATACGCAAGCGGATGTGGTGGCGATAACTGATACCACCTCAGTACTGGCTTATGTGGGTATAGGTCAAGAAAACTACCTAGAGCCCCACAATAAAATTAACGAGATGACCGAGCAAGCCGTTGCCACAGGCAAACAAATTATTAGCAATAACCTTGATGCCCATGACTTTCATTCATTGTTAATCATTCCATTAATGGAGAACAATGTCGTTACTGGTACCTTAAAAATATTTTACCGTGAGCCTTATCAAATTAAGTCTTCACTGCGGGAAATGGCGGTGGGATTATCGCAGCTGATTTCTACCCAAATGGAAGTGTCGCGCATCGAACAGTTAAAAACCATGGCCTCAAAAGCAGAGTTTTCGGCGCTGCAAAGTAAAATTAATCCGCATTTTTTATTTAACGCCCTCAATGCTATCTCTACGTTAATACGTATTCGGCCTCAGCAAGCTCGAGAATTGATCGCCAAACTAGCGGATTTTTTGCGCTTTAATTTAGATCACACTGATGAGCTGATAGATATCCAAGAAGAGCTGCAACAGGTGCGGGATTATGCCGCGATTGAGCAGGCGAGATTTGGGCCTAAATTAACCGTCAGCTTTGATATTGATGATGTACACACTTGTGTGCCAAGCTTACTGATACAGCCGCTGGTGGAAAATGCCATTTTACATGGCATTCAGCCTGCGTCTTATCCTGGTGAGGTGCTGATTACGGTTAAAAAGCAGCAAGATGATCGGGTGAAAATTACCATTCGTGATACTGGGGTTGGCATCGATCCGGCTTTGATTGATAAGTTGCACCAAGGAACCATAGACAGCACGAGCATCGGCTTGATGAATGTACACCAAAGGTTAAAGCTACTCTATGGTGCTGGCTTAGAGATTACTGCATTGACAAAAGGCACTGAGATGTCTTTTTTCATTCATTAGAAGACTATAGGGGGAGCTATGTTAAAAGCCTTGATTGTAGAAGATGAATACCTAGCACGAGAAGAGCTGATTTATTTGATCGCAACCCATAGTCAGATTGAAGTGGTAGCGACCTTCGATGATGGTCTTGAAGCTTTTAAATACCTGCAAAGCAATAAAGTGGATGTGATATTTCTTGATATTAATATTCCATCCATTGACGGTATGTTATTGGCGAGAAACATTCATCAATTTTCTGAAAAGCCGCATATCGTGTTTGTGACTGCCTATAAAGAGCACGCCGCAGATGCCTTTGAGTTAGAAGCATTTGATTATTTGCTCAAGCCTTTTAATGAGCAGCGGGCTATTGGGGTGTTGCAAAAACTTGAGCAAGCTCAAAAACACCTACCAGCGGCAGATATCAATGTCGAGTCTTTGCGAGTGAATACCGACAAGCCCAAGCCTAAGGCCAGCAGCCTTAATCAGACCATTAATTTAACCCAAAATAACCGCATTGTGGTCAGCTATATTAATGATATTTATTATGCGGTTGCCAACGAAAAAATCACTGAGGTATATACTCGCGAAGGGGTGTTTCATGTGCCTTATACCATTACTGATTTGATGGAACGTTTACCGAGCGAATCGTTTTTTCGCTGCCATCGATCCTATTGCATTAATATCGATAAAATTCGTGAGATCATCCCTTGGACCAATAGCACCTATCTGTTAAAACTGCGCGATATTGACGGTGAAGTGCTGGTGAGTCGCAGTAACATAAAAACCTTTCGAGCACTGATGAACTTATAACCGCTGCTGTCATTGGCTAGCTAACGAACTATTCAACACCGCCTACCCATAAAGACGACTCAAAAAACGATACAACCACCCTTGCTACTGCAGATAAGCTCACTCAGCATTTAACCCCCATAAATGCATTTCATGCCGATATATTGCATTTGATGCCGCTATTTTACAGCTCATGTTTTAGTTAATTCAGACTCTTGTCTTCCTCTCAAAAAGCCGTATTTTGACCACCATATTGTTAAATTAATCATTAATTATTGCTGTGGAGAGTGACACTATGTCAGCACAAATATCAAACCGAGCGCGTATTATGACGCTTATTGGTACCATTTTGGCGCAGTTCGCCTTGGGTTCGGTATACACATGGAGCTTATTCAATGCCCCGTTAGCTGAGAAACTGTCGCTTCCAGTGAGTAATGTGGCGTTTACTTTCGGTATTTTAAGTTTATCACTAGCCGTGGCTTCGTCAGTGTCAGGCAAGTTACAAGAGCGCTTTGGGGTTCGTAATGTCACCATTGGTGCTGGGCTATTAATCGGCGCGAGCTTATTTCTTACTGCGCATGCAGATAGCCTATTAATGCTATATGTATGTGGCGGCCTGTTAGTGGGTTTTGCTGATGGTACCGGTTACCTAATGAGCCTATCTAACTGCGTTAAATTATTCCCTGAACGTAAAGGTTTAGTGTCTGCTTGTGCTATTGGTGCTTATGGCCTTGGCAGTTTAGGCTTTAAATACATCAACATGTATATGCTGACCCATTCAGGTTTGGCGATGACATTTGATACATGGGCTGTGATTGCCATGGTGCTAGTCATTGCGGGTGGATTAATGATGAAAGATGCCCCCCTTCAAGAAGTCTCAACCGCAGAAAACAGCGTTGCAAACAGAGACTTTACACTGGCGCAAGCAATGAAATCATCACAGTTTTGGGTACTAGCATTAATCTTTTTAACCATCTGTATGAGTGGCTTATACGTGATTGGTGTGGCAAAAGACATTGGCGAAGGTTATGTACATTTAAGTATGGCAACAGCAGCATCTGCAGTGGCAGTGATTGCGGTGGCTAACCTTTCAGGTCGTTTAGTTCTTGGTGTGTTATCTGACAAAATGGATCGCATGAAAGTCATCAGCATTGCGCTTATTGTATGTTTAGCGGGTGTCGGTTCACTGTTATTTGTTCACTTAAATGCGTGGAGCTTTTACTTAGCCGTTGCCTGTATCGCCTTTAGTTTTGGTGGCACCATTACTGTGTTCCCATCGCTAGTGAGTGACTTCTTTGGCCTTAACAACTTAACCAAAATTTATGGCTTTATTTATCTTGGCTTTGGTATCGGCAGCATCATTGGCTCTATTGTCGCTTCGTTATTTGGTGGCTTTGTTCCGACTTTCTACTTAATGCTAGGACTTATCGTATTATCAACCGTCATCTCTTTCATGGTGAAGTTACCAGAAAACAAGCCTTCTTTAGCCATGGCTAGCTAGTTTTAATTACGCTATTGGGCCAAGAGGTCTGAATATTGCGTTAAGCTTTTTTCGTTCCAACCTCCTTTTCGCCGCAGCAATGCGGCGTTTTTTTATCTGAACTTAAACAGGTCAGCTTAAGTCTTTGAAAAAGTAGTGCACTTTAACTCGCCAAGCTGCTTTCTCATGTTTAGATTGGTGTTATTGGGGTATGATTCATTATTAATGAAAGGCCCTGAATGAGTATTAACCAATCCTCCTATGAATGAAGATATCACCATTGCACTGCCTTCGCTTATTCATCGCATCGGTGGCAGCGCCGCCAAGCAGGCTAAAGATATGGCTACGCAATATGGTTGTGAGCTTAAGCGAGTGCGTCGTTCTCGCAATTGGCAACTCGTGGGAGATGCCATTAATATTCAGTCTTTTGCCGCACAGTTATCAGGGCAAACTAATAATGAGTTTGCCTACCTGATTAAAAAGCTAAACATCGCACTGCTTGAACATAGTGACAAGTTAGAACCATTAGCCGTAAAACTGGTGCGCCTGCTCACTGAACGCCCGAGTACCACCTTAGCTGAGTTGATACAAAGCACCGGCTGCACAGAGGCTGAAGCCAGAGTGGCTCGTTTTGAGGCTGACTCTTGGTGATGATGCTTTAAGGTGTTATAAGCAGGGCAATGTTGCTGTTTAGATGAAGTATTACAATTTGAATTGGCTTCCATGCCAAGCTCACGAGTTCTCGGAATAAAGAGTCTCGATGACCTCAATTCAAATTGAGTCTTTTAGACTTTTAATGTTATAGATTTCTAACGTTAGCTCTTTTATTGCCACGAATGCAGTCAAATCGAAGAGATAATAACCCCTGTGTAGATGCAGCAGCGAGCTTCTGACTGCCAAGGATGGCGGGAATAGTCATTATTTGTCGGGAACAAATATGACCAAAACAGGCATTTGTTGTGGCAAAGTTTATGGGCCTTTTGACTTATATAAAGAGTGCAGCGTCTCGCAGTTGTATCTGCACATAAGGTCGCTGTTTCACATCTAACCCATAGGGATATGGGTTAGATGTCATTATGATGTAGGGAACATCATTGACTATGTGATCGCGACATTCGTATATCCTATATAGCACCTGCGGCAGGCAATAGATTAAACTGAAGTAATGGACTACTGAAAAAGAGCCAATATAAACGAAGTATAAAGTTGGTGGCTGTAACGCATTTATGCCCCAAAACAAGCTAGAGCAGGATTGAGGCTAATTTCAAGACACGCGATTAGACTTACTTTTCCTTATGTCTAGAGTTCTGACTATGTGGCCAAATTTACTGATCCACTACAGTTGATGCTTCTTCGTAAGAAAGGTGATCTGGAAAAGTTATAAAGCGATCTTCATGACCAACCACTTCCTGAGCTAACATACCATCAGTACTGCCTCCGCCTCTGGCCACATCGTTGCTACCTTGATTGATCGCGACAGTGTCCCAAGTCGGAAAAAACAGACCAACCACGCGGTTCCAACCTGAAGATGTGTAACCTTGCTACCGTCAGCAATCACATCACCTCCGCCAACAGCAGATGAGGCAAATTCAGACATCTGGATAAGGTCTCGACTCGGTTTTATCGTGAATTTTTCATGATGGGCTCGCTATTGAATTGAAAAATAAGGACAGGAGAGAATGACTCCCGCCATAAAGACCATCAATTAGTTAAGTTTGATTCGAAGCACATGGTATGGCTTGGTTGAACCTTCTTCGCCTTCGTTGAAAGCAGGGTGGAAGTGAAGAGAGTTTTGAGTGACGTACAAGTAATCACCCTGGATAGAGAAACCATCTGCCCATGACAATAACTTGTCATCTTGTGCAAAGATTTTGTAGCCGTCTTTATTCACCACACCAACAGCATTTTTCTCAATATCACCGACATAGATATCACCGTTATCTGCGATAATCATGCCATCACTTGGACGTTTTTCACTGAAAAATTCAATCTGCTCGGCCAATGCATCTTCACTAAGCGCTGTGTTAGCAAGAGCAGCGGCAGGAATACGGTAGATAGCACTACCATTGACTGTACCAAAATATAGCCATTCATTATTTGCATCAATAGTGATTGGATTCACACCAAGATAAAGCGCATCAACGCTACCATCTTCACGCTTTGTCGCCATACGAGAACTATCAATCACAACTTCATGCTCAGGTGAAAGCAGTGCTTTATTTGATTGCAAAACGCGGCGAGATTTACCTGTATTTAAATCTACAACAACAAAGGCAGGCGCAGCTTCGCCATACAGATTACCTAAACTCGTATCGGCAATGTACATCTGGTTACGCAGTGTATCTAATGCAAAATCCTGTAAAAAAGAGTTACCGACCTGTACGTCTTTTCCAATTTCAATGCGTTTAAATAGCTTATCGTTGACGGTATCCCATGCAACAATTTGCGAAGGCGAAGTTTCACTGCCCATATCTAACACCCACACAACACCATCATCGGTACTATCAATACCGATTACTGAAGCCAAACCAACCTCACCTTTATCTGGACCATCTGCCCAGTCTTGGGTTGGAAATGCTTTGGTTGAGCCATCCTTCATCAATTCAACAACACGAAGTTCAGGTGCATCAAGGGGTTGCATAGAAAGGAAAGTACGCCCCTGCTTCGTTACTGTAATGTTCCCTGGTCGTGTGCCATCAAGCTTGGCAACCACTTCGATATCAGCCGCTTGCGCTGTGTTAACTATCATCGCAGTCGCAAGTGTTAGTAAGATTTTGATATTTTTCATGTCGAGCCTCATTGGTGTTCTTTGATGCCCTAACCGTTTTAGTCAGGGCATAGTGCTATAATAAGCTTGTTTTATGTTGTCGTTACGCGATCTTAGTCATTTCGTTGACTGTGAAGCTTGCGACAGAGCCTTCGGTTGCTGTCATGTAGTCCGCAAGGTGCTGGTTGCCCATATGAGCCTGCCAAAGTTCACGTGATACCCAGTTTTCATAAAAAGTAAAATGCGCTGGGTTTTCGTTGTCTTGATGAAGGTCATAGTTGATGCAACCTTCTTCAGCGCGAGTAATGTCGATAAGCTTTAGTAGCTCGGCTTTCACCAGTTCAATTTTGTCGTCATTAGCTTTGATGTTTGCAACAATCGTTAATGTAGTCATGGGATGTTCCTTTTAAATTTGATACCGAAATCGTCGGTAATTTTGATGTCTTTAATGTTTTAGTGATAGGGCAACTCGTCATGTCATATTGAGTTAGTCACTAAATGTAGTACAGGTACTACACTCAATTACTGACTTATATTGTAAATACTTTCAAATCTATTTTGATAATTGAATGTTTAAATACGTTAATTTTTAACTAAGCGATCTTGGTCATTTCGTTGACAGTGAAACTTGCGACAGAGCCTTCGGTTGCTGTCATGTAGTCAGCAAGGTGCTGGTTGCCCATATGAGCTTGCCAAAGTTCACGTGATACCCAGTTTTCATAAAAAGTAAAATGCGCTGGGTTGTCGTTGTCTTGATGAAGGTCATAGTTGATGCAACCTTCTTCAGCACGAGTTATCTCGATAAGTTTTAGTAGCTCAGCTTTCACAAGTTCAATTTTGTCGTCATTGGCTTTGATGTTTGCAACAATCGTTAATGTAGTCATAGGAGTTTCCTTCGTTCTGAGTTAGTGCCGTGCTTAGCGCACTGCGTTGTTGGTATGGAGGTATAATAGTGCGAACATTACCAATGAAAAACAGCCCATCAATTGAATAATTACCAATTAAAATTTGATAATAATCTTTTAATATTTCATGTGGTGCGATATAAAGGGATAGTCATTTTCAGATTTTGTTAACACACTGATTAAAAGGTAACGGTTATGCTCTTAGAGGATTTTCAGGTCATTTTAAAAGTCGCAGAGTTTCGCAGCATCACTGCTGCTGCGACAAATCTGGATATGCGCACGGCAACGGCAAGTGCGGCGGTGAAACGTGTTGAGGCATCATTAGGGGCTGAATTATTTGTACGAACGACTCGTCATTTACGCTTATCTTCTGCCGGCGAGCGTTATTTGCCTCTGTGTGAAGAGGCGTTGCAGATGCTTGAAAAAGCCAAAATGAACATGCGTGAAGAGCTAGGGATTATTGATGGAGAGATCCGCATCGCCCTTTCGTCTGATTTGGGCCGAAATGTGGTCACACCTTGGCTTGATGAATTTTTGTTGGACTACCCAGACGTTTCACTTCGCTCCAGTATCAGTGACAGCAACATCGATTTTTATCGAGATTCTGTTGATATGGCGCTGCGCTATGGCTCACCAACCGATGCGAGTATGTACGGTTTTAAAATTTGTGATGTGCCAAGGCTGTTGTGCGCCAGCCCGGAGTATTTAGCAAAATACGGTACTCCATCCGAGCCAGATGATCTGCTTGAACATAATGCCCTGTTTTACCAGTTACATGATATTTTGCAAAATGAGTGGTTGTTTAATGATGGAAAAGAGGACATTAAGGTAAAACTGAAAGGTAACAGAGCATCTAATGATGGCGATCTTGTTCGGCGCTGGTGTGTGGCGGGGAAAGGGGTAGCAATCAAGTCTTGCCTCGATATGGCCGATGACTTGCTAACAGGGAAAGTGGTCAATGTAATGGCAGACTATAAACCGACTTCCACTGAGCTTTGGTTAATATGCCCAAGCCGACAATCTATTACCCCAACCGTCCGCCTATTAAGGGATATGCTTAGAGAAAAGACCGAACAGATTCTAATCCAAATGAAGGACAAAGGGATTCTATTGGGTTAACTGTTGAGGTTGTGAGGGCGTGGAAATTGCCAGCCCTCAGTAAAGCGGTGATGGTCTTAACTACTGATGGTTGTCCAACCACTCACGAGTCACATCATCAACCGCTAATCCCGCTCGGCAAACCTTGTAATCCAATTCTGCGATGATTTCATTTGAAAAGCGCAATTGATCTAGCTGTGCCAACTGTGCTGGGGTAAATACGATTGATCTTTCTTGTCGAAGTAATAATATGGCGCGATCAACGCTACCCAATAATCCTTTGGGCTCTTTTAATTCACGGATAGTAAATAGGTGGTGCAAGAACTGTGGTTTCCACAATGGCACAATAACCCACTCATTATTTTCAACCGCACGTTCGTAGGCACCAAAGCAATCCTCTTCAGAACCAGAGTGAAAATGATAACCCACATCGCTTAATCCATATTGGTCCATCATTTCAATAGAGAATCGGGTAATGCCAGCACCTGGGTTAATACCTTGAATGTGTTTGTTGGTGCGCTTAACGACTTCTGGTTTTAATAGGTCACTGATTTGTGAAACAACCTCCTCAGGTACATAATCGGGCACCCCCCATAGAGCGTACGGTTTATAGTGCAAACCTAACTCTAACAAAGGCTCTACCGTTTCAACATCGGATTTATAGATACCGTGGCTTGAAGGTAACCAGGCAGAAGAGAGCATGTCGATACGGCCCACTTTTAGATTTTGGAAATTTTCTTGATGTGGTGCGTAGACACGTTCCACCTGAAAACCCATATCAGTTAAGACATGGCTAACTATCGATGCAGTAACGCGATGAAAAGATAAATCGGTAATCCCGAGATTGATAATGTTAGACATAACGTGACCTTATGATAAAAGAAAAAGAGGTTTTAAAATCGCATTTAAAGTGCCGTGAGGCCGGAATAGAGCATCTTTGTTCCCGTAAGAAACAGAACGCTATAACTTATCTTGTAAATCAACTCTTGAGAGATGATATTCACCATCCACACACCGGCTCTAACCCCTAAAAACGCAATCGGCACCAAAACTAACGAGGTCATCAAGTTTTGCATATCGAGCAGCCCCATATAGCTGTATGGGATCAACTTAATAAAATTAAGCACCGTGAAAAATACTACGCTGGTGCCGATTAATTGTTCTTTCGGCAGATTTTTTGGCAGTAGATGCATGCTTGCAGGCGGGCCACCGGCATGGGCAATTGTACTGGAAAACCCAGACAACATACTTAAGGCATAGCCCTTTATCGGGTGGCTAAATTGAACCTGCTTTAGCAGAAACTTTTGTGTTAAAAAGACCAAAGCCAGCCCCCCAATGATAAGTTCAACTACAGATGTTGACAGACTACCCATAAAATAAGCAGCACTCATCACCCCCAAAATAGCGAAGGGCATCATACTTTTTAGCTCGACGTAATTGCAGTTCTTGCGGTGGTAAAACAGCGCCATTAAATCCATACCACACAATAATGGTAATAAAATCGCAGCGGCTTGAACTGGCGATACGCTCATCGCCATCAAAGGTACCGATAGCATCCCCAAAATACCGCCGACCCCTCCCTTGCCCATGCCATAGAAAAAAACGGCAGGTATCGCTGCAACATAAAACCAAAGGTCTGTGATCATGATATGTAAACCAAGAAAATACGTAGATGAAAACAAGTGTATTTGAGCAAAAAACTTTTAAAGCCATTGACTCAAATAAGGGGGAATACAAAGTTGGCTTAAGCGATTTGGGTCATTTCGTTTACAACGAAGCTAGCCACACAGCCTTCAGTTGCTGCCATATAATCGGCAAGGTGTTGATTACCCATATGTGCTTGCCAAAGTTCACGTGATACCCAGTTTTCGTAGAAAGTGAAGTGTGCTGGGTTTTCGTTGTCTTGGTGGAGGTCATAGTTGATGCAACCGTCTTCGGCACGAGTGACGTCGATTAATTTCAACAGCTCTGCTTTTACCAGTTCGATTTTGTCTTCATTGGCCACGATGTTTGCAACGATAGTTAGCTTAGTCATAGTGTGTTCCTTTGTATGGAGTTGAAGCAGCTGATGGTGTGCTGCGTTGTTGGTTTGGGTGTATATTACGGTGATTATTGCA
Organism: Shewanella sp. 4_MG-2023; assembly: GCF_030548015.1. NCBI lineage: Bacteria > Pseudomonadati > Pseudomonadota > Gammaproteobacteria > Alteromonadales > Shewanellaceae > Shewanella > Shewanella sp. 4_MG-2023. The sequence continues at coordinate 115,284 of NZ_JAUORL010000005.1, forward strand.
AAGTAAAAACAGTCTAGAAATTGATTTATTATCAAATTTAGTTTGAGAATTGATTTTTAAGTCTGACCATAAAGAGGGAATTAGATCGCGTTGTGTGGTGATGTGCACGGTGTTTATCTATTTGTTTTTGATAATAATTCAAATAATACCGCGTTTTTACCGTGTAAAATTTGCCGTAGGATGGCCAAATCAATTTCAATTCATTGGATAAATAGCCATGTCACAGATACATTTTCAACAGGGCCCAATACGCCCACCATCAGAAGCAGACAGTTTGCTTATCAGAACCACACAAGGGTGCCCGTGGAATAAATGTAAGTTCTGCACCCTTTTTGAAGGCATGGAGTTCTCTATTCGTCCGGTTGAAGATATTAAGCGTGATATCTGGGCGGCGAGGGCGTTTTATAAAAACAGAACCTTTGATAGCTGTTTTTTGCAAGATGGCGACTCATTCGCCATGGAAACCCAAGACTTACTTGACGTGCTCAATACACTGAAAGAGGCTTTTCCGGAGCTTAAACAGATCAGCTCTTATGGCCGGGCGCAGACCATGACTAAAAAATCGCCAGCGGAGATGAAAGCAATCTGCGATGCTGGGCTAAACATGCTTTACTGCGGTATGGAGTCGGGATCTATCGAGGTTCTAAAACTGATGAAAAAGGGGATCACCCCGAAATCAATCTTGAAGTCAGCCGAATATGCCAAGCAAGCGGGTATGAAAATGATGACCTTCATTATCCTTGGCTTAGGTGGAAAAGAACTGTCAGAGCAACATATCGCAGCAACGGCCGAGCTACTGAATCAAATCAACCCAGACGAAATTCGCATACTCTCGCTGGCGGTTAAATCGGGAACTGAATTGGATGAGTTAGTACAAAACGGCCAATTTACACCACTAACAGAGCGAGAGATGCTTGAAGAACAATATCAGCTTATCAGCAAGCTAGACGGCATAACGGGTAATTATGGCAACTTCCATGGCATCAATGTATTGACGGAACTTAATGGACAATTACCACAAGATAAAGAGACATTTTTGCGCACCATTGAGCACTTTATGATGATGAGTGAAAACGACCAGAATAACTTTGTTTTAGGTCGCCGCATGCACTATTACGCCACACTGAGTGATATGCGAAATCAGCTTATGTATGACAGCGTACAAAAAGAACTAGACCGAATTAAGCTGCAAAATCTTGGCAATATTGACGATATTTTCTATCAACTCCGCCAACGTATGATCTAATAGTAAGGAACAGCGCAATGATAAACAATCTAGATAATTGGACGATTCAAAATGAAAACCCAGAGCACTGGTCGTTTAAAAATGAAGTGCTTACAATGCAAGTTCAAGAGGGCAATATCTTTGGTGCTGGCGCTAATGATGTAAAAAACATCTTTATTTATCCGGTAGACAAGCCAGAATACAGCGCGGAGGTGACGATTAATCTAGATCCGAACCTCAGTTTCGAGCAGGCTGGACTAGGGATTTACTGGGACAATGATAACTATATAAAAATCAGTAAAGAGATGTTTATGGGTGCGCGATCGCTGGTGTTTGTTGTAGAACAAAATGGTCAGCCTGATATTAAACATCGCTTATTATTCGGTGAGTCGACAGTATCGGTAAAGCTTGAAAGAAGCGACACTAAAGTTCGCGCTTATTATCGAACGCAAGATAACGACACATGGCAGTCAATTATAAGCACTGCCGCACTATCAGGGCACGAGCAAGGCGTTATGCTTTACACCTTTAGCGGCAGAATCACTGTGCCCAACTTTGCTGAATTTAGTGAGTTTGAGCTAACTGATTTGAACTAATGTGCATCCCGCATAAGATGAACTGGCCTGCTCCATTAATAAAGATTGAGTGGGTTAGTTAAGTGACGTTGCCATACTTTTAATGATCCATGTGTTGCTGAATTAGCAATTTCGCTAAAACGGAATTGTCCAAAAGTGATTTAGGCGCTTAAATAATACTTGCCTACAAACTTCTCTAATACAAAAAAAGCAGCTAACCACGGTTAGCTGCTTTTTAAAATTCTTTAATTCTTATGTGTATTCAGAAGAATAAGTTTCTGAATAAGAATGAGAATATAGTTCAAATAGGTTTCCAAATGGGTCTTCTAGATAGACCATTTTGTAAGGCTTATTATCATCTTCTGGATGATAGCGCATGATGTCCATTCTGACTTTACCGCCGAATTTTTCAACTCGCTCGATAACGCCTTCAAAGTCATCTGTTTCTAACGAGTAATGGAAGATACCGATTTTAGTGAAGTCGACATGATGTCTTTCTTCGCGGTCTTTCATTTCAAATAACTCAAAGCCGATGCCATCAGAAGTGACGAGGTGGGCGATGTTAAAACCTTTAAAACCATCACCAAATACCGCAATACACATTCTACCAATGGCAGTTTGTTTTTCTTCGATGACTGCTGAATTGCCCATGACAATTTCAAGACCTAATGCTTGGGTATAAAACTCGACGGCTTTATCCATGTCACCAACCATAATACCTACATGACTCATTTTCATAATAATCTCGCTTTATACGTTAATTGCTAAGTTGTTGCTTGTTCGTTTTGATGGAAGAAGTATAGGGCGAAGTAATGATTTAATAAAATTATCAAATTTTATAAAGATAATAATATTTTGTTATTAAATGTATAGTTGGATCTAGTGCATGCTTGGGTCAATTGTATGCTTGGGTCAATTGTATGGTTGGAGCCGAAAGAGATTTGCTGAAGCGGTTCGTGGTTAAGGCTTAGCACCTTTCGCCAGTCATCAGCTAACTGGCTTTAAAGGAGGTTTTGACTATAAAAGTAGATTACTGAGCTTTCATTGCGCGCCAAAATAATTCAAAGCTTGCTTGTCGCTGACTTGGGTCGTTGCCCCATTGTGGGTTGTCAGTAAAATAGCGAATAGCGGCAAGGTATTGGCCGTGACAGTTTTCAAGCATTAGCGCAACAGGAAAATCAGCAATAATCTTTTGTTGCTGGCCTTTACTAATAAGCTGAACAACAAAATGCAAAATACCGTTCATGGCTTGATCGCGGATTGCGGCATCAATGTCGTTGGACATAGAAAATTGTAAAAAGAAACGCTGCTTAATCGGGTGTTTTAAGGCCCAATCAATCGCTTGTTGCCAAAGGTATTCGGCATCGGTTTTTAAATCTTCGCCAGCATTGTCAAAGGTGGACAATGCTTGAGTAATGTCATCAGCAAATTCTTGTTTAATTGAAACAAATAAATGATTGAGTAAATCATCTTTACTGGGAAAGTGATGAAATAATGTCCCAGTGGCGACAGCGGCTTTTTTAGCGATGGATGCGGTGGATGTGCCATGAAACCCTTGCTCAACAAATAGCTGTAAAGCGCTATCGAGTATCGCTTGTTTCTTGTCTACTTTAGGTTTTTTGTTGGCTACAGTTTGGGTCATATGCTGTTCGTATTTTCAATGAGCTATTTATTAATGGGCTCTTTATTAAAGGAGTGTTGATGAATGAGCGATTTATTAATCGGGATTTTGAGCGTGCGAGTTTATCACCAAGGCGATAATCGCACACTCAATTATTGGTATTTATCTAGCGCGTTAGCGTAAGAAAAACTTCATCAACAAGGCTTGGATTTTAGTGCCATAAGGCGGGTGCACCAGTAAACCTGAATTGAACTTGCCGCTTTTTAACACCGTTTTCGCATGGCTAAAAGTCAAAAAGCCTTCTTTACCGTGATAATGGCCCATACCTGATGGGCCAATGCCGCCAAACGGCGCGTCATCGGCTGCCACATGGAAGATAGTTTCGTTAATACATACGCCGCCAGAGTGAGTTTGTTGGATAATATTTTGCTGGGTTTGACTGTTAAAACTCATGATATAAAGCGCTAATGGGCGTTCATTGTTATTGATATATTCAATGGCTTCATCAAGGTCTTTATACCCGATTATCGGCAGTAATGGCCCGAAGATTTCTTGTTGCATAATGGCCATATCTGCACTGACATTGGTCACTAGCTGTGTTGGTAATTTACGTATTTCGCTATCAATGTTGAACTCAGTCGCTGGGTGAATGGTCGCGCCTTTTTGTTTGGCGTCATCAAGTACCGCGAGTAAGCGACTGTATTGGCGCTGGTTAATCACATTGCCATAGTCTTCATTACTGGCAAAATCTGGGTACATGTTATTAAAACGAGTTTTGTAGGCACTGATTAGCGCATCGATTTTGTCTTCTGGACATAAAATATAATCGGGTGCGACGCAGATTTGGCCTGCATTTAAACACTTACCGTAAATAAGGCGCTCAACAGCAGTATCGATATCAATATCAGGCGCTACAATGACTGGTGACTTACCGCCTAGCTCAAGAGTCACTGGGGTGAGGTTATCAGCAGCTGCGCGCATGACATGGCGACCCACTGTTGTAGAACCTGTAAATAATAGGTGGTCAAAGGGTAGGGCTGAGAATTGCGCGGCAACATCGGCTTCGCCTTCCACTACGACCACTTCATCTTGGCTAAATATCTCTGCTAATAAGCGAATCAATACTTGGTTGGTGGCTGGGGTAAATTCTGACATTTTAAGCATGGCGCGATTACCTGCCGCAATGGCGGTAATTAACGGGCCAACAGCCAGCATGACTGGGAAATTCCACGGCACGATTATGCCAACAACGCCAAGGGGTTGGTAATGCACTGTGACCGAAGAAGGGGACAGTAATAACCCTGCATGGCGTTTATTGGGTTTCATCCATGATTTTAGATGTTTCAGACTGTAGTTGATGTTATTCACACAAGGCATGATGTCTGAAATCATGGTGTCATTGGCTGAGCGATGGCCATAATCTGTGGCTAATGCACTAACAAATTGCTCACTATAACTGAGCAACCCGGCTTTGAGTTTATTGAGTTTATCAACTCTGGATTGGTAACTAGGCGCAGGCATTGACTGATAGGCTTGGCGTTGCTGCTGAAGTAATAGTTGTAATGGACTTTGCTGAGCATTGTTAGCGGCCATATTCATAAAGCGCTCCTAGAGTGATATTGATGCTGACATCATTTTAATTAATTCAAACCGACTGATTAGTCGGTTTAGTATGTGCTGGGTTGGGATTAATTGCAAGCCTTTGGATTATTGTGCTGGGTCAAGGTGGTTTTTTGCTATTTGCACTACACTTTAATTAGGAGGATATTTAAGTAGTTTGTATCTGAGGCTGTCATGCTAAATTTGATGCTAACTATGATTGTTATTTATCACTATAGCCATGATTACATTGGTGATGCTTACTTTATAGCGTGAGCTATATTCAGCTAACGATATTCACATCGGTAAGTTGGATAAGTTAGTTTAATGCTCAAGCTTAGTTATTTTATCTACAGGAGGAACTCACATGCGTTCACGTTCAATATTATGGCCAACAGATTTTTCTGAAACGGCATCCCATGCGCTGCGATATGCCATTGAAATGGCCAATTTATATGAAGTGGGTATTCGTATTTTACATGTGGTTTCTCAGCCCCTTGGTGACGAGAACTACATGATTTTGGCTATTACTCCTGAGGAACTCGCTAAAAGCATGGAAGAGGCTGCAGCCACCAAAATGCAAAATTTACTTGCTGATTTAAATACTGACTTGAAGGTCGAAACCGTAATTAGGCGTGGTGATGCCATTGAAGAAATTGTCGATGAGGCCAACAAAGGCGACATTGGTATGGTGGTGATTGCCAGCCATGGACGCAGTGGTCTAGCGCATTTTCTGCATAGTAATGTTGCTGAAGAGGTGGCTAATCAGGCCAGTTGTCCTGTGCTTGTGGTTAAGTAGCGCTAGTTAACAAGTGCTAACTAGCGCTAACTCGCATTGGTTGATCATTTAGTGCCCGCTATTAGTTATTCTTCATTAGCCAATATGCCATTAAGATAAGCGTTTATATCCAATTACGGTAATCTTGCTTAATGGTTTGCATGGCTTTTTCGGCAATGAATAAGGCGTCTTTTTCAGCGATATAGGGCAGAGTTAAGCTGCCGCTAGCTAGGCCAATTTCGATATAGGCATGACCGCTGCGTTGTTGCCCTTTTGTTTGGGTGATAGATACGTGCTGTATTTTTTCATAAGGGATCCGTTTCCAATGATGGCCAAATAAGCCGCTATGTTGCCATAACACTTCATCTTCAATCACATAGCCCCACTGCTTGTACCGCAAAAATGTTAGTCCCATAACCGCAGTAGCAATCAATAAAGCCACTTCAGAGATCGGATTTAAGCCGGTAAAGATTAAAATTAATAGCGCTGGAATGTACATTAACAAGCCGCGTCTTAAAAACCATGCCAAAGCAATAGCTTGGTATCGCGCTGGGATATTAGTTGTCCCGCCTGCTAATTGCGGTATTTGCGCCAATATTGCAGCAATCTCTGCAGTTTTAACGCTGGGCAGTAACATATGCTCAGTAGTTTTTTGCTCAACCTCTTGGCCTTTAACCTGCTTAAAATACAGTGTCCATAAGCCTAATAATTTAGCTAAAAATGGCTGACTAAAGTGCACTAGCTGCACTCGGCGAATAGCTAATGCGTCTTGCTGGTGGGAGATCACCCCGCCGCTGCGCTGCAGGGTTTGTTGCTGTTTTTCTAATGTATAAGGATGATATTTAAGTACTGCCGCCACAATAGAAATTATTGAAAACAGGCAATACACCAACAACAATGTCAGCATAATGGCAATGGCTTGTAGAGCAATACTTGGGCCGCTATAGCTGACAACAGCGCTCCAAAATTGTTGAATAATAGGAAGCTCGACTATCTGCTCCCATTTAATTTGTCCCATAATGGGGCCTGCTATCACCGCAAACCAAATCAAATTATTTTGATAAAAACCAAATTGGATTAGCTGCTTTAAATTACGCACTACAATCGTGTTGTGGGTTTTATTGCTAGGTGTGTTAACACTATCGGCAGTGTTTTCAGTGCTGATTTCATCGATAGCGTCATTAGTTGCAAGTTGATGCTGGGGAGCGAGTTGCAGTAATTGCTGTTTAAGCTTGCTGGCTTGGGTTGAGTCAAGCGCCGATAAATGCGCTTCGTCATCTTTTGAGCCTGCAGTTTCAACGATTAAGGTGCCGAGCTTAAATGGCTTGAAATAAAATGGCTGGCTGTAACGAATATTTTGAATTTTGTTGAGTGGGATTTCATCTTTGCGGGTAAAAAACAGCCCACGTTTAATATTGAGTTGTTGCCCTGAAAGCTTAAAGCGGTATGTTCGCCATTGAATGAATGAGAATATTGTCAGTAAAAGTATTGCTACAACAAAGCCGAGTAGACCCATTTGTAAATCAAAACCACTCTGCCAACCGGCATACACCACAGGAATGATGGCGTAACCATTAGATAAAATGGCTTTTGCGCTGCCAAAAATAAAGCTTAGCATTGACCAAGGAGACAGCGATTGCCATTGGGTTAAGGCATTGACATTTTTGTCAGCTGTAGTGGATTTTGAGCTTGACGTTGAAGTCGCTTTTTTTGCTTGTGATGAAGGATTCTCAGAGGTTTGCAGTGAAGAATGCGCTACTGAAATCTTGTTATCTTTTTGAGGCTCATTTGGCTGGTTACTCATCAGCGGCCTCTTTTGTTAGCGGCTTTTCAGTGTTTATTGCAGGGCTTATATTTGAGCTTGTATCTGAACTTATGTCAGAGCCTATATTAGAGCTTATGTCAGAGCTTATATCTGAGGAGAGCGGTTGTTGATGATAAGAGGCTTTATTCAGTAAGTGCTGCCTTAACTTTTCTGCCAAGGTAAAGCTCAGTCCCGGGAGGAAAATCTCTGCCGCGCCACTGCCAGCACTGAAGCACTTTATGGTGGCTAAGTTGAAGCGCCTTTGCAATGGGTTTTGCGACAAACTCACGTGCTGCAAGCGGCTATAAGGTAAAGCTGTGGTCTTTATCCACCATAAGCCTTGGCGTATTAATATTTCATGTTCAAGTACGCCGTAGCGCAACTTTTTAGCCGCCAAAAAGCGGATCAATGTCAGCACGACTCCGGCAATCAATACTCCACTAATGATGAGGTATTCATTACGCCCTAAGGCTTGGTTTAATGTCATGACGACAACTAACGCGGCTAATATTAACAGTAACAGCCCAATGCTTTGGCTGAATATTTGCTTCGGGTAGTTTTTATCTACCTTGGTTAATGTCACTTCTGTATAGCTCTGCCACTTTGCCTCAGCTATGAGCAGTTTTTCTGAGGTGCTAGCTACTGTCACATCTGATTCTGGTGTGGCCGACATATATAAATCCTTTTGCTAAGTTAGTCGCAACTGTTTGCTAAAAGCTTGTTTACTAAAAGCTTGATTGGTAGAGATTGATGAATAATAAGTGTCGATTAGTCTTTCTTAACCACTCATAATCCATTACTTTAAGCTTATATAGTATATGGGATTGAGTAATATGGAAAAAGTAACTGCTGCAGCGGCTAATAATGGATTTTTAGTGCGACCTGTCTCTAAAGCGCAAAAAGCATTTTTACGTAAAATCTATCTGGCGGGACTCATTGAGCAGCAACAGCATAATTTGTTGTCATTACAAAAGCAGACCCAAATGCCAAGACGCACCTTGCAAGACAACATAGCAGCTTTCACTGACATAGGCATTGATGTGCAATTTGTACAGCAGGGGCAAAGACACAATGCGGGTTTTTATCAGCTGCTGGATTGGGGGCCGATTAATGGAGCTTGGGTAAACAGTCATTTTGATAAAATTACATTAGCACTTGAGCTATCTTTAACTGGCGACGCTATGGGTTAATGCCTGTTCACTATTACATATTCTGTTTCTGCCGGCTCGTTTAGCTTGATATAGGTGTTTATCGGCTTGTTCAATTAAGGCTGGTAATTGATAGATTTCAGCATTACTGGTCACTATGCCAATACTGGCTGTAACCTGCACTTTAACGTGTTGGTGCTGCAAATTGAGTTTGGCAATATTTTCACAAATCCGCATTGCTAAACTATCGGCCTCTTTTGCAGCCGTTTGCGGTAAAAAAACAATAAACTCTTCGCCACCCCAGCGCGCCACAATATCATTTTTTCGTAGGGTATCTCTAATGATAGATGCGACTTTAACCAAGACTAAATCACCAAAAATATGCCCATATTTATCATTAATATCTTTAAACTTATCGATATCAATCATTACGATAGAAGGGGTATTACTCGGCGATTCCATAGTGCCATTGGCTTGATTAAATTGCGGCTCCACTAATTGGTAAAAAGCGCGGCGATTATTAAGCAGGGTTAACGGATCCATTTGAGCCATCTTTTCTGCGATCAGTTTTTCATTTTCGATTCGTCTAAATCGCTCAGTTAATGCTAATGCCAGTAAAAGTACATCAATACCTACCCCTATTTCAGCAGCGCGATAAGTAAAGTCATTAAATGGAATATATGACCACACCGCAAGCGCGGTTATGGCAATACCTATCATTGATGATATTGAAGCCAGTAAAAATAACCGTGCGGAAATATTGCCGAAATTTAATGACAGCACCCCTAATACAATCATCAAGCCACTGAATAACAGCATCAAATCAAAAGCAAAAATCAACCCTAATACTCGGTCTTGCAGTATCACTGCCAACAGCATCAATATTGGAAAAAGTACGCATAAGCTTTTTAAGATCTTATGTAATAGCGGCAGTTGATATCGCAGACGTAAAAAGTGGCACGCGAATACAATGCCACTGGAGCAGAAGGTGACCATAAGGATTGGCACAGCCCATTGTTGCCAATAAGGCGAATTTGGCCAAAGCCATAACGAACCATGACCGCTATATGCCATATTTAATATTAGAAAGTTAAGCAGGTATAGGCAGTAGTAAAAGTAGCTTCTCAGACGTAAGCCTAAAAATAAAATAAAGTTATAAATCAGCAGCGCAATAATCGCGCCGTATAAAAAACCGTAACTATAGGAGTTAAATATACTGTTTTGAGCGCTTTGGCTTTCATCAAATAAATATACCGGAATGACCATGGCATCTAAGGTTTGAAGCCTAATTAATACCGTGGTTATACCTGGTGGATAGCTATATTGAAAATTATAGCTGGGTTGAAAAGTCGGTTGTTTATAAAATAGCGATAGATCACCTTGGTGCTCAAAATGAGCAATTCTATCTGAGCTTAGCCAATAAGCACTGACTTCATCGAGCCAGTAATTATCAAAGTGGATGATGCGGTTTATCTGAGTTTGAGTTGGATTATTAATGGATAGACTAATCCATACAGGGTTAGAGCCGATGCCGTAGTTGCTAATTTCCTCGCTGCCTGACTGGAAGTGGCCATTACGGAATAATTGATAAGCTTGCGATGCGTTAATACGATCTGTTTCGGTGTAATACCCTATAGATTGGCCTATTGGCGCGGTGTAAGTCTCAGTTAAGTTGAGCTTTTCAGCATGGGCATTGCTGATGTTGAACATGGCAATGCTTAAGCAGAACATAATGCTTAGATTGACAAGCAGATCCAATATCCATTTCATAAGTGCAATAAACTACCTTTATCTTTTATAGACTAACAGTGCTAAAACCGCCGATAAGATAGTGGCGGCGCTGCTGCAATGACGGTGTTGGGATAAACATTAAGGCGGTTCACCTAGCTTAATAAAACAGCTTACGTTGTAATTTTAGGCTCTCATAAAGTTTAGTGAGTTAATGTTAGAAAAGTGTAAAATAATGTATTGATATACTAAAGGATTAGTCACAAAGTGTCGGTTGTCAACGTTAGCCTCTCTTTAAGAGGCAAAAGGAGGGCGGGGGTGAAACAAATCGAGTTTAAATTATCTGATCAGCACAGCAGTGACAATCAAAATAGCCCCTGCGCTAAATCCAAGAGCCATGGCGCGCCAATAACGTATATAAAGGGCTTTTTATCACGCGGGGAGCAGCAACAGTTGCTAGCCGATGCCGATAGCTACCTCTTTGAAAAACCGATAATTACGCTTTTTGGTAAACAGCATCCTATCCCTCGCGCTCAAGTATGGTTTGCTGATCCTGGTTGTGAATATCAATATTCTTCTTTATTAATTTCACCGCAGCCTTGGCCACACTTATTAGCAGATTTAAGGCAGCGGCTGCGGGATGAACTGCAGTTTAATTGCAACGGGGTATTGGTTAATCGTTATCAAAACGGTTTAGATTCTATGGGCTGGCATAGTGATGATGAGCCTGAAATAGTAGCCAATAGCGCAATTGTGTCAGTCAGTATTGGCGCCAGTCGAACTTTTGCCTTACGGCATAAAAGCCTCAATATAAAACAAAACGTTGAGCTTGAAAGCGGTGATTTACTCATTATGCATCAAGGGATGCAATCACAGTGGCAGCATGCAGTACCAAAGCGTTTAAAGGTTAAGAACTGTCGGTTAAATCTAACCTTTAGGCAGTTAATTGTCGGCTATCATCAATTGAAGGGATAATTCATCAGCGTAATCTTTAACTTACTAGGTTAGCTTGCATTGTTAACTAAAATTGCCACTTAAATCAGATTGCCGACTGGCTAGTTTGATTTATGGGGAGTTAAGCAGTAGTCTTCAAACTTTAAAATGTAGTTATAAAGAGTTTGTTATGTCAGTTGAACAAATCATTAGCGATAAACTGAACCAGTCTTTTAGTCCGATACATTTAGATGTGCTTAATGAAAGCAATCGCCACCATGTGCCGCCTAACTCAGAAACACACTTCAAAGTGGTGGTGGTGAGTGAGCAGTTTGAAGCGCAGCGATTAATTGCCCGCCACCGAGCAATAAATGCTGTGTTAGCGGATGAGTTAGCCAACGGCGTGCATGCACTTTCCATTAATGCATATACTCAGGCTGAGTGGCAAGCATTAGATGCAGTGCCTAAAACGCCAAATTGTAAAGGTTAATCCATAAGGCCATTTATGGTCATTGTAGATTAAGGTAAACTAGCCAAATTAGCTTAAAAATCAAAACCTTGTCTTTAGATGAGGTTTTTTGCTTTTTAGTCTTTAGTGTTTTAATAAAAGTAATAAGTATCGGTCATCAGTTTGTCACACAGACAGGTTATTACATGAAGATAACTCCGGTTTATCCCATGTTTACATAGCTGTCTGGTTTCAATTTTGATGCTATGATGCCAAACATCTTTTACTTAGCCTTAAGGAATGAGTCATGCCTTTACTTGATAGTTTCACTGTTGATCATACACGAATGGAAGCTCCTGCTGTGCGTGTCGCAAAGCATATGAGTACACCTAAAGGTGACACCATTACGGTATTTGACTTGCGTTTTTGTACGCCAAATAAAGATATTTTAAGTGAACGTGGTATTCATACCCTTGAGCACTTATTTGCCGGTTTTATGCGTGATCATTTGAATGGTGACTCGGTAGAAATTATTGATATATCGCCAATGGGTTGTCGCACCGGTTTTTACATGAGCTTAATTGGTCAGCCGACAGAGCGGGTTGTTGCCGATGCGTGGCTTGCAGCAATGGGTGATGTACTTAAAGTGGTTGAACAAAGTGAGATCCCTGAATTAAATGAGTATCAGTGTGGCACTTATGACATGCACTCACTTGATCAAGCCCAAGATATTGCTCGTGCAATCATTGCCGCTGGTGTAAGTGTCAATCGTAATGATGACCTTAAATTGAGTGACGACATTTTAGGTACGCTATAGGCTAGCTGTTAATCCTAGGTTTTAGTTTGACACCAAAGCGGCTTCGGCCGCTTTGTTTTTTTTGTGGTTAATTTTATTAAAATACTGTTTTTATTTGCATGAAAACGTTATTGTTAAAAGTTAGTAATAGGATGTTATTTATAATAATAAAGGCGTAGCGGATTGCGATGCCGATGATGTATTTTGGGAGTTAACCATGTCTAAAGGCCAATTCAGCTTGTCTGTAATTGCTTCTGCTGTGCTGTTTGTGTGTCATTCTTCAAGTTTTGCTGCAAGCTCTGTGACGGCATCCTTGGATGAATCAAATAATACTGTTGTACTCGACCAGCCTCAGACAGCTCCATTTCATTATCGCAGCAGTACAATACCCCTAGCATTGTCAGGAATGACAATCATGCCTGCTGCCATGGGGCAAACCACTGACATCAGTCATCGCGGCGCGGTCAATGGCATTGCGATTTCTCAAGATAGAGTATCCTTTTCACCGTCTCCTTATTCAGCGCCTCATTTAGTGTTACAACCGAATTTAGCCTTACAAACCCAAGTGACTACAGCCAGCATGACTGGAGTGACAAAAGGCGGTAAAGGGGCTTTTGGTAGTGTGGATTACACCACGGCGCAGATCAGCCCAACAAAATTAGATGCTCAGGCTAACATCGAAATTAATGATAATGGTGGTGGCCGCGTGGGCGCCATTGCCAGTGGCTTAAATAAAGAATACGGCATGCTGTTTGCGGTGGATTACCAAAATACCGCCGAAGAAACAGGTTTTGTGACCAACCTTGATAGCGACCACAGCCAAACCGATATCATGTTCAAAATTAATGCTGATAGTCTTGCTGGCGCTAGAAACCCACAAACGACAGAGTTTATGTACCAATACACTAACTCAGAAAATGATCACTCCAATATCGGTTTAACCAGCCAAGATTGGCAGGCTAAACCGGGTAGGGCGTATTCGGCTACCGAAAATGATAACCGTGAAGGCCAGCGCCATAAGTATCAAGTGAGCCATATTGTTAATCTTAGTGATGGCTCGGTGGTGATGTCCGATTTTTATTACCAATCCTATGATGAGCAAATCTCGCAATTAAACTCGTTATCTGGCGTGTTTATTGGTACAACAGAATTATCAGCGATTTCAGCTTTTGATAAAGCCCCGACTACAGGCGGTTTGGCTTTAGGCTCTATGCTTGAAGATAATCAATATTCGGGCTATGGCTTGCAAACGGAAGGTGTAAGTCAATATGGCGCTCATCAAGTGACCTATGGTGCGCTGTTTCATTCAGATAAAGCCAAAATGCGTTTTGGCCAGCAAGATTGGACCTGGAGCCAAGATAGAAGTCTTGCGAGCACCAATATTGATAATGCGCTGCTAGCTTATATCGACGATGTTAACGTACTCATTACCAGCGCTGACGCCAAACTCAACTATGGCGCTTTGTCGATAAACTTAGGCTTGAGCTTTGAAAGTGTCAGTACTACTCGCGAAATTGACGTTGAAGCCTATGGCATAGAGGCGGCTGATTTTTCTGATGATGGCTGGATCCCGGCAATCGAAATTGCCTATACCACAGGTGCTTGGAAAGCGGCTGTTTCAGCTAAGCAAGCTTGGACAGCTGCATCAGCGGGCAATGCATTGCAACAAGCGCAGGAGTCGCTGCAGTATCAATTAGCACTTGGCTATAGCAATGATGCACTAAATGTTGGTTTAAATGCTTACGTACAAGACTTTGATAATCAACATGTGACTTGTATGTGGAGTATGGCGTGTGATTATTCACAGCGTTATGTACAAGACAATTTTAACGATACGTCCGTTAACGGCATCGACTTGTCGGTCGATTACACTGTCGGCTTTGATAGCTTTTCAATCCCTCTTTCTGCTCAATACCAATACAGCCAAGCTGAGTTTGGAGACTCTGGTTTTAACGACTTAATCGGTCTTTATGTAAAAGGCGAACAACTTCCTTGGGTACCTGAGCAACAATTAGCTTTAAATGCGGGCTTAATAATGGGGCAATTTAGTGTCATCGCCCAAGCTTTATATCAATCAGAAATGGGTTATGCCACTGCCATTAATGGCGGTGAACAAATTGATACACAATGGAAGCTAGACTTAGCAGCTAACTATCATATTTCTAATGTGCACGAAGTTTATTTGCGTATAGAAAACTTACTTGACGAGGATTTAGTCAGTCAACAGTCTAATTTAGGCATTACTTCTCAAGGCGAGATGCTGAGTTACCTTGGATATCAGGCCAGATTTTAACTGTCTCACCTCTTCTTCCTCTTGTAGGTGCTTGTTTTAATTCTGCTTTAGTATGGGCTATTTTAGCTCGTACTAAAGCGAATTTTGTTAACAAATCCGTAAATCACTTCTTATATTATTTCTTTTAAAATTAATGTTATAGTGCCTGTGTTACTGAAATATTGCATTCAATGACGTTAAATCAGACTGTTCCACACCCTATTTGAGTGAATTGTTTAAAAATGAACAATCTAAAAATTCAATCACTGGTTTTTTTCGTGGCGATAGCGCACATTTTGGGGTAAAATGCGCGCGACCAGCGTGATTGCGATCGCATTTCCGTGATAAATCTGCGCTAGCTCAACACTGAAGTGTTTGTTAACACTTTGTTTTCTTTTGGGTAGGAACGCGGCGCATTGTCTTTCCTTCAAACGTAGTGCTTGTGGATATGATTACAATAAAGAAAGGATTGGAACTACCTCTAGCAGGTGGCCCTGAGCAAGTTATCCATAATGGCCCAGCCATTAAGAACGTAGCGACTTTGGGTGAAGAGTATATTGGCTTACGTCCAACGATGAAAATCAAGGTTGGCGAAAAAGTCTTGAAAGGTCAGGTGATTTTTGAAGATAAAAAGAACCTTGGCGTTAAATATACTGCTTTAGCTAGTGGTACTGTATTAGAAATTAACCGGGGTGCGAAACGTGTACTTCAGTCAGTGGTTATTGGCGTTGAAGGTGATGATAAAGTCAGCTTTACTCAATATAGTGCTGATGAACTTAACACGTTAGATGCTAACGTTGTCAGAGAAAACTTGATTGAATCAGGTCTTTGGACAGCTTTACGAACTCGCCCTTTCAGTAAAGTACCTGCTGTTGATTCAGTCGCTGCTGGTATTTTCGTCACCGCAATTGATACTCAACCACTTGCTGCAGATCCTGCTGTAGTGATTGCTGAGCATAAAGATGATTTTGCTAACGGCTTGACGCTACTAGCGAAATTAACAGAAGGCAAACTTTTCCTTGCTAAAGCGCCTGGTGCTGATATCCCTTCTGGCAATGCTCAAGTTGAAGAGTTTGCAGGTATACATCCTGCTGGCCTAGTGGGCACTCACATTCATCATCTTCTTCCTGCTTCTGCAACACGTACGGTTTGGCATATTGGCTACCAAGACGTGATTGCTGTTGGTCAATTATTCACTCAAGGTGAACTTAACACTCAACGTGTTATTGCGATTACTGGCCCTGAAGCTAAAAACCCACGTTTAGTTCGTACAGTATTAGGTGCTAGCACTGTTGAATTAACTGCTGGAGAAATTGAAACTGACAATGTTCGAGTTATCTCAGGTTCAGTATTAAGCGGGCGCCAAGCGGCGGGTCCTCATGGCTATTTAGGTCGCTATCATCAACAACTTAGCTTGTTGAAAGAAGGCAATGAAAAAGAATTATTTGGTTGGGCTATGCCTGGTGCTGATAAGTTCTCTATCACTCGCGCATTCTTAGGTCACTTAAACCGTACAGGTCTGTTCAATATGACCACAACTACGGGTGGTTCAGATCGTGCCATGGTGCCAATTGGTAACTATGAACGTGTTGTTCCATTAGATATCTTACCGACAATGTTACTTCGCGATCTTGTTTCTGGTGATTATGACGGTGCTGCTGCACTGGGCGCACTAGAGCTAGATGAAGAAGATTTGGCATTGTGTACCTTCGTATGTCCAGGCAAGTATGACTATGCATCATATCTGCGTGATTGTTTAGATACGATCGAGAGGGAAGGCTAATGAGCTTGAAAGATTTTATCGAGCGTATTGAACCGCAATTTGAAAAAGGCGGCAAGTACGAGAAGTGGTACGCCCTTTATGAAGCGGCTGCTACTGTGTTTTACACTCCAGGTAAAGTAAACAAAGGCACCACGCACGTGCGTGACAGCCTTGATCTAAAACGTATGATGATTACGGTTTGGGCCTGTACTTTCCCGGCAATGTTCTTTGGTATGTACAACGTTGGCTTGCAAGCTCAAGATGCGCTGATGGCTGGCTTTGCAACTCCTGATGTATGGCAAGTCAGCCTATTCAGCCTATTTGGTACTGAATTAACCGCAAGTTCAGGTGTGCCTGCACTGATGTGGTATGGCGCTTGTTGGTTCCTACCTATTTATGCGGTGACTTTTGCCGTTGGTGGTTTCTGGGAAGTCTTATTCGCGTCTGTACGTGGCCATGAAGTTAACGAAGGTTTCTTTGTAACTTCCATTCTATTTGCGCTGACCTTACCAGCAACTATTCCATTATGGATGGTTGCACTGGGTATTACCTTTGGTGTTGTGGTTGCAAAAGAAGTGTTTGGCGGCACAGGTCGTAACTTCTTAAACCCAGCGTTAGCGGGTCGTGCATTCTTATTCTTTGCGTATCCGTTAAGCATGTCAGGTGACACAACATGGGTTGTGGCTGACGGTTTCTCTGGTGCTACGGCATTGAGCCAAGCTGCACAGGGCACGTTTGAATATACTAGCGCTAACTGGTGGGATGCCTTCTTAGGTTTCATTCCAGGTTCCGTGGGTGAAGTCTCTACCTTTGCTATTTTGCTAGGTGGTGCAGTTATCGTTTATACCCGTATCGCCTCATGGCGTATTATTTCAGGTGTGATGTTGGGCATGATTGCAGTTTCTTACCTACTTAACTTTATCGGTAGCGACACTAATGCAATGTTTGCAACACCTTGGTATTGGCATCTTGTTTTAGGTGGATTTGCCTTCGGTATGATGTTTATGGCGACGGACCCAGTTTCTGCGTCTTTCACTAACAATGCTAAATGGGCTTACGGTATCTTAATTGGTGCAATGGCAGTGTTTATTCGCGTCATTAACCCAGCGTTCCCTGAAGGAATGATGTTAGCCATCCTGTTTGCTAACTTATTTGCACCGTTATTTGACCATTTCGTGGTTCAAGCAAATGTGAAGCGGAGGATTGCTCGTGGCCAGTAATAAAGAATCAATCGGCAAAACATTATTTGTTGTAATCGGCCTGTGTTTTATCTGCTCAATGTTGGTATCAACTGCAGCAGTATTACTTAAGCCAATTCAGCAAGAGAATAAATTGCTAGATAAGCAAAAGTACATTCTTGAAGCGGCAGGTTTAGTGGATACTAAAGCTGGCAAAGTTGAGAAAGACGTTATTATTGCAAAGTATGGTAAGTACGTTGAAGCTCGTCTTGTTGATTTAAAAACCGGTGAGTTTGTTGAAGGTGATGCTGATACTTTTGATGTTGAAAAAGCGGCACGTACGCCTGCAACGTCTTTTAAGCCTGAAAATGACATTGCCTCTGTTAAGCGCGTTGCAAATCAAGGTGTTGTTTATCTAGTTAAAGATGACAACAATGAACTACAAACCGTGATTATTCCTGTTAAAGGCTACGGTTTATGGTCAACCATGTTTGCATTCTTAGCGGTTGAAGCGGATATGAATACCATTCGCAGCTTAGTGTATTACGACTTCACTGGTTCTGGTGAAACACCGGGCCTAGGTGGTGAAGTTCAAAACCCTCAGTGGATTGCTAAGTGGGAAGGTAAAAAACTTTATGACGACAATGGCGACTTAGCTATTCAAGTCACTAAGATCCCGACAATTGCATCTTCAGTTCACGGTGTTGATGCCTTATCTGGTGCGACGTTGACCAGTAACGGTGTTCAGTACTCGCTAACGTTTTGGTTAGGTGAAGAAGGTTTTGCACGCTTTATCGAAAAAGCACGCAATGGAGGACTAGGCTAATGGCTGACGTTAAAGAACTTAAACAGGTTCTGACTGGACCTATCATTAATAACAACCCAATTGCTCTGCAAATTCTGGGTGTATGTAGTGCACTGGCTGTTACCGCTAAAATGGAAACGGCTATTGTAATGACATTAGCATTGACTGCGGTGACCGCGTGTTCGAACTTATTTATTTCGTTACTACGTAATCATATTCCAAGCAGCGTTCGTATTATTGTGCAAATGACAATTATTGCTTCATTAGTAATTGTTGTAGACCAAGTATTGCAAGCTTACGCCTATGACGTAGCGAAGCAATTATCAGTATTTGTTGGCTTGATTATCACCAACTGTATTGTAATGGGTCGCGCAGAAGCATACGCAATGAAAACGCCGCCTCTGATGAGCTTTATGGACGGTATTGGTAATGGCTTAGGCTATGGCGCCATCCTATTATCAGTTGGTTTCTTCCGTGAACTACTCGGTAATGGTTCATTGTTCGGCGTTGAAATCCTCAGCAAAATCTCTGACGGTGGTTGGTATCAGCCTAATGGCTTGTTACTTCTTCCTCCAAGTGCGTTCTTCTTGATCGGTATGCTGATCTGGATTATCCGTACTTATAAGCCAGAGCAAGTAGAAGCAAAAGGGTAGGCGCAATGGAACATTATATTAGTCTGTTAATTCGTTCGATTTTCATTGAGAACATGGCGTTAGCCTTCTTCCTCGGTATGTGTACTTTCTTGGCGGTATCAAAGAAAGTCACCACTGCTATGGGTCTAGGTGTTGCGGTAATTGTGGTACTGGCAATTTCAGTGCCTGTTAACCAAATCATCTATCAAGGTTTACTGGCTCCTGGCGCATTAGCTTGGGCCGGTGTACCTGATGCAGATTTGAGCTTCTTGAAGTTCATTACCTTTATTGGTGTTATTGCTGCATTAGTACAGATTCTGGAAATGGCATTAGATAAGTACTTTCCACCTTTGTACAACGCATTAGGTATTTTCTTACCATTGATCACGGTTAACTGTGCAATTTTTGGTGCGGTTTCATTCATGGTTGAGCGTGATTATAACCTTGGCGAGAGCTTGGTATTCGGTATCGGCTCAGGTGTTGGTTGGGCATTAGCAATTGTATTGCTTGCCGGTCTACGTGAGAAAATGAAGTATTCTGATGTGCCTAAAGGGCTACGTGGTTTAGGTATTACCTTCATCACTTCTGGCTTAATGGCGCTAGGTTTCATGTCGTTCTCAGGTGTGTCTCTTTAAGACACCCGTACGACGTATTAATTTGAACCTTAAAGGATAAGTTAATGGATATTCTTAAAGCTACTCCGATAGATGTTTATCTAGGTGTGAGTATGTTTACCGCGATTGTACTGGTTTTAGTATTAGTGATTTTATTTGCTAAATCTAAACTAGTAGCCAGTGGTGATATCACTATCTCAATTAATGATGATAGCGAAAAAGCAATTAAAACCGGTGCTGGTAGCAAGCTGCTCGGCGCACTAGCTAACAATGGTATTTTCGTTTCAAGTGCTTGTGGTGGCGGTGGCTCATGTGGTCAGTGTCGGGTAAACATTAAGTCTGGTGGTGGTGATATTCTGCCTACTGAACTTGATCACATAAGCAAAGGTGAAGCACGTCAAGGTTGTCGTTTAGCCTGTCAGGTTAACGTTAAAACTGACATGGAAATCGAACTTGATGAAGAGATTTTCGGCATCAAAAAATGGGAATGTGAAGTTATCTCTAACGATAACAAAGCGACGTTCATTAAAGAGCTTAAGCTGCAAATCCCTGATGGTGAGTCTGTGCCGTTCCGCGCGGGTGGCTATATTCAAATTGAAGCCCCAGCTCACCACGTTAAATATGCTGACTTTGATGTACCAGCGCAATACCGTGGCGACTGGGAACACTTTGGTTTCTTCAACTTAGAATCTAAGGTTGATGAAGAAACTATTCGTGCATACTCAATGGCTAACTACCCAGAAGAGTTTGGCATCATCATGTTGAACGTGCGTATCGCTACGCCGCCGCCAAGAAACTTAACTTTACCTTGCGGTAAGATGTCATCGTTTATTTGGAGCCTCAAAGAAGGTGACAAAGTAACGATTTCTGGTCCATTTGGTGAGTTCTTTGCTAAAGATACCGATGCTGAAATGGTGTTTGTCGGTGGTGGTGCAGGTATGGCGCCAATGCGTTCACATATCTTTGACCAACTTAAGCGTTTACAGTCTAAACGTAAGATGAGTTTTTGGTATGGTGCTCGTTCTAAGCGTGAAATGTTCTACGTAGAAGATTTCGATGGCTTAGCGGCTGAGAATGAAAACTTTAAGTGGCATGTTGCGTTATCTGATCCGCAAGCGGAAGATAACTGGGATGGCTACACAGGCTTTATTCATAACGTATTGTACGAAAACTACTTACGTGACCATGACGCACCAGAAGATTGTGAGTTCTACATGTGTGGACCTCCAATGATGAATGCTGCGGTAATTGGTATGCTTAAAGACTTAGGCGTTGAAGATGAAAACATCTTACTCGATGACTTTGGTGGTTAGTGACTAACTGCTAACCCTTTGCAAAAGACATTGAACGTCATAAATTGCAGCTAGCTGACACGGTGGTCACCATTGTTAAGCTAGCTGCAATTTTTATTTTAGGGACTTTGTAGTTTAGTCGTTGTTGCTTTAGCCACTGTTGCTTTAGCTAAGAATGATTTAAACATTAACCATATAAAAATTGAGAATTTGAACATTTACATGATAAAAATTTCGATGAAGACGCTGGCAGTATTTTTTGGTTTGTTGATTTTAGTCGGCTGTGGAACTGAAGATAAGATAGTGTCACTGTCAGGCAATACCATGGGGACCACTTATCATATAAAAGTGGTACGTAATGAGCGCCTGCCAACCACTCAACTACTACAAGCTGAAATTGATATCGCTCTTGAGTTAGTTAATGATCAAATGTCCACTTACAGACCGAAGTCAGAACTATCACGTTTTAACCAGCTAGGTGTTAATCAACGCCTGAAAGTTTCAGCGGATACAGCCAAGGTTTTAAATGAAGGCTTACGCCTTTACGACACGACTCAAGGCGCGCTGGATATTACCTTAGGGCCATTAGTTAACCTATGGGGCTTTGGTCCTGATAAGCGCCCAACAGCGATCCCAAGCGCTGAAACGATTGCCGAGATGAAAGCTAAATCGGATATTCATGGTTTTAGTGTCAAAGATTTAACTGTCACCAAGTTAAGCCCTGATCTCTACATTGATTTATCTTCCCTTGCTAAAGGCTATGGTGTCGATAAAATTGCTGCACTACTCAATAAATACCAAGTAGAGGGATACTTAGTGGAAATTGGTGGTGAGATTAGCGTTAAAGGTGTTAAAAATGACGGCAGCCCATGGCGTGTTGCAGTTGAGAAACCTTCGAGCCAAGGGGCGGCTATTCAACAGGTGATAGAGCCTGGTAATATGGCGCTAGCGACATCTGGCGATTACAGAATTTATTATGAAGAAAACGGCGAGCGTTTTTCGCATTTAATTGACCCTAGAAGCGGTTATCCAATAAAGCATAAGTTAGCGTCAGTAACCGTTTTGCACCCTAGTAGTATGACTGCAGACGCTTATGCAACTGCAATGATGGTATTAGGTACGGAAGAGTCTTTAGCGTTAGCTGAGCGTGAGAAACTGCCAGTTATGCTGATTGAAAAAGACGACGATAATTATGACGTATTTTATAGTGAGTCGTTTGCACCTTACATTCGTTAATGGCATTTAAAGATTTATTTGATGACCAATTTAGCTTGGAGAATATGATGAGTACTTTTATCGCAGCATTTGTGGTGTTGTTATTATTTTTTTTATTAATGTCCGTGGGCTATATCGTGAAGCGCAAGGCGGTTGAAGGCAGTTGTGGTGGTTTAGGTGTTTTGGGTATTGAGAAAGCTTGTGATTGTGATGACCCATGCGATAAACGCAAACGCCGCATGGCTGAAGCTGAAAGAGAAGCAAAACTGAATCAAAACCGGATTATCTAGTGCGCCAGCATTAACTTTAAGCCCACTTTCAAGTGGGCTTTTTTACGACTGTTACAAAATTTACAAAACTAATTACAGCTAACATTTACCCTTACTAGTGTGATTATTGTCACTATTAAAAACCAGCAGAATTAGCTAGAGATGTGATTCTATTAAGAAATATTCAAACGTGAAAATGCTGAAGCGAGATAAGAACCTAAGTTATAATGATAATAGTTATCAATGACTAAGTTTATGATAATAAAGGGGAATTGTTTTTTGAAGTCACATGTACTATGCTGGTCGAAATTGATCCAGATCAATCTAGCATTTAAGGACTAAATCATGAAAGGCCATCCAAAAGTAATTAGTCAGCTTAATCGTGTACTGACATGTGAGCTCACTGCCATTAATCAATATTTTCTTCACGCGCGTATGTTCAAGCATTGGGGACTCGAAAACCTCAATGAGAAAGAATATAAAAAATCTATTCAAGATATGAAACATGCAGACAAGTTAATTGAGCGGGTATTGTTTTTGGAAGGTTTACCTAACCTTCAACAATTAGACAAGTTACGCATTGGTGAGCATTGCGAAGAAATGTTTGATTGTGATCAGCAAGCGGTAGTCGAGCAGTTGGTCGTTTTACGAGAGGCGATTAAGCTTTGTGAAACAGAGCGCGATTACGTTACTCGTGATTTATTAGAAGATTTACTTGAAGATGAAGAAGAGCATCTAGACTGGATTGAAACCCAAAAAGAGCTGATTAACCAAACCGGTATTCAGAACTATCTTCAATCACAAATTAAAGATTAATAGGACATTATCATGAAAGGTAATCCAGAAGTTATTGCAGCTTTAAATGCATTATTAACCGGTGAGTTGTCAGCGATGGATCAATACTTTGTACATGCACACATGTACGAAGATTGGGGATTTGATGAGCTTTATACGCGCATCTTACATGAGTCAGATGACGAAAAAGCCCATGCTGCTAAGTTAGTTCAGCGCATTCTTTTCTTGGAAGGCACGCCAGATGTTGCAAGTCGTGAAGCATTAAACATCGGTAAAGACGTAGAAGAGATGCTTAAAAATGACTTGAGCTACGAATATCAAGTTGCTGATCATTTACGTGAAGTCATCGCTTTATGCGAAGTAAAAAGCGACTTCCAAACCCGTGAAATCTTAGAAGTACTACTTGATGATACTGAATCTGATCACATGTATTGGTTAGAAAAACAAATTCGATTAATTGATCGCGTTGGTTTACAAAATTATCTGCAAACCAAAATGTAATCATTGAGTTTGCTTCAAAACAAAATGTAATCATTGAGTTTGCTACAAAACAAAAGCCTAACTGAGTTAGGCTTTTTTTATGGGATTTTTAAGCGTTATATGTATTGGTAACGCTATAGTTTGAACTGATTAATCATATTGGTTAGCTCCACATTGATTGTGGCAATATTATCCGTTTCATTTCGCTGCATAATGCCTTCATCATTTAAGGTTTCAACCATATCGTGAATTTGGTGCATGCTTCGATTAATTTCCTGAATAACAATATTTTGCTCATTTGCTGAAGTGGATATCTGGCTATTGAGGGCATTGATTTGAGCAACAATAGTACTCATGGTTTGTAAATTATCAGAAGTATTACTGACCTCAGTAACCGTGTCTGAGCAGGCTCGTTCAGTACTGCCAATGGCCGACACCACCGCAGTGGCTTCAGCTTTTAATTTTGCCAGCGCGATTTCAATTTCACTGGTACTTGTTTGGGTGCGACTGGCAAGGGCGCGCACTTCATCTGCAACCACAGCAAAACCACGCCCTTGCTCTCCGGCCCTTGCAGCTTCAATCGAGGCATTAAGCGCTAACAGGTTGGTTTGCTCTGCAATACTCCCAATCACATCAACAATGCTTTGAATACTGCTGGTTTCATTATTCATGTGCTCGACATTACCAGCAGTTTGATGGATTTCAGCAGCTAAACCTTGGATACCCACTTGGGTTAAGTTAATGGTCTTCAGTGATTGCTCGCCAGTAATATTAGCCTCATTAGTATGCTTGGCTGCGGTTTCGGTATTCTCAACCACAGTGACAGCGGTATTTGATAGCTCTTCAATGGCGGTCACAATTTGGGTTGTTTCATTGGTATGGGCTGTCAAAATTTGTTCGCTGTTTTGGCTATAGTGCTGCAGCTTATCAATACCGGTAGATAATTTAATTGTCGATTTATTGATGGCTAACAACATGGTTTGTAGTTGTGAAATAAAGGCGTTAATTCCGAGGGAAATTTTTCCGATATCGTCATCATTTTTGACTTCCAAACGACGGGTTAAATCACCATTACCTTGAGATAAGCCAGTGACTAAGTCACGTAGTTCATTAATCGGTTGATAGAGCTTATTCAGTAGTATTAATAACGCCACAACAGATAAGCCAAGTACCAATAATATGATGCCGCTGAGTTTTAATGTGGCATTAACAAGCGGTGCGAAAGCTGTTGCTTCATCGAGGGTGACAATCACATACCATTGGTTGTTATCAATTAAAGGGATTTTTTGACTAGCAATAATCGTGCTAACGTCATTTATATCACTGAGCGCCCATGAGCTATCCTGACCGAGAATACTTTGATAGATCTCGCTTAGTTGGCTATTGCTGCTGATATTGTCTTTTTGATTAGTTAAGGCTGAATTAGAGGCTAACACTAAGCCATTTTTATCAATAATAAAGCCAGTGGCACCTTCAATATCTGCTAATGCTTGTAGTTGCAGTTGCAAGTAGTCAAAACGTAAATCCGCCATGATGATCCCGCCATCAATTGGGTGCATAACCCCGACCATAGGTATACCGTCTGTACGGGTAAAAAACACTTCGCTGAGGGACAAGGTATTTTTTTGTTTGCCGTTTTGGTACCAAGGACGAGTGCGGGGATCATATTTATCGACTACACCGACGCCGTCAGGAAAAGACTCTGAAGCAATAGAGGCAAAGGATTGGCCATCATCAAACCCCATAATGACTTTAGAGACGCCACCTAATTTGGCTGTGTATTGAGTCATGGCGACATGGCCGGCATCCACATTGTTATGACGGTATAGACTCGCGAGTTCAGTTACCGCGGAAGTGGTGCGATTAAATGAGTTTTCTATTTCACTGACTTTGGTTTTTATTTGGTGGTGGATGTCGGTTGTCAGCTTGTCTGTTATTTGTTGTTTTAATAATTGGTGAGTGACCAGCCCGCTAATGATCAAGGCGAAAGCTAATAGAATTGTTAACGCAAATAGTAAACTCGCTTTAAAGCCAAACTTGTTCATAACTCACCTAATTGTATTATTATTTTTGTTTGATTGTACCTGCTTATAAATCAAAATATACCCTAAGCTCATAAAAAAGTTAGTGATTTGCATCATGTAATGTTGATTTTGTTTTTGTGTTGTCTGATGTTTAGTGTTCTTACTGTTATTTATTTGTATTGCAAATTAGCGCTATTTTGTAATTTGAAGCTTTCAACGCGACTGGTGATAAAGGTTTAATTTGAACACTGTTTTTATATACAGTATCATGATGTCATTCAGTGACTTCTTTATGAAAACGCCATGCGTAAAATTATCCACATTGATATGGATTGCTATTATGCCGCAGTTGAAATGCGTGATTTTCCACAATTGCGTGGTAAACCTATTGCTGTAGGTAGGCGCAGCGATCGCCGTGGTGTTATCAGTACCTGTAGTTATGAGGCGCGTAAATATGGCGTTCGTTCTGCTATGTCGAGTTATCAGGCATTAAAACTCTGCCCAGATTTGATATTGGTGCCAGGCAGGATGGAGGTTTACAAAGCGGTTTCGCTGCAAATCCGTGAAATATTCCATCGTTATACAGAATTAGTTGAGCCGTTATCATTGGACGAGGCGTATCTTGATGTTACTGATTGTGATGCATGTAAAGGTAGCGCCACCTTAATTGCTGAGCAGATCAGAGCTGAAATCTTTACGGTAACCGGGCTTACTGCTTCCGCGGGAGTCGCACCGATTAAGTTTTTAGCTAAAATAGCTTCTGACTTAAATAAGCCTAATGGTCAATATGTGATCACGCCTGCTGAGATCCCTTCGTTTATAAAATCATTATCCTTAAGTAAAATCCCTGGGGTGGGAAAAGTAACCTCGGCTAAGCTTGCAGCGCTCGGGCTTGAAACCTGTGAAGACGTGCAGCGCTACCCGAGTGACAAGCTCATCAGCGGTTTTGGTAAATTTGGCCGCGTGTTAATTGAGCGCACTCAAGGTATCGATACACGTCAAATAAGCCCAAATCGTATCAGAAAGTCGGTTGGGGTTGAGACCACCTTAGCCCAAGATATTTTTACTATAGAGCAATGCAGCAATGTCATGCCGCAGTTAATCCAAGAGCTTATTAGCCGGGTGCATCGCAGTGCTAAAGACCGGCAAATTCATAAACAGGTAGTAAAACTTAAATTTAACGATTTCAAGCAAACTACCATTGAGCATCGCAGTGATGAAATGTCGCTTAACTTATTCCAGACATTGTTAACTCAAGCACTAGAGCGGGCCAATGGCCGAGGTATAAGATTAATCGGTGTCAGTGTTGGTTTAGCTGATAATAGCCAGCCAGAAGTGGTTACAGATGATAATAGCGAGCAATTAGATTTGCAGTTCTAGTGATTATCGCTAGAAACAAAAAGGCTGCCTTTTCTTATATCAAGAATAGAGCAGCCTTTTTATTAAGCGCGTAATTTAATAGAGAGTTAAAGCTCAGCCTTTTGCTGGAATACGCTCTAGTACCGCAAGCAGTAGTTCCCAATATTGGCCAACAGTGGTGATATTCACCATTTCGTCTGGGCTATGTGGGAAACGAATGGTTGGGCCAATAGAGACCATATCCATGGTTGGGTATGGTTCTTTAAATAGTCCACATTCAAGACCGGCATGGATAACCATAATCGTCGGGTCTTTCTTATAAATATCATTATACGTTTCACGGACAATGGCCATCACTGGTGAGCTATTATCAGGCTTCCAACCAGGGTAAGCGCCTGATAGATCAATGCTAGCACCTGAAAGGTTTGCTAATGCCGTTAATTGCGTTTCAATTTGCACTCGGCCTGAGTCAATCAATGAGCGGATAAGACATAGCACTTCAACAGATTCGTTGTCAGTGTTAATCACTCCGACGTTAAGCGATGTTTCAGTCACACCTTCAACTTCATCGCTCATACGCATTACGCCGTTAGGGCAGGCGTGCAGTAAATCGATTAAGGTATTTTGCGCATCTTCACTCATGACTTTTGCTGGAGCGTCAATGGCTGCAAGTGTTAGCAACATGTCAGGGTCAGCAATTGCCAGCTCTTCACGAACAATCGCTTGATATTGAGCAATGGCTTGCTCAAGCTTGGCTTTATTTTCGCTTGGCAGCATAAAGTTGATGCTAGCTTCACGGGGGATAGCATTACGTAAAGAGCCGCCAGTGAAGTTAACTAATTCAATTTGTAAATCATCACCATAACTAAATAAGAAACGGGCTAATAATTTATTGGCATTGCCGCGACCTAAATGAATGTTGACGCCTGAATGGCCGCCCTTTAAACCTGAAAGGGTTAAGCTAAAGCTGGCATTGCTTTGCTCAGGTGCTTGCCATGACATAGGAACGCTTAGCTGTGCATCAACACCGCCAGCGCAACCCATGTAGATTTCGCCTTCTTGTTCTGAGTCAGTATTAATTAAAATATCAGCATCAAGGTAACCAGCTTCAAGGCCGAAAGCGCCAGTCATGCCCGCTTCTTCATCAATGGTAAGCAGCACTTCTAATGGACCATGTTTAATGTTGTCAGCGCCAAGAATTGCTAACGCTGAAGCCATACCAATACCGTTATCAGCACCTAAGGTGGTGCCCTTGGCTTTTAGCCATTCGCCATCTACATAGGCTTCAATAGGATCTTTTTCAAAATCATGCACTTTATCGGCATTTTTTTGTGGAACCATATCAATGTGGGCTTGTAATACCACAGTCTTGCGTTCTTCCATTCCAGCATACGCTGGCTTTTTAATGATCAAGTTACCGACTTTATCTTCGACGACAGGCAAACCTTTCGATTTAGCCCATTGCTGGATATGTTCACTAAGTGCTTGTTCAAACTTGGATGGATGCGGAATCGCACAAATTTGTTCAAACCATTGCCATAATGGCTGGGGATATAATTGATTAATGGCGGTCACGAAGACTCCCTAAATGCTATGAATGTGGGAATAGATGCGCTGAAGTTTACCATATTGTCGTTACTAAGTAGTGACCTAGAGCAAGTAGAGAGGCTGGATTAAATTAATTTTTGTAAATATATTTTAACTCTATCGTAAAGCTAAGCTTATATACTTTAACCACCATTGGTCGTTATGATTTGTGATTCAGCACCTGAAATTACTGATTAGCAAGCAATAATAACAATCTATTTAAAAAGGATGCCCCATGTTTCAAGTCAATATCGTTGATGTAGCAAATGATCAAGCCATTTTTGAAGGCCATGGCTGGGACGCCGTAGTGGTAGTCGCCACCGATTTAGCCGCCATTGCCCAAGATGAAATAAAAATACTCGCCAAGCATGCGAAACAAATCGATCAGCGCATTGGTCAGTCGGCAACATTGTTACTGGCGCCCGGACTTGCGGGTGGCAGACTGATTGTCGCCCCAGTTGTTAATGCCACTAATGAATACAGTGATGTGAGTGTGTTTGCCAAAGCAGCTAGAGAAGGCATTGTTATTGCTAAGGCTGCGGGAGCAAAACAACCGCTGTTGGTGGTAGAAACCAGCCAAGATAAGCGCTATCAATTTGCTAAACAGGTTGCTGCACTTGCCTGTGGTCAGGAACTATGGCAATCACTGGAGCTGCGAGAAGCCACAGCAATTACCCCAGCATTTAGCGCCATTGGTTTGCTTGGCAGCGACAATTGCAGTGGCCTGCTCAATGCTGTCGAAGCCGGTAAGATTTTGGCAAGGGATCTATGCGGCACTGAGCCAGAAAGAATGGCGGCGCCAGCATTTGCTGATTATTGCGTTGAGGCGCTAAAAGACAGTGGTTTAGCAATCAGAGTCATTGAAGAACGTGAAGAGTTAGAGCGCGATTACCCGCTGCTTTGCGCAGTAGGGAGAGCCTCATTTAATGTGCCTCGGCATCAACCTCGCGTGGTTAAACTGGAATATGTGGCAGAGGGCGCCATTGATCGCACCTACTTGTTTGCTGGTAAAGGAGTTATTTACGATACTGGCGGCGCAGATATTAAAGTCGCCGGTGGCATGGCGGGTATGAGCCGAGATAAAGGCGGCGCTGCAGCGGTGGCAGGCTTAATGAAAACCTTATCTATCTTAAAGCCCAAAGGCATTAGAGTGATAGCAGAGTTAGGTTTGGTGCGAAACAGTATTGGCAGCGATGCCTTTGTTCCTGATGAAATCATTACCAGCCATGGCGGTGTTAGAGTGCGTATTGGTAATACTGATGCCGAAGGGCGCTTAGTGCTGGCAGACTTATTATCTCACTTAAGACTTCAGGCAATGACAGCAATTAAGCCGCAAGTATTTTCTGTGGCAACCTTAACCGGCCATGTGGTGCGCTGTTATGGCGGCTATACCGCACTAGTCGAGAACAAAGTGGCACAACAAGCTGGTATGGGTCACACCCTAGCTGGCATTGCTGAGCAATGGGGCGAACCATTTGAGTTATCTAGCTTGCGTCATGATGATTTTGCCAAGGTACATAATATCTCTGGCCAAGGGGAGTTATTGTCATCTAATAACGGCCCTTCTGCCATTACTGCCAGAGGCCATCAATATCCCGCAGCATTTTTAATTAATGCTTCAGGCTTGGGCCAACATGGCACAGGCTCTGCCATGCCATTGCCTTTTGCGCATCTTGATATTGCCGGTAGTGCCACAGAAGGCCATAGTTTGTATGGGAAACCCACAGCCTCGCCTTTGGTAACTTTATTACAAAGCGTTTTGGGCGGCAATGTGTAGTTTGTTTTTTGCTCAACCACTATATATTGTGCTATTTAGTGGTTGATTGTTTGCTAATGAGAACTCTAAATTCTTAATTTGTCATACAAGTGTGCTTTTATTTCATTTTTTGATTGAAATATAAAATAATTAAATAAATACTTGTAATAAAATTACACTTTGGTATTATTCCTCTCGTTGGACAGCGACGGTGCTTTCCAATTCTAGTTAATCCAGGATGGATATAGTCTCCAAGGAATCGAGTGATGAGTTGTCTCAATGGATTGAGAAAAGTTTGTTCCAAGGAACCGAGCCAAGCAAGACTAGGTTTTCGCAACTTTATTTGGAGTATGATTATGTCTTCTACAGACAGCTATACTATTTATGGACAAGGCACTTGGTTAAATCCAGCTGTTCTGTCTTTTGGCATTTATGCCATGACGTTTAAGGGCTAACCCTCCTTATTCATTGATTTACCGTATCAACCCTTTTTTCTGTCGCCTTTGGGCGGTTTTAGACAACAAGTAAATTGGTTCTCTATTGCCAATTTACTTTTTAAGTTTTATCACTTAATTGTGATGCAGTTTTCCTCTCCCCATACGGAAAACTTTTAACTTGTCTGCCTACTCTTTTGAGTAGGCATTTTTTTTGCCTGAAATTTATCAACCACTGGCTTTTCATTGAGTTAAATTGTCTTTCATACGAATATAAGTGTTTAGTTATCTAACATGGCTATAAACCTTATAAGTACCTATAATCCGAACGAATTAATTCACCTCTGATTTTGACTGTAATTAGCCAGTAGCGGCTATAGCAGCCAATTACACCCCCTTTTCAAGGAACAAGGCTTCATGTTAGAGAAACTGTTTAAACTCAAAGATAATCAAACGAATTTAAAACAAGAAGTTGTCGCGGGTCTCACTACCTTTCTCACCATGGCTTACATTATTTTTGTTAACCCTATGATGTTAGCTGATGCCGGCATGGATCATGGTGCAGTGTTTGTGGCCACTTGTTTAGCCGCGGCAGTGGGCTGTTTAGTGATGGGCTTAGTGGCCAATTACCCCATCGCATTAGCGCCGGGTATGGGGCTTAATGCTTTCTTCACTTATACCGTTGTCGGCGAAATGGGCTATAGCTGGGAAACTGCACTTGGCGCAGTATTTATGTCTGGTATTTGTTTCTTAATTTTATCTTTGGTGAAAATTAGAGAATGGATAGTTAACAGTATTCCAATGAGTCTGCGATTAGGTATTGCCGCGGGTATCGGTTTGTTCTTGGCCTTTATTGGCCTTAAAAGCGCCGGTATTGTGGTGGCAAGTCCGGCAACATTAGTCACTATGGGGGATATCACTTCATTCTCAGCTGTGATGGCTGCGGTGGGGTTTTTCTTGATCATTGCTATGGTACAGCGTGGCTACAAAGCGGCGGTGATATTAAGTATTTTCATTGTCACAGCCATTGCATTGTTAGCTGGTGAAGTGAGTTATAACGGCGTTATGTCGATGCCACCATCGATAGCACCGACATTCATGAAAATGGATTTATCCGCAGTGCTTGAAATCAGTATGATTTCAGTGATATTTGCCTTCTTGTTTGTGGATTTATTTGATACCTCAGGCACCTTGGTTGCAGTCGCGCAGCGTGGCGGATTTTTAGATGAACAAGGGCGTTTACCAAGAGTGAAACGCGCCTTAAGTGCAGACAGCTTAGCCACCATCGCAGGGGCGACGTTAGGAACATCAACGACCACTAGTTATATTGAAAGCACGGCAGGCGTTAGCGCCGGTGGCCGTACTGGCTTAACCGCTGTTGTCGTCGGTTTGTTGTTTATTGCTGCATTATTTTTTGCCCCACTTGCCGGCATGGTACCCGCTTATGCTACCAGTGGCGCCTTGTTTTATGTGGCGATTTTGATGATGTCTGGCTTAGTCAATGTTGAGTGGGAAGACTTAACAGAAGCGGCGCCTGTGGTCATTGTGTGTTTATTGATGCCATTAACCTTTTCAATTGCTAATGCCATAGGGTTTGGTTTTATCTCTTATGCGGTGATTAAACTACTTACTGGCCGTTTTAAAGAGTTAAATCTTGGTATCTTGTTTATTGCGGCACTATTTTTAGCTAAGTTTATTTGGGGTTAACCTTGGCTTTGCTCGCCATAACACCTGCTGAGTAAGCTCATGTGTGGGTTATCAAGCTGTAATTAAGCAGCAATGATAAATTAGTGATTTTTGTTAAGGGTTATGCAATGCATAGCCCTTTTTTATGCTGTATAACAAATAAATATAGTATTTGTTTACTCAATTATGGGCTTTACTATGAATTATTCGCTGAATTAGGTATAAAAATATTTCAGTCAATATTTTTGAGTTTGAAAAGGCAGTCATGACTTACAAGCGGGTCGTCGTAAAATTAGGTACCAGTGTCTTAACTTCGGGCAGTAACAAGCTCGATAAAGCACATATGGTGGAACTGGCCAGACAAATGTCTGTGCTTGTGCGTTCAGGTATTGAAGTTGTATTGTGCACATCTGGCGCAATAGCGGCTGGTCGCGAACATCTGCAATACCCCGTATTGCCCGATACTATGCCCAATAAACAATTATTAGCCGCCGTGGGTCAAAGTCAGCTTATTTTAGCTTGGTCAGAACTGTTCAGTATTTATGGTTTGCACGTGGGGCAATTATTGTTAACCCGCGCCGACTTACATGATCGTGAACGCTATCTAAATGCTCGAGATACACTCAATGCATTGTTAGATAATAATATTATTCCGATTATTAATGAAAATGATGCCGTTGCCACCAATGAAATTAAAGTGGGCGACAATGACAATTTATCAGCTAGGGCCGCATTATTATGTGATGCTGACTTATTAGTGTTATTGACTGATCAAATCGGCTTATTTGATGCCGATCCACGCAATAACCCCGATGCCAAGTTAATTACTTCAGTGGTCAATATTGATGATAACTTACGCTTGTTAGCGGGTGGCGCTGTTTCAGGTTTAGGCACTGGCGGCATGGCGACTAAGTTAGAAGCGGCCGATGTGGCTAGGCGAGCAGGTGTTGAAGTGGTCATTGCTTCAGGTCATTTGCCTAATGTGATTTCACAAGTAGTCAGTAAAGAATCGGTCGGCACTCATTTTAGTGTCACTAAAAATCCCCTTGAAAGCCGAAAACAATGGATTTTAGCTGGCCCTGCAACAGAAGGGCGGCTGATATTAGATGATGGCGCCTGTAAAGCGGTCGTTGAAAATGGTCGCAGCTTATTGCCTAAAGGGATTGTCAGCGTAGAAGGGCAATTTGAACGTGGCGCAACTGTGTTGATTGCCGATAAATCAGGTCACGTGCTTGCTAAAGGCATGAGCCGTTATTGTGCTAAAGCATTAACGATAATTGCAGGAAAGCACTCCAACGAGATTGAAACATTACTTGGCTATGATTACGGCGTAGCAGCAATACATCGTAATGACATGGTGGTACTAGATAGTGAATAAATTAAAGGACGAAAACATGTCACAGCAGCAATATTTAACCACGCTAGGTAAGCAAGCAAAAGCAGCAAGCTTTGCCCTTGCTAATTTATCGAGCCAAAACAAAAACGCTTTGCTTCGTTGTATTAGCGAGCAACTAACGCTAAATACCGAAGCGATTTTAGCGGCGAACGACCAAGACGTGCAGGCAGCAAGAGCCAATGGTTTAACCGATGCGATGATCGATAGATTATTGCTAGATAGCGAGCGATTAGCTGGCATTATTGCTGATATTGAAAATGTGATTAATCTTGCCGATCCTGTGGGCAGTGAATCAGCTAGCCAGTTATTAGATAACGGTTTACGTTTAACTCAACGCAAAGTGCCACTGGGAGTTGTTGGGGTGATTTACGAAGCACGCCCTAACGTCACTGTTGATATTGCCGTACTAGCACTAAAAACCGGTAATGCAGTGATCCTTCGTGGCGGTAAAGAAACCTTAACCTCAAATAAAGTTTTAAGTGAGGTGATCCGCACAGCGCTGACATTACAAGGTTTACCTGAAGATGCTGTGCAGCTGATTAACTCTACCGATCGCGACTTAGTGACTGGCTTACTGCGCCTTGACCAATATGTGGATATGATTATTCCTCGCGGCGGCCAAACCTTACAACGCCTTTGCGCTGAAAAAGCCACTATTCCGGTGATTTTAGGCGGCATTGGTATTTGTCATTTATACCTTGATAAATCAGCGGATTTATCTCGCAGTGCTGAGGTGATCATTAATGCAAAAGTGCAGCGTCCAACAGTGTGTAATGCCTTAGATACCTTACTGGTTCACGAAGCTGTTGCGGCTGAGTTTTTAGCAGATTTGTTTACGCAGATGTCGGCATTAGGCGTGAGTTTTTATACTTGTGAAAAAACGCAGCAGTTATTTGCAGCAAGTCAGTTTGATATTCATCCTGCAACGGATGAAACCTTCAGTACTGAGTGGTTGTCATTAACACTTGGGGTTAAGATTGTGACTGATATTGACCAAGCAATTACCCATATTCGTCAACACTCTAGCGGTCACTCTGAAGCGATTTTATCTGACGATATTAATGCGACCTGCCACTTTATGAATCAAGTAGACTCAGCAGCGGTATATGTCAATGCCAGCACCCGTTTTACGGATGGCTCGCAATTTGGTTTAGGGGCTGAAGTGGCGGTCAGTACCCAAAAGCTACATGCTCGCGGACCAATGGCTCTTGATGCACTAACGACTTATAAGTGGTTGGCAACTGGTGATTATACTTCTCGCAGCTAAAATAAACTAACCCAAGCCAGATTTGAAGCTGACGATGCTGTGAGTGACAAACTGACTTGATTTGCGCTTAAAACTTAAAAAGCACCTCGGTGCTTTTTTTGTTTTTTTGAGCACTGAAATAGCAGCAGCTTTGAAATGTGCCGCTAGAGGTTATTGTCGCCAGAGGTTATTGCCGTTATAGGATTATTGCAGGTATAGCCCATGGCTGGTAATCGCAGGAGTAGATAAACGTATATAAGTGGTGTAACACCAAATCAAAAAGCTGCTCAGCGTCATAAATATGCTTACAAGCCTAGCTGCTTGAACATACTCCATGATAAGCGGGAAGTACTTTTCTTGTATGCTATTAGTGAAGTAGACCGCAGGAAAAACAAAAATACATATATACATGGCGGGGTATTGGGTTGAGATATCACCGTTGAGATATTCATAAAGCATAATAGCCGCGGTAAGCATTAAGCTATAGCTGCG
The DNA here is from genome assembly GCF_030548015.1 of Shewanella sp. 4_MG-2023. Taxonomy (NCBI): domain Bacteria; kingdom Pseudomonadati; phylum Pseudomonadota; class Gammaproteobacteria; order Alteromonadales; family Shewanellaceae; genus Shewanella; species Shewanella sp. 4_MG-2023. Next base: position 151,233 of record NZ_JAUORL010000005.1, read on the forward strand.
AATTTTATTTTCAGTGGTGTCACTTAAATTCCATCTCGGCATTCCCATTGCCAATCTCCTCCTTGAAGCATCCTTTGTATCTTGTACACCGTATTAACTGCACACCTTATTAATAGCAACTAACTGCCATGTTGACAATAAAGTTTAAATTTTAATCGTTTAAATATCGTAAAATGCTTTAACCACTGCTACTTATTATGCTTATGGCTGATCTTTAAACTGGATTTTCTCAACAGCTGTGGGATTACCTTTTGCAATATTAACCCCGTTAAAATAAAGCATAGACCAATATAGGTACTGCTGGCGATTTGCTCTTTTAAGATTAGCGCGATAAACCCAACAGACAGCACAGGGGTTAAAAATACAAGCGTGGTGATGTTAGAGGTTTTCTCGGTGCTTTTAAGTGCCATAAGCCATAAAACAAAGGTGATACCCATTTCAAATAGCCCCACATACACTCCAGCAGTTAGCGCTTGCCAACTCAAGTCGCTTATGGGTTGATGGATTAGCATGGCAATAGTCACTAAAGGTAAACCAATTAAAAAGCTAAGTAATAAGCTTACAGTGGCATCGCCGTCATCCTTGGTATTGGTTACCCAATATAAGCACCAAATCACCGTACTGCTTAATACAAAAGCAATCCCTTTAGGGCTATCAAAGTTAAATGCGGTGATATTGCCGCCGGTTGCGATAATGTAAACGCCGCTATAGGCAATCAGCGCGGCAATGACATCAACCTTTGTGAGCTTATGACCCAGCAAAGGGACAGCTAAAATGGGCAATAAAATCGCCCAAGTGTAATTAAGGGATAAGGCTTGTTGAGCTGGAAGCAAATCGTAAGCTTCAAACAGCACAAAGTAATAAAGAAACGGATTCAGAATACCGCTAAGCAAATAAAATCCTGGGCGACGTTTAAATTGTCGCAGCATTAATGTGTGCTTTCTTTGCCATAGGATAATCACACTCAATGCAATAATAGAGGTGAGCACTGCAACAAATACCAATTGTAAGGGTGTATAAAAACTTAGCGCGACTTTAAATGCAGTCGCGACTGTCGACCAAAGTAAAACGGCAACTAAACCATAGACATAGGTAAGAGAAGTGTTTGACAAAATCATTCCTAATAATAGTAATTATGCATAATATCCAAGGGGTGGATTAGCAAAGCAAGCAAGTATGGACAGATTGTATGCAATATACAAAATGAGGTCACGGCATATTTACTTAAGATATTTTTAATAATTTTTTTGATCAGCCCTTGTATTTTAGTTAGCTGTCCCAATATATGCAGTAAGGCTGATATGAGAGGCAAAAATTAGGACTTGAAAAATCAATTCCTGACCCCATATCAACAAACATAATCAAATTAGTTACATTAAAATTTTATATTTCGGAGATCCTCATGGGCAAAATTATTGGTATTGACTTAGGCACAACTAACTCTTGTGTGGCTGTCCTTGATGGCGGTACTGCTCGCGTAATCGAGAATGCTGAAGGCGAACGTACAACAGCATCTATCATCGCATATACCGATGACGAAACATTAGTAGGCTCACCTGCTAAGCGTCAAGCAGTTACAAACCCAACAAATACTTTTTTCGCGATTAAGCGTTTAATCGGTCGTCGTTTTAAAGATGACGAAGTTCAACGTGATGTTGACATCATGCCTTTCAAAATCATTGGTACTGACAATGGTGACGCATGGGTTGAAGCTCACGGCAAGAAAATGGCACCACCACAAGTATCTGCTGAAATCTTGAAAAAGATGAAGAAAACAGCTGAAGATTTCTTGGGTGAAGAAGTAACAGAAGCGGTTATTACTGTTCCTGCATACTTTAATGATTCACAACGTCAAGCAACTAAAGATGCTGGTCGTATTGCTGGTCTTGATGTTAAACGTATCATCAACGAGCCAACTGCTGCTGCACTAGCTTACGGTATCGACAAAAAACAAGGCGACAACGTTGTTGCAGTATACGATTTAGGTGGTGGTACTTTTGATATCTCTATCATTGAAATTGATAGCAACGATGGTGACCAAACTTTCGAAGTACTTGCTACTAACGGTGATACTCATTTAGGTGGTGAAGATTTCGATAACCGTCTAATTAACTATTTAGCTGATGAGTTCAAAAAAGAGCAAGGTCTAGACTTACGTAACGACCCGCTAGCAATGCAACGTGTTAAAGAAGCTGCAGAAAAAGCGAAAATTGAACTTTCAAGCACAACACAAACTGAAGTTAACCTGCCTTACATCACTGCTGATGCAACAGGTCCTAAGCATTTAGTGGTTAAAATCACTCGTGCTAAGTTAGAGTCTTTAGTTGACGACTTAATCCAACGTTCTTTAGAGCCATTAAAAGTTGCGCTAGCTGATGCAGACTTATCTGTTTCAGACATCAACGAAGTGATTTTAGTTGGTGGTCAAACTCGTATGCCTAAAGTACAGGCTGCAGTAACTGACTTCTTCGGTAAAGAGCCACGTAAAGACGTTAACCCAGATGAAGCCGTAGCCGTAGGCGCAGCAATTCAAGCTGGTGTACTTTCTGGCGACGTGAAAGACGTATTGCTACTTGACGTTACACCACTATCATTTGGTATCGAAACCATGGGTAGCGTAATGACTAAGCTTATCGAGAAGAACACCACTATCCCGACTAAAGCGAGTCAAACGTTCTCAACTGCTGAAGATAATCAAAGTGCAGTAACAATTCACGTACTTCAAGGTGAGCGTAAGCAAGCTAGCTACAACAAATCTCTAGGTCAATTCAACCTAGAAGGTATTGAACCAGCGCCACGTGGCATGCCACAAGTTGAAGTATCTTTCGACATCGATGCTGATGGTATCTTAAACGTATCAGCAACTGATAAGAAAACCGGTAAAGCGCAAAACATCACTATTAAAGCTAACTCAGGTCTAAGTGACGAAGAAGTAGAGCAAATGGTTCGTGATGCAGAAGCTCACGCTGATGAAGATGCTAAATTCGAAGAGCTAGTGACTGCACGTAACCAAGCTGATGGCATGGTTCACGCAACTAAGAAGCAAATCGAAGAAGCGGGTGAAGCATTACCAGCTGAAGAAAAAGAGAAAATTGAAGCAGCAATGGCTGACGTTGATACCGCAACTAAAGGTAACGACAAAGAAGCAATTGATAAAGCGACTCAAGCATTAATGGAAGCGTCTGCTAAGTTAATGGAAATCGCTCAAGCGAAAGCACAAGCGCAACAAGGTGAAGCTCCAGCACAAGATGCGCAAGAAGCTAAGCCTGAAGATGACGTTGTTGATGCTGAGTTTGAAGAAGTAAAAGACGACAAAAAGTAAGCTAAATTAGTTAGTTAACTTTCAGGCGGGCGTTGGGAGAAATCTCTAACGCCCGTTCGTACAATACCTGCTTGAGAAAACTGAGATTATGTCAAAGCGAGATTATTACGAAGTTCTAAGTGTCGGTCGCGATGCCAGTGAACGAGAAATCAAAAAAGCCTATAAGCGTCTAGCGATGAAATATCATCCTGACCGTAACCCAGGCGACAAAGAAGCTGAAGTTAACTTTAAAGAAGCTAAAGAAGCTTATGAAATTTTAACTGACGCGAATAAGAAAGCGGCTTATGACCAATTTGGTCATGCAGGCGTTGATCCTAATCGTGGCGGCGGTCAAGGTGGCGGCGGTGATTTCGGTGATATCTTTGGTGACGTGTTTGGCGATATCTTTGGCGGCGGTCGTCGTGGCGGTGGACAACGTCAAGCGGCTCGCGGTAGTGACTTACGTTACAACTTAGACTTATCACTTGAAGAAGCGGTTCGTGGCCTTACTAAAGAGTTACGTATTCCTACCTTAGCATCGTGTGATAGCTGTGATGGCAGCGGCGCTAAGAAAGGCTCGTCAGCAACCACTTGTGGTACCTGTCATGGTCAAGGCCAAGTACAAATGCGTCAAGGCTTCTTTGCTGTTCAGCAGGCGTGTCCGACTTGTCATGGCCGCGGCAAGATCATTAAAGATCCTTGTAAGAAGTGTCATGGCGAAGGCCGTGTTGAAAAGAGCAAAACCTTATCAGTTAAAATACCAGCTGGTGTTGATACTGGCGATCGTGTTCGCTTAACCGGTGAAGGTGAAGCGGGTGAGTTTGGCGCGCCTCCGGGTGACTTATATGTACAGGTGAGCGTTCGTGAACATAATATTTTTGTTCGTGATGGTAATAACCTCTACTGCGAAGTGCCAATTTCATTCAGCAAAGCTGCATTAGGTGGCGAGATTGAAGTGCCAACACTTGATGGTAAAGTGAATTTGAAAATACCTGCAGAAAGCCAAACTGGCCGTATGTTCCGCTTGCGCGGTAAAGGTGTTAAATCGGTTCGCAGCCACGCCGTTGGTGACTTACTTTGTAAAGTCGTCATGGAAACACCAGTTAAACTTAACGAAAAGCAAAAAGAGCTACTTCGTGAGTTTGAAGCGACCTTAACCGGTGAGTCAAAGAAGCACAGCCCTAAAGCTGAAGGGTTCTTTGATGGCGTAAAAAAGTTTTTTCACGATTTAAATAGCTAAATTTATTTATTAAATTTAGCTATTAGCGAGTCGATTAAAAGGTTAATTACTGCAAAGTAATTAGCCTTTTTTATTGGCAAGTTTTTAAAGCACTTTGCAGGCTATTAAACAAACACAGCTTAAGACAATGACGTCAGTGTGCGGTAGACTGCATCTCATTGCTTCTTTGGATCACTATTTCGATGTCTTTTTTACAGTTAAACCTCAATCCAAGCCTTATCTCAGCTTTACCTAAGCAGTTAACAGCGGCCACTAAAATTCAAGCGCTGGCCATTCCTGCTGTGTTATCAGGTAAAGATGTATTGGCTTTAGCACAAACAGGGAGCGGTAAAACATACGCCTTTGGTTTGCCTATGCTGCAAGCTATTGATCTAGATAAAGCTGACCCTGTTCAAGCGCTAGTGATTGCGCCGACTCGTGAGCTGGCTAATCAGGTTTATCAAACGCTTAATCAGGTTGCGAAGCCTTTAGGCATAAAGGTGCAGCTTTTATGTGGCGGCATTGATGTTGAAGCCCAAGTCGCTGATTTGAAGAGATCGCCGCAGATTATCATCGCCACCCCATCAAGGTTAGTGCAGTTTATAAAGCTGGAACATGTGTCTTTATCAGCGCTGAAGTTGTTAGTACTTGATGAAGCAGACCGGTTACTAGATATGGGCTTTTGGGCAGACATTAAAACCATAGTGCAGCAAACGCCGGTAAATAAGCAGACACTATTATTTTCAGCCACCATAGATGACACAGTAGCTAAACAAGTTAGTGTGATTTTGAAACATGATCTGATCCGTATTGAAGCTGATAAAGCCAATTCAGTGGTAGATCACATTGAAGAGCAGCTTTATTTGGTCAATAAAGGCAGTAAAGCACAAGCACTGATTGCGCTAATAAAGCAGCATCAATGGCAGCAAGTGTTGGTGTTTAGCAATACTAAAGATAGCGCAGATGCACTAACCAAAAAGCTGGTAAAAGCTGGAGTTAATGCGGCAGCATTGCATGGCGATAAAGAGCAAGCGATACGTACTAAAACCTTAAAGGACTTCAAATCAAAGGCGTTAACCGTATTAGTGGCAACTGATGTGTTAGCCCGCGGTATAGACATTGATGCATTACCTGTGATTATTAATGTGGATTTACCCGCAAGCGCAGCAGTGTATGTGCACCGCATTGGCCGCACGGCAAGGGCGGGTGCTAATGGTTTGGCGCTATCGTTAGTGTGTCATGGTGAATCTGATGCACTACAAGCTATCAGAACCTTAACTGAGCGCGCGCTGCCAACACTCGTCTTAGCAGATTTCCCGGTGACGGATAAACCGAGTTCGGGTAACAGTCAACGGCCAAAAAAAGATAAGCAAGCAAATCGCCGCAGTCAGAAAAAGCGCAGTATTAAGGACTTTAAAGGTAAATAAACACCAAGGTAAGCTGCTGTTTTTAGTGATTGCTGAGCTAAAAATGACTTACAATAGCGCGCAATAGGTTCATTTGTAATCAATCTATTGAGTACTAAATATATGATGAACTATTGCCAACGCTCACAAAATAATAAAAGGATAATTATTATGAAAGCCGTTTTTTGGGGGCTATTTGCCACCATTATTATCTCAGGTTGCGCAACCCACAAATCCCCAACTGGCCGCAGCCAAATGCTGTTATTTGATGAGTCTCAAATGTCGCAAATGGGGGCGCAATCATTCGATGCGATGAAAAAAACGGAAAAAATCAGTACCGATAAACAGCAAACCGCCTATGTGAACTGTGTTGCCAATCGCATTACTGCAGTATTACCTGATCAAAGCTTAAACTGGGAAGTTGTGTTATTTGATTCAGATCAGATAAATGCTTTTGCACTGCCTGGTGGACATATTGGCGTGTACACAGGATTACTTAAGGTGGCGAGCGATCAAGACCAGTTAGCGACAGTAATAGGTCATGAAGTAGCCCATGTGCTAGCAAGGCATGGTAATGAGCAAGTTTCGCGTTCACAAATGACCAATGCAGGTATGCAAATGGCTGATATAGCCCTAGGTGCTGGCGGCGTGGCCAATAAAGATCTTTATATGGCGGGCTTAGGCTTAGGTGCGCAAGTCGGTATTTTATTACCCTTTGGCCGCGATCAAGAAAGTGAATCCGATGAGCTTGGTTTAGAGTTAATGGCTAAAGCGGGTTTTAATCCTGCTAAAAGCGTTACGCTTTGGCAAAATATGGCCAAAGCCGGTGGTGAACAAGGCCCTGAGCTATTTTCAACCCATCCATCTCATTCGACACGTATTGCCGATTTAAAAGCCCTTCAAGCTAAAGTGACACCAGTGTATCAAGCAGCTCTAAAGAAGACGCTTGCCAAGTGTCATTAAGGCTACTGAAAAATAGTCATAATCGAGGTAGATTAGCACCCATCAGCAACGAAAGTGTGGTAAACTGCCCCGCAAATTTTAACCGATGAATTAAGAGTAAATACGATATGTCAGAGTTCAACACAATGGAACAGCAAGCAAGTTACGGTGTAGGTCGTCAAATGGGTGAGCAATTAGCTGCTAACCCTTTCGAAGGCATCGATATCCCTGCTGTACAAGCTGGTCTAGCTGATGCATTCGCTGGTAAAGAAAGTGCTGTAGCGATGGAAGACTTACAAGTTGCTTTCACTGAAATCAGCCGTCGTTTACAAGCTGTTCAAGAAGCTGCTGCTGAAGCTGCATCTGCTGAAGGTGAAAATTTCTTAGCAGAAAATGCTAAACGTGAAGACATTATTGTTACTGAGTCAGGTCTTCAATACGAAGTAATTACTCAAGGCGAAGGCGAAAAGCCAACACTTGAATCAACTATTCGTGCTCATTACCACGGTACATTCATCAATGGTGAAGTATTCGATAGTTCTGTAGCTCGTGGCGAGCCTGCTGAATTCCCAGTTTCTGGTGTTATCGCTGGTTGGACTGAAGCACTTCAGTTAATGCCTGTTGGCACTAAGCTTAAATTATTCGTTCCACAACACTTAGCTTACGGCGAACGTGGTGCTGGCGCTTCAATCCCGCCATTCTCGGCGTTGGTATTTGAAGTCGAATTGTTAGAAATCGTTTAATGAAAAACGCCTAAGTTAACTTAGGCGTTTTTGTATCACTGGGAGAAAGTAGATGACTGCAAAAGTAAGAGTCGCCGTTGTTGGTGCCAGTGGCCGTATGGGTCGCACACTGATTGAAGCTGCAAAGCAACATGAGGTGATATATTTGGGTGCTGCTATTGAGCGAACTGGTTCTACACTAATAGGTGTTGATGCTGGTGAACTTGCTGGTGTTGGTACTATGGATGTCGCGATTACAGATTCATTAGATATAGCATCAGAACATTTTGATGTATTAATTGATTTTACCTCTCCAGAGTCGTCGCTAGTTCACCTTGATTGGTGCGCTAAAAACCATAAGGCGATTGTGATTGGTACTACTGGGTTCAATCATGCTCAAAAAGAGTTGATTGGTGCTTATGCTGAGCAAACACCGGTTGTGTTTGCACCGAATATGTCAGTAGGCGTTAACTTAACGCTGAAACTATTAGAGTTAACGGCAAAAGTAATGGGTGATTACACCGATATCGAAATCACCGAAGGCCATCATCGCTTTAAGAAAGACGCCCCTTCAGGGACTGCATTAAAGATGGGCGAAGTTATCGCTGAAACTTTAGGTCGGGATCTTGAAGAGTGTGCTGTATATGGTCGTGAAGGTATGACTGGCGAACGTGATAGAAATACCATTGGTTTTTCTACTATACGTGCCGGTGATATTGTTGGTGATCATACGGTGATGTTTGCAGATATTGGTGAGCGAGTTGAAATAACGCATAAAGCCACCAGTCGAATGACCTTTGCAAATGGCGCAATGCGCGCCGCCTATTGGCTATCCGATCAAGATGCTGGTCTTTATGACATGCAGCAAGTATTGGGACTCAATTAATATTTAAAAAAACCACCGTTGGTGGTTTTTTTTTGGGAAAATATTGTTCCCAAAAAAACATAACTCAAGCATAGACGCTTACACATAATTCATATAGAATCGCTGGAATTTGCCAAATTTTCGTAATTTTGTAAATCTGTAGAAATTAAAATTCAATAATTTCAGTGGTTTGACTCTTATTTTTGGAGGTCACGTTGACACAGTCTGCCTTACTTGTACTCGAAGATGGAACCGTATTCTCTGGCACAGCAATTGGTGCCGATGGACTAACTGTTGGTGAAGTTGTATTTAATACTTCAATGACAGGTTATCAAGAGATTTTAACGGATCCGTCATATTCTCGCCAGATTGTCACTTTGACTTACCCGCACATTGGTAACACCGGAACAAACGATGAAGATACCGAATCTGATTCAGTTCATGCCTGTGGTCTAATCATCCGAGATCTCCCTCTATTAGCTAGCAACTTCCGTAATCAACAATCCTTAAGCGATTATTTAAAAGCGAATAATGTTGTTGGTATCGCTGATATCGATACCCGTAAATTAACTCGTATTTTACGTGAAAAGGGTGCCCAAGCCGGTTGTATTATGGTCGGCGATATCGATGAAGCTAAAGCATTAGCAGCAGCCAAAGCATTCCCTGGTTTGAAAGGCATGGATTTGGCTAAAGAAGTGACCACAGAGTCGACCTACCAATGGCGCAAAGGCACTTGGCGCTTAGTGGGTGGTTTACCGGACGAAACTCCAGCTTCAGAGCTTAAGTTTAAAATTGTTGCTTTTGATTATGGTATCAAGCGCAATATTTTACGCATGCTAGTTGACCGCGGTTGTGATGTTACTGTTGTCCCTGCACAAACACCGGCAGCTGAAGTATTAGCAATGAATCCTGATGGGATTTTCCTATCAAATGGCCCTGGCGACCCAGAGCCATGTGATTATGCGATTACGGCTATCCAAGAAATTTTAAAAACTGAAATCCCAGTATTTGGTATTTGTCTTGGTCACCAATTACTTGCATTAGCATCTGGGGCAAAAACTTTGAAAATGAAGTTTGGTCATCATGGCGCTAACCACCCGGTAAGTAATATTGAAAAAGGTAATGTGATGATCACCAGTCAAAACCACGGTTTTGCTGCTGATGAAGCGACGTTGCCTGCGAACATCAAAGTGACTCACAAATCGTTATTTGATGGGTCTTTGCAAGGTATTCACCTTACTGATAAACCAGCGTTTAGTTTCCAAGGTCACCCAGAAGCAAGCCCTGGACCGACCGATGCGTCACCACTGTTTGATCACTTTATTGAGTTGATTGAACAATATCGTCAAAACGCTAAATAGTTAGGTCATTCGGAGAATAGATAAGCAATGCCAAAACGTACTGATATTAAAAGTATTCTGATCCTAGGCGCTGGCCCAATTGTGATTGGTCAAGCCTGTGAATTTGACTATTCTGGCGCACAAGCGTGTAAAGCGCTGCGTGAAGAAGGTTATCGAGTTATCTTAGTTAACTCTAACCCTGCAACCATTATGACTGATCCAGAAATGGCTGATGCGACATACATCGAGCCAATTCACTGGGAAGTTGTGCGTAACATTATCGCTAAAGAAAAACCTGATGCGATTTTGCCAACTATGGGTGGCCAAACCGCACTTAACTGTGCACTGCAGCTAGAAGCTGAAGGTGTACTAGAAGAGTTTAACGTTGAAATGATTGGCGCGACAGCTGACGCAATTGATAAAGCTGAAGACCGTAGTCGTTTTGATACAGCAATGAAGTCAATTGGACTTGACTGTCCTCGTGCTGGTATTGCCCATACAATGGAAGAAGCTTACGGTGTTTTAGACCAAGTTGGCTTTCCGTGTATTATTCGTCCATCTTTCACCATGGGTGGCAGTGGCGGTGGTATTGCGTATAACAAAGAAGAGTTTGAAGACATTTGTTCTCAAGGCCTTGAGTTATCGCCAACTAGCGAGCTGCTAATCGATGAGTCACTAATCGGTTGGAAAGAGTACGAAATGGAAGTGGTTCGTGACCGCAATGATAACTGCATCATTGTGTGTGCCATTGAAAACTTCGATGCCATGGGCGTGCATACCGGTGATTCAATCACTGTTGCACCAGCGCAAACACTGACCGATAAAGAATACCAATTAATGCGTAACGCTTCTTTAGCGGTACTGCGTGAAATTGGTGTTGAAACCGGTGGTTCAAACGTTCAGTTTGGTATTTGTCCAAACACTGGCCGTATGGTCATTATTGAAATGAACCCGCGTGTTTCTCGCTCTTCTGCGTTAGCTTCTAAAGCAACCGGTTTCCCGATTGCTAAAATCGCCGCGAAATTAGCGGTAGGTTTCACCTTAGACGAGCTAATGAATGATATTACTGGTGGTCGCACCCCAGCATCATTCGAGCCTGCAATTGATTACGTTGTGACTAAAGTGCCGCGCTTTAACTTTGAAAAATTTGCTGGCGCTAATGACCGTTTGACGACGCAAATGAAGTCAGTGGGTGAAGTCATGGCCATTGGCCGTACTTTCCAAGAGTCATTACAAAAAGCATTACGTGGACTTGAAGTTAACCGTAACGGTTTTGACCCGATTGTTGACCTTGCATCGCCTGAAGCAATGCAAACAATTCGTCATGAGTTAAAAGAGCCTGGTTGTGACCGTATTTGGTACATTGCTGATGCCTTCCGCGCTGGTCTAAGTCGTGATGATATCTTCAAGCTAACTAATGTTGATCATTGGTTCTTAGTCCAAATTGAAGATCTTATCGCCCAAGAAGCTAAAGTGGCTGAAGTGGGGATGTCAGGTCTTAACGAAGCCTTCTTACTGCAACTTAAGCGTAAAGGTTTCTCTGATGCACGTTTAGCACACATCTTAGGTGTCAGTGATAGCGAAGTGCGTAAAATTCGTGACCGCTTTGATATGCACCCAGTGTATAAGCGTGTCGATACCTGTGCGGCAGAATTTGCCACAGACACTGCTTACATGTACTCAACTTACGAAGAAGAATGTGAAGCCGCGCCATCAACCCGTGAAAAAATCATGATTCTTGGTGGCGGCCCTAACCGTATTGGTCAAGGTATTGAGTTTGATTACTGTTGTGTTCATGCGGCATTAGCATTGCGTGAAGACGGTTACGAGACCATTATGGTTAACTGTAACCCTGAGACTGTTTCGACCGATTATGACACCTCAGATCGCTTGTACTTTGAGCCAGTGACCTTTGAAGATGTGCTTGAAATCGTTCGTATTGAGAAGCCAAAAGGCGTTATCGTACAGTACGGTGGTCAAACACCGCTAAAACTGGCACGTGAACTAGAAGCGGCAGGTGTACCGATTATTGGTACAAGCCCCGATGCCATTGACCGCGCTGAAGACCGTGAGCGTTTCCAGCAAGCGATTCAACGTCTTGAAATGAAGCAACCTGAAAACGATACCGTAACAACGGTTGAAGGTGCGGTACTTTCTGCTGCCCGTATCGGTTACCCGTTAGTGGTTCGTCCATCTTATGTATTAGGTGGACGCGCAATGGAAATCGTTTATGACGAGCAAGACTTACGTCGCTACTTCAATGAAGCAGTAAGCGTATCTAACTCATCACCAGTATTGCTTGACCGTTTCCTCGATAATGCCATTGAAATCGATATCGATGCAGTTTGTGACGGCGAAATCGTGGTTGTGGGTTCTATCATGGAGCACATTGAACAAGCGGGGGTTCACTCAGGTGACTCAGGTTGTTCGTTGCCGCCATACAGCTTAAGCGAAGATGTTCAAAACCGTATGCGTGAGCAAGTGGCTAAATTAGCCATGGAGCTGGGCGTAATTGGTTTGATGAACGTTCAGTTTGCGGTTAAAGATGACGAAATCTACATGATTGAAGTCAATCCACGTGCTGCGCGTACAGTGCCATTTGTCTCTAAAGCAACCGGTATCCCGCTAGCGAAGATTGCTGCACGTGTAATGGCTGGTCAAAGCTTAGCATCGCAGAACTTCACTAAAGAAGTGATCCCACCATACTTCTCAGTAAAAGAAGTGGTATTGCCGTTTAACAAGTTCCCAGGTGTTGACCCAATGCTTGGCCCTGAAATGCGCTCTACAGGTGAAGTAATGGGTGTGGGTGAAACCTTTGCTGAAGCTTATGCTAAAGCCCAGCTTGGTGCCACAGCTGAAGTACCTAAGTCTGGCCGTGCATTAATTTCTGTGCGTAACAGTGATAAAGCGCGTGTGGCTGAACTTGCAGCTGAACTGATTGAGCTAGGTTATCAAATTGATGCAACTCATGGCACTGCAGTTATTCTAGGTGAAGCAGGTATTAATCCGCGCCTAGTTAACAAGGTACATGAAGGCCGTCCACATATTCTCGACCGTATTAAAAATGGTGAATACACTTACATCATTAATACCACTGAGGGGCGTCAAGCGATTGAAGATTCTCGTCAAATTCGTCGTGGTGCACTGCGTTATAAAGTGAACTACACCACAACATTGAATGCTGCATTTGCTACCTGTATGGCGCATTCAGCAGATGACCGTAATAACGTCAATTCAGTACAAGAATTGCATGAACGAATCGCTAAAAGTTAATAATATTTAATTTAACGTCGATTTGGTTAAAAAGGCTGCAGTCATGCAGCCTTTTTTATTACTATTTTTTGACACTCACTAGTAACTACTCGCAAGCTTATGTAAGCTTAGCTATCATCATTTGCTAGCCCTTCAGCGCGCGAGACTGTTTTGTTGCCACATGTCGCTATAAGTGAATGTGAGCATGACGACTCGACGTTTAATAATATAGATTTTACTGTGTTGATATGCGTGTCGACACGGGGTGCTTTTGTTTTTAAAGGAGACATAAGACATTATGAATACCGTCCCTATGACGATCATCGGAGCTGAACAGCTGCGTAAAGAATTAGATGAATTAAAATTTGTGCGTCGTCCAAGCATTACTGAAGCTATTGCTTCTGCACGTGAATTAGGCGACTTGAAAGAAAATGCTGAATATCATGCAGCCCGTGAAGAACAAGGTATTTGTGAAGCACGTATTCGTGATATTGAAGGCAAGTTATCAAATGCACAAATCATTGATGTGACATCAATGCCAAACAATGGCCGAGTGATTTTTGGCACAACAGTGACCATTGTCAATGTTGATACCGATGCAGAGTCAACTTACCGTATCGTCGGTGATGATGAAGCAAACATTAAAGAAAATCTTATTTCAGTGAATTCACCGATAGCGCGGGGATTAATTGGTAAGAACCTTGATGATGAAGTTGCCATTACCACACCTGGTGGCACCGCAGAATATGAAATTATCGCTGTAGAATACGTTTAATAAGTTACGACTTAAGACTGGTTTGCTATAGCGATAAAAAAACCACTGCATGGCAGTGGTTTTTTTAGGTCATATTCAATACCAGTTAATCAACAATCGACTAATATTAAGTAACCAGATGTTTGACGAAATTATTTTGCTTTTGGAACGGCAATTTTCATTTCAGCAGACTGACGGAAAATAACTAAGGTGTGACCGATAAGCTGTACTTTGGTAGATTGAGTTTCGCGAATAATCGCGTCAACTACAGCATTTTTAAGCTCTCTATCAGAAGAGCCTACTTTCACTTTAATTAGTTCATGATGAGTGAGTGCACTATCAATTTCAGCCAGTACACCTTCGGTCAAACCATTAGCACCAAGCAGCACTACAGGCTTTAAATTATGCGCCAGGCCTTTTAAATGCTGTTTTTGTTTGGTTGTTAAGTTCATTTGTACCAACTTTTTAAATGTTACTGTTGAAAAACGGCTATTCTACCCTTATATAAGCATGATGTAACTCCAAATCGTTACGGAATTTAAATGGCAACGAAGAAACGCTCGGCAAGTTCAAGCCGATGGATGCAAGAACATTTTGATGATCACTATGTAAAACTGTCTCAAAAGCGAGGTTTACGCTCTCGAGCTGCATTCAAGTTGGAAGAAATCCAACAAAAAGACAAATTAATTAAACCTGGTATGACAGTAGTAGACTTAGGCGCAGCGCCTGGCGGTTGGTCTCAAATTGCAGTTAAACTAGTGGGAGAAAAAGGTAAATTAGTCGCATGTGATATTTTACCTATGGATCCCATCGTGGGCGTCGACTTTTTACAGGGCGATTTCCGTGAAGAAAAAGTACTTGATGCTTTACTTGACCGCGTTGGTGAAGATAAAGTTGATGTAGTACTATCAGATATGGCGCCTAATATGAGTGGTTCAGATGGTGTGGATCAACCAAGGGCAATGTATTTAGTAGAATTAGCATTAGATATGTGTCATCAAGTTTTGGCATCTAATGGTAGTTTTGCAGTCAAAGTTTTTCAGGGGGAAGGTTTTGACGAATATATGAAAGCAGTGCGACAAGCTTTTACAACAGTGAAAACACGCAAACCAGATTCATCACGACCACGTTCACGTGAAGTTTATATAGTGGCGACTGGTTACAAGTTATAGTAGTCTAACGATTAATTATCGTGGGTCTTCAAGAGGTCTAACAATTTGAGTGACATGGCAAAAAATTTAATTCTCTGGGTTGTCATCGCCGTCGTGTTGATGTCAGTGTTTCAGGGCTATTCCCCCTCTTCTTCGTCAACGCAGAAGATGGATTATTCCGTATTCTTAGATAGTGTCCGAAACGGCAATATCAATTCGGTAGAAATTAAAAGTGATCAACGTACCATTGAAGGAGTAAGACGCTCTGGAGAGAAGTTCACTACAATCATGCCAATGTATGACCAAGATTTAATCAATGATCTTGATCGTAAAGGGATTTCAATGAAGGGCCAAGAAGCTGAAGAGTCAGGCTTCCTAACCCAAATCTTTATCTCTTGGTTCCCGATGCTGTTATTAATTGGTGTGTGGATATTCTTCATGCGCCAAATGCAAGGTGGTGGCGGTAAAGGCGCGATGTCATTTGGTAAGAGTAAAGCCAAATTGATGAGCGAAGACCAAATAAAAACCACTTTTGGTGATGTTGCAGGTTGTGACGAAGCAAAAGAAGACGTAAAAGAATTGGTTGATTACCTAAAAGAGCCAACCCGTTTCCAAAAGCTTGGTGGCCGCATTCCTACCGGTGTTCTTTTAGTTGGCCCACCGGGTACGGGTAAAACCTTACTTGCAAAAGCCATTGCTGGTGAAGCTAAAGTTCCGTTTTTCACTATTTCTGGTTCTGACTTTGTTGAAATGTTTGTCGGTGTCGGTGCATCACGTGTACGTGACATGTTTGAGCAAGCTAAAAAGTCTGCACCATGTATCATCTTTATCGATGAAATTGATGCTGTAGGTCGCCAACGTGGCGCTGGTGTTGGTGGAGGTCACGATGAGCGTGAGCAAACCTTGAACCAAATGCTGGTTGAAATGGATGGTTTTGAAGGTAACGAAGGTATTATTGTTATTGCTGCGACCAACAGACCAGATGTGTTGGATGCTGCATTGCTACGTCCAGGTCGTTTTGACCGTCAAGTGGTTGTTGGCTTACCGGATGTTCGTGGTCGTGAACAAATTTTAAAAGTTCATATGCGTAAAGTACCGTTAGCAGATGGTGTCAAAGCCAGCGTTATTGCTCGTGGTACCCCAGGGTTCTCAGGTGCTGATTTAGCAAACTTGGTGAATGAAGCTGCGCTATTTGCTGCTCGGGGTAATCGCCGCGTAGTGAGCATGGAAGAGTTTGAAAGTGCTAAAGACAAAATCATGATGGGTGCTGAGCGCCGCACGATGGTGATGTCTGAAGATGAAAAAGAAATGACCGCATACCATGAAGCAGGTCATGCGATTGTTGGTTGTTTAGTGCCTGAGCATGATCCTGTGCATAAGGTTACTATTATTCCACGCGGCCGTGCATTAGGTGTGACTTTCTTCTTACCTGAAGCTGATGCAATTAGTCAAAGTCGCCGTAAACTTGAAAGCCAAATTTCAGTTGCCTACGGCGGACGTTTAGCGGAAGAGATGATCTACGGTACAGAGCGCGTATCGACAGGTGCTTCACAAGACATTAAATATGCAACGTCAATTGCACGCAACATGGTGACCCAGTGGGGCTTCTCTGAAAAATTAGGCCCGGTACTTTATGCTGAAGATGAAAACGAAGTATTCCTTGGACGCAGTATGGGTAAAACCCAACATATGTCCGACGATACCGCCCGTATCATCGATGCCGAAGTAAAACACTTAATTGATTCAAATTACGATCGTGCGCATACTTACTTAAATGACAACATGGATATCCTCCATGCCATGAAAGATGCGTTAATGAAATTTGAAACCATCGATGCCGATCAAATTGATGATTTAATGAATCGTCGCGAAGTTCGTCAGCCAGCCGATTGGGATGCTGATGACTCAATTGATGATAAAGATAAAGGCACGCCTGCAAACACGACAGAGACTAAAGCTGACTCTGAAGCTGCAGACGCAGATAAAGCAGATGATAAATCAGAATCGACACCAGATACTGATGCGCCTGCTAAATAACGCTGAGTTAAATTAACGTAAAAAACCCCGAAAGGGGTTTTTTTATATTTATTGCTTTGTGAACAAAAGTATTTTAATTCAGCTAATAGAGTTAAATATTATCTAACTCATTAAATTGAGTATAAGTGAGGTTGTGTGTTTGAACTTAAATCGGGAGATAAAACCCTCTCGCTAGCCAGTCCGATTGTTATGGCTATCATTAATGTAACCCCAGATTCTTTTTCTGATGGCGGTCAACATGCCACGTTTGAAAGTGCTTGTCAGCAAGTTGATAAAGTCATCAGTCAAGGGGCTAAAATAGTTGATATTGGCGGCGAGTCAACCAGACCAGGTGCTATAGCAGTTACTTTAGAAGAAGAGCTCGCTAGAGTTATTCCTGTCATCGAATATACTGCCCAAAACCATGATGTGTGGATTTCAATCGATACCAGTAAGCCGCAAGTCATGGAAAAAGCAGTTTCTGCTGGCGCCCATATTATTAATGATGTTCGTGCGCTACAAGAGCCCGGCGCGCTGGCAATGGCAACTATGCTCGATGTGCCCGTATGTTTAATGCATATGCAAGGGCAACCAAAAGATATGCAAGACTCACCAGAATACGACGATGTTATCCAACAAGTTAATGACTTTTTGTCGCTAAGGGTAGATTATTGTTTAGCAGCAGGTATGTCTCGAGAAAATATCATTTTAGATCCAGGCTTTGGCTTTGGTAAAACCCTTGAGCATAATTATCAGCTGTTAGCCAAGTTACCTGAACTACATAGTTTGCATTTTCCCGTGCTGGTAGGTTTATCAAGAAAAAGCATGATCGGGGATTTATTACAGCGTGATATTAATAATCGCTTAGCGGGTAGTCTTGCTGGGGCGATGATTGCGGCGCAGCAAGGGGCGCAAATTATACGGGTACATGATGTTGAAGAAACCGTGGATGCACTCACTGTGATGTCAGCGACAATGGCAAGTTTACATAACTAACCTTTTCAGTCATTTTAAACATGCATTTTTTGCCTAGGTTACGTTATCAAGTGGTATGAATTCACTTTGAGAGGTACACATGCTGCAAAGACAACTTTTTGGAACTGATGGTATTAGGGGCAAGGTCGGCGCGGGTAAAATGACCCCCGAGCTTGCTCTTAAGCTTGGCTGGGCAGCGGGAAGGGTGCTTTCACGCAGTGGCACCAAGAAAGTGATTATCGGTAAAGACACACGGATTTCGGGTTACCTGTTTGAATCCGTACTGGAAGCCGGCTTATCTGCCGCTGGCTTAAATGTATTATTGGTTGGGCCTATGCCGACGCCAGCTATTGCTTATTTAACCCGAACTTTTAGGGCCGAAGCTGGCATTGTTATTAGTGCCTCCCATAATCCCTATTACGATAATGGTATTAAGTTTTTTTCAGCTGACGGCAGTAAGTTAGATGATGCGCTTGAATTAGAAATAGAGCATGAACTTACCAAAGACTTAGTTTGTGTTGAGTCTCATTTATTGGGCAAAGCGGCAAGAATTGATGATGCAGCAGGGCGCTACATTGAATATTGTAAAGGTCATTTCCCTGCTGAGCTGACTTTAGCTGGGCTTAAAATTGTGGTTGATTGCGCTCACGGCGCAACATATCACATTGCTCCTAGTGTTTTTAAAGAGCTTGGCGCAGAAGTGATCACCATTGGTGATAAACCTAATGGATTAAATATAAATGACAATGTTGGCGCGACATCCATGGCGTCAATATGCGAGCAAGTGCTGCTAGAACAGGCTGATGTCGGCATTGCCTTAGATGGCGATGGTGATAGGATCATGATGGTGGATCACCAAGGTAATGTGATTGATGGCGATCAAATTCTTTATGTGCTTGCCGCTAATGCGCTTAATAATGGCACTTTGAAGGGCGGGGTTGTTGGCACCTTGATGTCAAATCTAGGCTTGGAGTTAGCGCTTAAGAGATTGAATATCCCCTTTATGCGCTCAAAAGTAGGTGACCGTTATGTCATGGCGTTGATGCGTCAACACCACTGGCGTATTGGCGGCGAAAGCTCTGGACATATACTCGATTTAGATCACGGCACGACAGGGGACGGTATCGTGGCGGGAATTTTAGTGTTAGCGGCAATGCAGCAGCAACAATTACCGTTAGCACAGTTGGTTAAACCGCTAAAAATGTTGCCTCAAGTATTAATTAATGTCACTTTTAATAGTGAGACTGATCCATTATCAGCGTCAGCGGTCATCACTACCCTGCAGCATGTAGAGCAGCTATTAGGTAAAACCGGTCGAGTTTTACTTAGAAAATCCGGCACTGAGCCCTTAATAAGGGTGATGGTTGAAGGTGAAGATGTGGCATTGGTCACATCTTTTGCACAACAGATTGCTGATGCAGTGCAACGCGTTAGTAAATCCTAAATGTTATATATTAATTGTTTATTTATTAATACTTAATCGTACCGAGTAAAAAAACAACACTCTGACACGTTATAGTAATTATTCCTAACTTAGGTATTGTAACTTGTTTGGTGGTTCGTTATTATTCACGCCGCTTTGAAAGGAGACAGTAATGGCACTCAGACGTCCTATGGTAGCTGGCAACTGGAAAATGAATGGCAGTTCGGCTTTAGCCCAAGAGTTATTCAGCAAGTTCGCTACAAAGCTCCAAAATGATTCTGCTGAAGTAGTTTTGTGTCCACCTTCAATTTACCTTGAAAGTGTAAGACAACTACTTGAAGCAAATAAGCAAACCTTAGATGGCGCGCTTGTAAGAATGGGCGCACAAAACCTTAGTCAGCATGACTTTGGAGCCTACACTGGTGAAGTTTCCGGTAAAATGCTAAAAGATTCAGGATGTCGATATGTGATTATCGGCCATTCCGAACGCCGTCGTATGTATGGCGAAACAAGTAATATCGTTGCAGAGAAATTTGCTGCAGCACAGAAACATGGTTTAACGCCGATTCTTTGTGTTGGTGAATCTGGTCCAGCTCGTGAAGCAAGACGTACTTTTGAAGTGATTGCCGAAGAGTTAGACATTGTGATTGAAAAGAATGGCACCATGGCTTTTGATAATGCCATTATTGCTTACGAGCCTTTATGGGCTGTAGGTACTGGTAAGAGTGCAACTCCAGAGCAGGCACAAGAAGTCCATGCGTTTATTCGTCAAAGACTTTCTGAAGTGTCGCCGTTCATCGGAGAAAATATTCGTATTTTGTACGGTGGTAGTGTTACGCCTTCAAATGCAGCCGATATTTTTGCACAGCCAGATGTTGATGGTGGACTGATTGGCGGTGCTAGCTTAAACTCTAGCGAGTTTTTAAGTTTATGTTCCATAGCGATGAGCGCTTAATATTATGTATGAAGTTTTAATTGTAGTTTACTTGGTTGTTGCGATTGGTCTTGTTGGCCTAATCCTTCTTCAGCAAGGTAAAGGTGCTGATATGGGGTCTTCTTTTGGTGCTGGTGCATCAGGAACTCTATTTGGCTCAGGCGGTTCAGGTAATTTCCTGACACGTAGCACAGCTGTGCTAGCGATTGGTTTTTTCACTTTAAGCCTAGTATTAGGTAACTTAAGTGCTAACCATTCAAAGCAAGATGATGCATGGAATGATTTAGGTTCTGCAGTAGAGCAAGTTGAACAAGCTCCTACTCAAACTGAAACAAAGATTCCAGACTAAACAACAAATTGAGGCAACATAGTTTGTTGCTTCCATTAAGTCTTGTCTCTATTAGCTAAGTTAAGTTTCCCTCTCTCAAACTTAACCTCAGATTAGCTAATAGAAAATAGTAACAGTTACATATGCGGATGTGGCGGAATTGGTAGACGCGCCATCTTGAGGGGGTGGTGAGCTATGCTCGTGTGGGTTCAAGTCCCACCATCCGCACCAAATTTGATTAATCAAAGTTAATTGGATTAATCATTGCAAGAGAAGACGTAAGTTAATATAATTGCGCAAGTTGACGCGGGGTGGAGCAGTTTGGTAGCTCGTCGGGCTCATAACCCGAAGGTCGTCGGTTCAAATCCGGCCCCCGCAACCAGCTTATTGTCGATTGATTTTACGAAATTGCGTAAAACATTCTTCAATTAAAAGGTTCTATATTAAGACCTCGTCATTACGGGGTTTTTTGTTATATGGAGCTTGGTAACTCCGTGATTATACGGACTTTTTTGGGGCTTATGCCCTTTTTTTCGTTTTTGGGGGTCATTTTTGGCAACATTAGAAACTAAACTGACAGAAATGCTGACAGTACCTGTTGAGGCTATTGGTTTTCAACTTTGGGGTATTGAGTTTGTCCATGCTGGGCGTCATTCAATATTACGTGTATTTATTGATGGTGAAAGTGGTGTCAATATCGAAGATTGTGCCGAAGCCAGCCGTCAAGTTAGTGCTGTTCTAGATGTTGAAGACCCAATCTCGACAGAATACACATTAGAAGTTTCTTCGCCTGGGGTTGATAGACCTTTATTTACTGCAGCGCAATACGCTGCATATATTGGCGAAGATGCAAAAGTACAATTGACGATGCCAGTAGCGGGTAGTCGTAATTTAAAAGGTGTCATCACGGCAATCGAAGGGCAAATGCTAACGATAAACGTAGATGGTGAAGATTTGATAGTGGCTTTAGATAATGTACGCAAAGGCAACATTATTGCGAAGTTTTGATAGTTTCAAGGTGAACGAGGCAAGACATAATGAATAAAGAGATTCTGCTAGTCGCAGAGGCGGTATCAAATGAAAAAGCCGTCCCGCGTGAAAAAATATTCGAAGCGCTAGAAATTGCTCTAGCCACTGCAACTAAGAAAAAGTATGAAGGCGAAATTGAAGTTCGCGTTGCTATCGACCGTAAAACTGGCCACTACGACACTTTCCGTCGTTGGATGGTTGTCGATGATCAAGGTGAAGCTTTAGAAAACCCTTACAGCGAAATCACACTTGAAGCTGCGCGATATGAAAATCCAGAAATTCAACCTGGTGAGTTCATCGAAGATGAAATCGATTCAGTTGTGTTTGACCGTATTACGACGCAAACCGCGAAGCAAGTTATCGTACAAAAAGTACGTGAAGCTGAACGCGCTCAAATCGTTGAACAGTTCATTGAACGTGAAGGCGAGATTGTTACTGGTGTCGTTAAGAAAAGCACCCGTGAAAGCGTTGTTGTTGATCTAGGTAATAATGCTGATGGTGTTATTTACAAAGAAGACATCATTAGCCGTGAATCATTCCGTCCTGGTGACCGTGTACGTGCTTTACTTTATGCAGTTCGCCCAGAAGCTCGCGGTGCGCAGTTATTTTTAACGCGTAGCAAGCCTGAAATGATCATTGAGTTATTCAGAGTAGAAGTACCTGAAATCTTAGATGAAGTGATTGAAATCATGGGTGCAGCACGTGACCCAGGCGCTCGCGCTAAAATCGCCGTGAAAACCAATGACAAACGTATCGATCCTATCGGTGCTTGTGTTGGTATGCGTGGCGCACGTGTTCAAGCTGTTTCAAATGAGTTAAGTGGTGAGCGTGTTGATATCGTTATGTGGGATGACAATCCAGCACAATACGTTATTAACGCAATGGCACCTGCTGATGTTGCTTCAATTATTGTTGATGAAGACAACCACTCAATGGACATTGCTGTTGAAGCAGACAGCCTAGCACAAGCGATTGGTCGTAATGGTCAAAACGTACGTTTAGCGACTCAGTTAACAGGCTGGGAATTAAACGTAATGACTGTTGAAGACCTTAACAAGAAGCATCAGGCTGAAAGCGCTAAAATCGTTAACTTATTTGTTGAAACACTTGAAGTTGACGAAGATTTTGCAACAGTACTTGCAGAAGAAGGCTTTACGTCTTTAGAAGAAATTGTTTACGTACCTGAAACAGAATTATTAGACATTGATGGTTTTGACGAAGACATCGTAACTGCGCTACGCGAACGTGCAAAAGCGGCGATTTCAACTAGAGCATTAGCGTCAGAAGAAGCACTTGATGGTGCTGAACCGGCTGCAGATTTATTAGCGTTAGATGGTTTAGAAAAGCATTTAGCATATGTTCTTGCAAGTAAGGGTGTAATTACCTTAGAAGACTTAGCGGAACAAGGCATTGACGATTTAATTGATATTGAAGAATTGACAGAAGAAAAAGCAGGTGAGCTCATCATGGCTGCCCGTAATATCTGTTGGTTTGGCGAAGAAGCATAAGTCGATCAACAGGGGGATTTAATTGATGGCAGATACAAGTATAGATAAATTGGCCGCGGAAGTGGGCAAAAATGTAGACAGACTGATTGAACAGTTTGCCGACGCAGGGATCAAGAAAACCAAAGCTGATTCAGTTTCAGAAACTGAAAAGCAAACATTGCTTGATCACTTGAAAAAGCAACACGGTGGCGATCAAGCGCCGCAAAAAATGACATTACAACGCAAAACCGTTTCAACACTCAGTGTTAATGCCGGTGGCGGGCAATCTAAAGACGTTAAAGTTGAAGTACGTAAAAAACGTACTTTTGTTAAACGTGACGATAGCGATGCAGCGAAAGAAGCTGAACTAGCAGCGCAAAAGCAGCAAGAAGCAGAAGCTGCGGCGAAAGCTGCTGCAGAAGCTAAGGCTAAAGCGGACGCAGAAGCGAAAGCGAAAAAAGATGCAGAAGCTAAAGCGAAGAAAGAAGCTGAAGCGGCTAAAGCCAAAGCAGCTAAAGCTGAAGATCCTGAGTCTGCTGCTGCGCAAGTAGAAGCTGATCGCCTTAAAGCGGTTCAAGAAGCGACATTAAAGAAAAAGCAAGAAGAAGAAGCGGCATTAGCTGCTGAAACTGCTCGCAAGTTAGCTGAAGAAAACTCAAAGCGTTGGGCTGAAGAAGAGCGTCAACGTATTGAAGCTGAAAAGAACGGTGATCACCATGTGACTACCTCTAAAGCGGCGCGTGCTGCTGAAGATACTTCAGATGCTAACGATGAAAAACGTGGCCGTCGTGCACGTAACAAGAATGCTAACAAGAAACGTGGTGGCAAAGGCGGTCGTGATAACCGTAGCAATGCTGCACGTAACAAGAGCACTGCTCCTGAATCTATGGCACATGGTTTCAACAAACCTGTTGCTGTGGTTAAAGGCGAAGTACGTATCGGTGAAACAGTATCTGTTGCTGAACTTGCTCAACGTATGTCTCTTAAAGCCACTGAAATCATCAAGCAGATGATGAAAATGGGCTCTATGGTTACCATTAACCAAATCTTAGACCAAGAAACAGCACAAATGGTTGCTGAAGAAATGGGTCATAAGGTTATTCTTCTTCGTGAAAACGAATTAGAGCATCAAGTACTTGGTGATCGTGATGAAGAAAATGTGGTACTAGAGACTCGTGCTCCAGTCGTTACCATCATGGGTCACGTTGACCACGGTAAGACTTCATTACTTGATTACATTCGTCGTGCCAAAGTTGCTGACGGTGAAGCCGGTGGTATTACCCAGCATATTGGTGCATACCATGTAGAAACTGAAAATGGCATGATCACTTTCTTAGATACTCCTGGTCACGCGGCGTTTACGTCAATGCGTGCTCGTGGTGCTAAAGCAACTGATATTGTTATTTTGGTTGTGGCTGCAGACGATGGTGCTATGCCGCAAACTATCGAAGCGATTCAACATGCTAAAGCTGGTAACGTGCCGTTAATCGTTGCAGTGAACAAAATGGATAAGCCAGAAGCTGACCCAGAGCGTGTTAAGAGTGAATTAGCTCAACACGGTGTTATGTCTGAAGATTGGGGCGGCGAACACATGTTCGTAAACGTTTCGGCTAAAGCGGGTACCGGTATTGACGAATTACTTGAAGGCATTTTACTTCAGTCTGAAGTATTAGAGCTTAAAGCTGACCGTTCAGGTATGGCTGCTGGTGTTGTTATTGAATCTAAATTGGATAAAGGTCGTGGCCCAGTTGCTACTGTACTTGTTCAAGAAGGTACTTTACGCCAAGGCGATATCGTTCTATGTGGTCTTGAGTACGGTAAAATCCGTGCAATGAAAGACGAGAACGGTAAAGCAATTACTGAAGCTGGTCCATCAATCCCTGTAGAGATCTTAGGTCTTTCAGGTGTACCTTCAGCTGGTGATGAAGCAACAGTTGTTCGTGATGAGCGTAAAGCACGTGAAGTTGCACTTTATCGTCAAGGTAAATTCCGTGATGTTAAACTAGCACGTCAGCAAAAATCTAAGCTTGAAAACATGTTCGCGAACATGACCGAAGGCGAAGTGCAAGAACTTAACATCGTTCTTAAAGCAGACGTTCAAGGCTCACTTGAAGCAATTTGTGAATCATTAGCTAAACTGTCTACTGATGAAGTTAAAGTTAATATCATCGCTCGTGGCGTTGGTGCATTAACTGAAACAGATGCTACGCTAGCTGCAGCTTCAAATGCCATCATGGTTGGTTTCAACGTGCGTGCTGATGCACAAGCGCGTAAGACTATCGATTCTGAAAGTGTTGATTTACGCTACTACAGCGTTATCTACGACTTGATTGATGAAGTTAAAGCGGCGATGACGGGCATGCTTGCTCCTGAATTCAAGCAACAAATCATTGGTCTGGCAGAAGTTCGTGATGTATTTAAGTCGCCTAAGATTGGTGCAATTGCCGGTTGTATGGTTACCGAAGGTACCATCAAGCGTAGCGCTCCTATCCGTGTACTACGTGACAACGTGGTTATCTACGAAGGTGAGCTAGAATCATTACGACGCTTTAAAGATGACGTTGCTGATGTTCGTAACGGCATGGAATGTGGTATCGGTGTGAAGAACTACAATGACGTCCGAGTGGGCGATCAGATTGAAGTCTTCGAGACGGTCGAAGTGGCCCGAACGCTGTAACACAGAAAGGGCGGCGTAAGCCGCCTTTTTTATTTATATAAGGCTATGGTAACAATATTATGGCAAAAGAATTTAGTCGTACTCGTCGAATCGCGCAGCAGCTGCAACAAGAGCTTGCTATGGTGTTACAGCGCGATATGAAAGACCCTCGCATCGGTTTTGTTACAGTAAACGATGTTGATGTGTCACGAGATTTAAGCTACGCAAAAGTATTTGTGACCTTCTTTGAAGAAGATCGTGAATTAGTCGATCAAAAAGTCGAAGCACTTGCTGCAGCAGCTCCTTACATCAGAACACTAATTGCTGGCCGCATGAAGCTACGTGTTATGCCTGAACTACGTTTTGTCTATGACAGTTCATTAGTTGAAGGTATGCGTATGTCTAACTTAGTAAGCCAAGTGATTACGAGTGATAAGGCAAAGCAAGAAAAGTTTGGTTCTGAAGAATCAACTGACGCTGAAGAAAATACAGAAGGAAAAGACTAATGGCTCGTCGTCGCAAAGGGCGTTTTATTGATGGCATCGTGCTATTAGATAAAGGAACTGGCATCAGTTCTAACCATGCTTTGCAACGTGTCAAACGTCTTTACCAAGCTAACAAAGCCGGCCATACTGGCGCTTTGGATCCATTGGCAACCGGGATGCTACCTATTTGTTTAGGTGAAGCAACCAAGTTTTCTCAACATTTACTTGATGCTGATAAGCGTTATTTAGTGACGGCCAAGTTAGGTGAAAGAACTGATACCAGTGATTCTGACGGTGAAGTTGTGCAGATAAGACCTGTCAATTTTACCCAAGAAAAGCTTGAAGTGTCACTTGAACACTTTCGTGGTAAAACCATGCAAGTTCCTTCTATGTATTCGGCATTAAAGTATCAAGGTCAGCCTTTATACAAATATGCACGTGAAGGCATTGAAGTCCCCCGTGAAGCCCGACCAATTAATGTGCTTGAGTTGCTATACGTCGGCTTAGAAGGTGATGAGTTAACCTTAGACATTCATTGTTCTAAAGGTACTTATATTCGCACCATCGTTGATGATTTAGGGGAAATGCTAGGCTGTGGGGCTCATGTCATTATGCTTAGACGTACTCAAGTTGCTGACTATCCATATGAAAAAATGGTGACCTTAGAGCAATTGATGGCGATGGTAGATGAGGCTGAAAAGTCTGAAATACCTTCAAGTGATGTATTAGACCCATTACTATTACCAATGGATACCGCGGTCGCGAACTTTGCTGAAGTAAATTTACCTGAGACCAGTGCTCAGTATATTTTACAAGGCCAACCTGTTCAGGCTGAAGGTGTGCTAGATGATCAACTTCTACGGATCACTTTAGGTGAGTCAAGAAAGTTTATTGGCATTGGCTTTAAAAATGATGATGGCTTACTCGCACCCAAAAGATTAGTGGTTGACCACAGTCAAGAGTAGTGGCTCTAACTTGTTAGTTTAATCTATATCAATCTGTATATTTTACTGTGGCAAGATTGCCGCAGTCGGATATGCAGATTTTTTATTGCGGTAAGCTGCGCTTTCGGTTAATATATCGCGCCCTCAGGCTGAGTTAGTGATCGGCTTGAGATAATTTAATTTTTTCTGGAGATATTTATGTCACTAAGTAATGAACAAAAAGCTAAAATCGTAGCTGAATTCGCACGTTGTGAAAACGACACTGGTTCAACTGAAGTACAAGTAGCTTTATTGACTGCACAGATTAACCATCTACAAGGTCATTTCAAAGAGCACATCCATGATCACCATTCACGTCGTGGTCTACTACGTATGGTTAGCGCACGTCGTAAGCTTACTGCTTACCTTAAGCGTACTGACGTAGCTCGTTATACTGCTCTAATCCAGAAGTTAGGTTTACGTCGTTAATAATGACGTTTAATTTGCTTATTGCTTGCGGTAAGTAGATCAAACCGTAAAAAAGGAGGCTATGCCTCCTTTTTTATTGGCTAAAATAAATGTAGTTTAAGTAGCATTCTTGTTTACGCCTGCTCTACCTTTACCTGCTGCTCACCAAAATAGCGCGCTTCAAACTCGTCTTGTGGTAAAGGTTTACTAAATAGAAACCCCTGACCAACTTGGCAATGATGTTGTTGTAGCCATGCCAGCTGCGCTTGGTTTTCAATCCCTTCTGCAACAATATCCAGATTTAGCTGTTGCCCTAGCATTAGAATAGTGGAGGCGATGGCGCCATCATGGGGTAAGTCAGAGACAAAGCAGCGGTCGATTTTCATTGTGGTAATAGGCAAACGGCGTAAATAAGACAAAGATGAATAGCCGGTACCAAAATCATCCACGGCAATACCAAAACCGGCACTTTTAAGTTGTTCGAGTTTAGCGATGGCTTGAGTGATATCATTCATCAGTGATGTTTCGGTTATTTCGATTTCCAATAACTCGGGGCGAATTTGATAACGTAGCGCCAATTGTTTGATATCGGATACCAAGCTTGCATCAGCAAACTGCTGTGAAGCGACATTTACCGCAATGGGAATGACGCGATTGTATTTTTTCTCCCACTCACGGAGCAGCTTACAACTTTGTTCAATAACCCATCTGCCGATGGGAATGATAATGCCAGTTTCTTCAGCGATAGGAATAAACGCCATGGGTGGCACAAGTTTGCCGTCTTTTTGCCAGCGGATTAAGGCTTCACAGCCGACAATTTCATTAGTTTTAAGATCTAATTTGGGCTGAAAATAAACCCTAAATTCATTTCGCTTAAGCGCATTGTGTAAAGAGGCCTCGGTTTTTAATCTAAGTGCGGCATGTTCGGTCATTTGCTGCTTGAAAAAGGCCCACTGGTTTGAACCCGCAGCTTTAGCGCTATACATGGCAATATCGGCGTGCCGGATAAGATCCTCAGCGCCTTGGCCATCTTCAGGGTATATCGCAATACCAATCGAGGCCGCAGGGTGAATCGTATGCTCATTCAGCTGTATTGGCATATTGAGTTGCTTTAACAGCTGTTCAACGAAATCAGCGGCGTGTTGCGGGGTTTTTATATCATCTGCAACGATAACAAACTCATCACCTCCTAGGCGGGCCACGCTGCCTTTATCAGCGATGCCCGATTCTAAAATTCGGGCTATTCTTACAAGGAATTGATCACCGATAGTATGCCCTAAAGAGTCATTTACATTTTTAAATCTATCGAGGTCAATAAATAACAGTGCGAATTGGCGTTTGTGAACGCGCGCACGTTGTATGGTGACACTTAATGTTTCAAGTAATAGGGTTCTATTGGGCAAATTAGTGAGAGGATCTCGGGTGGCCATTTTTCGTAATTTGTTTTGAGCCTGACTGAACTGCAATAAGATTTGATTTAATTTTGTGGAGACAAGTCCAAGCTCGTCATCTTTATGGGCACAGGTTATGGGAATGAGGTTTTCATCCGGTAATTCAGGATCAATGTTATCAATGGCTTCGCTGATCTGCGCGATTGGCTGAGTGAGGAATCGGTGAAACACAATCGTGAGCACTAAAGTGAGCAATAAGGCTCTGGCTAAGGTGGCGATAAAACTTAACTGAAGTCGGTTAAACAAATTATTGGTCATTGCTTGAATATCGTAATGGATAGATAAGGTGCCAATTTGTTGCTGTTTTTTATCGCCCTCAAAATAGTGCGGTCGATACAAAGGTCGTGAGATTTCCTTTAACTCATCAAAGAGCAAGTAACTCAAACTGTCATAGTAAGTTGGATATCGTTTGGCCTGATGACTTGCTTCAACATACAAGGAATTGTCATCTAAGGTGATGATAGCAGAACGAATATCATCAATTTTTACAATACCTTCTAAGTTTTGCTGGGTCTGTTTGTCATCTAAAGCCCACACCACATTAGATATGGTTTGTTCAACAGAATTGACGAGTTCTTGCTGGGAGGCCTGGATTTGCTGTTTGGTGGTAATAACAACCAGTGCAAGCTCGACAATAAAAATAGCAATAGCAAAAAATAATGCTGTGAACACCACTAAATTTGTTTGCTTCCATGTCAAAGACTTAAACTGTGGCGGCATTATTTTATTTCCATTTGCAATAACGTTGAGCTTACTTTTGTTGGCGGGCTAACAAAATCTTAAATTACCTAAAAAACCTGCTTGTTATTGTTAGGTATTTTCTACTTTTCACTGTAGATAAATTTGTTCAAAAAGTCATTAAGTATAGCGTTTAGCCCAAGGATTAAAGCCTATTTTTCGGCCAGGGCATTGTTATTATCATTTTATATTGCCATGAGATATGAATTCATATAACCATATCGACCTTAAAAGGCAAAATATAAATTATTTTTTAGACTGATATGGCGATGACCTTTAACTATTATAAAAAATTGAAGTATACTTGTGCGCGTAATTTAAAGGTCAATAATTAAGGAATGGGTCACGTGAATCCAATTGTAAAGAGTTTTGAGTATGGTCAACATACTGTCACCTTAGAAACAGGTGTTATTGCACGTCAAGCTGATGCTGCAGTACTAGCGAGCATGGGCGATACAACTGTCCTTGTTACTGTAGTTGGTAAAAAAGTTGCGGATTTAAGCCGTGATTTCTTCCCACTAACAGTTAACTACCAAGAGAAGACTTACGCTGCTGGTAAGATCCCTGGTGGTTTCTTTAAGCGTGAAGGTCGTCCAAATGAAGACGAAACGCTTATTGCTCGTTTAATCGACCGTCCAATTCGTCCTTTATTTCCTAACGGTTTTAAAAACGAAGTCCAAGTCATTATTACTGTTGTTTCTGTAGACCAACAAATTGAGCCAGACATTGTGGCTATGATTGGTACTTCAGCAGCGCTGGCTATTTCTGGTATTCCATTCAATGGACCATTAGGTGCTGCACGTGTTGGTTATATCAACGGTGAATACTTACTTAACCCATCAGTAGATCAAGTTGCTGAAAGCGACTTAAATCTTGTTGTTGCAGGTACTAAAAGCGCTGTATTGATGGTTGAATCTGAAGCTAAGTCACTTGCTGAAGAAATCATGCTAGGCGCGGTAACTTACGGTCACGATCAACAACAAGTTGTGGTTGATGCGATTGCTGAGTTTAAAGCTGAAGCGGGCAAGCCTACTTGGGATTGGACTGCTCCTGTTCAAGATCAAGACTTAGTTGCTAAAATTAAAGATTTAGCTGAAGTTGGCATGACTGAAGCTTACCAAATTGAAGTTAAGCAAGATCGTTATGCGCAAGTTGGTGTTGTTAAAGCAGCAGCAAAAGCGGCATTAGTTGCTGAAAACGCAGATGTTGATCAACGTGAAGTTGATAACTTACTTGGTAGCTTAGAGAAGAACATTGTTCGTGGTCGTATTATCAGTGGCAAGCCACGTATCGACGGTCGTGAACCAGATATGATCCGCGCATTGAATGTACTTGCTGGTGTACTTCCACGTACTCACGGTAGCTCATTATTCACTCGTGGTGAAACTCAAGCGTTAGTTACTTGTACTTTAGGTACAGAACGTGATGCACAGAAAATTGATAGCATCATGGGCGAGCGTACTAACCGCTTCATGCTTCATTACAACTTCCCTCCATACTCAGTTGGTGAAACTGGCATGGTAGGTTCACCTAAGCGTCGCGAAATCGGTCACGGTAAGCTAGCTTGGCGTGGTATGAATGCCGTTATGCCTTCAGCTGAAGAATTCCCATACAGCATCCGCGTTGTTTCAGAAATTACTGAATCAAACGGCTCAAGCTCTATGGCTTCTGTTTGTGGTACTTCATTAGCATTAATGGATGCGGGTGTACCAATCAAGAGTTCAGTTGCTGGTATCGCAATGGGTCTAGTTAAAGAAGGCGACGACTTTGTTGTTCTTTCTGACATTTTAGGTGATGAAGATCACTTAGGTGACATGGACTTTAAAGTAGCTGGTACCCGTGATGGTATTACTGCTCTGCAGATGGATATCAAGATTGAAGGTATCACTCAAGAGATCATGGATATCGCTCTGCAACAAGCATACGGCGCTCGTGTTCATATTCTTAACGTGATGGACCAAGCAATTGGTGGCGCACGTGAAGATATCTCTGATCACGCTCCACGTATTACGACTATCAAGATTAATCCTGAAAAAATTCGTGACGTTATCGGTAAAGGTGGTGCAACTATTCGTGCACTTACTGAAGAAACCGGTACAACAATTGAATTAGATGACAACGGTACTGTTAAAATTGCTTCTTCAAATGGTGAAGCAACTAAAGAAGCTATCCGTCGCATCGAAGAGATTACTGCTGAAGTTGAAGTCGGCCGTATCTACAAAGGTAAAGTTATCCGTATCGTTGATTTTGGCGCATTCGTTAACATCTTACCTGGTAAAGATGGCTTAGTTCATATTTCTCAAATCAGTGAAGAGCGTGTTGCTAACGTTTCTGACCACCTTGAGATGAACCAAGAAGTTGACGTTAAAGTGATGGAAGTTGACCGTCAAGGTCGTGTAAGACTTTCTATCAAAGAAGCTGTTACTAAAGCAGAACCTGCTGCAGAATAGTTGTTAGATTAACTCAGTTAATCTAATCGATAAAGGAGAGCTAAGGCTCTCCTTTTTTATTGGCAAAATTTAGCCAATGATAAATTTATCTTTAACTGCGTAGCCCTTGGCGCTATTGGTTGATATGATGCAAACTAACTATAGAACCTGATAAGGTATTTAAATGGAACATAAATTACGGACCACTGTGGTAGCATTATGTGTCGGTGCCAGTATGTTATTGTCAGGTTGTGCTTCACTTTCAGGCAATGATAATAGCGCAGCGTCAGGCAAAGTGATGGTTTCTCCCAAAGTGCCTGATTACAAGTTAGAAGTCACTTTAGCTAAGCTCAATGACATTTTAGCCTCTATGGAATTAACCACTGAGCAACGAGCACGCTTTCATTATGACCGTGGTGTTATCTACGATAGTGTTGGCCTACGACTACTAGCTAAAATTGATTTTCACCAAGCGATAAAATTACAACCTAATCTTGCTGATGCATATAATTTCTTAGGGATTTATTACACCCAAGAAGGCGAGTTTGAACCTGCTTATGAGTCTTTTGATGGGGTCTTAGAGTTATCCCCCCAATACGATTATGCTTATCTCAACCGTGGTATTGCTTTGTATTACGGTGAACGCTATGAGTTAGCCACTGAAGATATGCGCACATTTTTGGCCCAAGCACCTGCTGATGGTTATCGTGCTTTGTGGTTATACCTAGTGCAAGTGCCGACAGATCAGCAAGCAGCGCAAGCCGAGCTATTAACTAACCGCCAATCGCTTAACGATCAGGCGTGGTCTTCAGTCATCATTGATTATTACCTTGGTAAGCTGACTAAAGAGCAAGTTTTTGATGCAGCTAAAGTCAACCTGACTCAACCTCAGGAGTATGCTGAGCGTCTGTGTGAAGCCTATTTCTACCTAGCTAAAAAAGCGGTGGAGCAAAAAGATTATCAACTGGCAGCGGATTATTATCGCTTAAGCTTGGCAACAAATATTTATGATTTTGTTGAACATCGTTATGCCAGAATAGAGCTAGCCCAAGCGCTGCAAATACTTGAACAATCTACAGTCGCTAATTAATAATAATTGTTAGCTCAGCACAAAGGCTAATGCATCGGCATTAGCCTTTTGGGTTTTTGAGTTTTTTAAACCATCACCATTTGGGTTTAAGTGAGTTTACCTAGCCAACCTAGATGGGAAACGCTATAATTTGCGCCTTTTTATTATGCTAGGGCAAGTAAACCATGTCAGTTCAAACAGTAGAGGTCGATAAACGTCGTACCTTCGCGATTATTTCGCATCCTGATGCCGGTAAGACCACTATTACTGAGAAAGTACTTTTATTCGGACAAGCAATTCAAACTGCAGGTACCGTTAAAGGTCGTGGCTCTAAACAGCATGCAAAATCTGACTGGATGGAAATGGAAAAAGACCGTGGTATTTCTATTACTACTTCGGTAATGCAATTTCCTTACAGTGATTGCCTAGTAAACCTACTTGATACTCCAGGTCACGAAGACTTCTCTGAAGATACTTACCGTACCTTAACCGCTGTTGACTCATGTCTTATGGTGATCGACGCGGCCAAAGGTGTCGAAGACCGAACCCGTAAACTAATGGAAGTTACCCGTTTACGTGACACACCAATCGTGACATTCATGAATAAATGTGACCGTGATATTCGCGATCCTATGGAAGTGATGGACGAAGTTGAAACTGAGCTAAAAATCGCATGTGCGCCAATCACTTGGCCGATTGGCTGTGGTAAGTCGTTTAAAGGGGTTTATCATATCCATCGCGACGAAGCAATTTTATACCAGTCAGGTTTAGGGCATAAAATTCAAGAAGTGCGTACAGTGAAAGGCCTTGATAATCCTGAACTTGATGTAGCAATTGGTGCTGAACTTGCTGAGTTATTACGTGAAGAATTAGAACTTGTGATCGGTGCATCACATGAGTTCGATTTAGAGGCGTTTCTAGCCGGTAAACTTTCACCTGTCTATTTTGGTACCGCATTAGGTAACTTTGGTGTTGATCATATACTTGACGGTTTAACTGAGTGGGCACCTAAGCCTCAACCTCGCGCCACTGAAGTACGTGATATTCATGCTGAAGAAGAAAAGTTCTCTGGCTTTATCTTCAAAATCCAAGCGAACATGGATCCTAAGCATCGTGACCGCGTCGCATTTATGCGTATTGTGTCTGGTAAGTACGAGAAAGGCATGAAAATGCATCATGTACGTGTCGGTAAAGATGTGCGTATTTCTGATGCGTTAACCTTCGTTGCTGGTGATCGTGAGCAAGTTGAAGAAGCCTACCCAGGTGATATTATCGGTTTACATAACCATGGCACCATTCAAATTGGTGATACTTTCAGCCAAGGTGAAAAAGTTAAGTTTACTGGTATTCCTAACTTTGCCCCTGAAATGTTCCGCCGTATTCGTTTAAAAGATCCGTTAAAGCAAAAGCAATTGCTTAAAGGTCTCGTACAGCTTGCCGAAGAAGGCGCTGTTCAAGTCTTTAGACCGCTAGATACCAACGACTTAATTGTGGGCGCAGTTGGCGTACTGCAGTTTGAAGTGGTTGTTGGACGCCTTAAGAGTGAATATAACGTCGAAGCGATTTATGAAGGCATTAGTGTTTCAACCGCCCGCTGGGTTTACTGTAAAGATGAGCGTAAACTCGAAGAGTTCCGTCGTAAGTGCAGCAGCAATTTAGCCTTAGATGGTGGTAATAACCTAACTTATATTGCACCGACTATGGTAAATCTGAATTTATCCATGGAACGTTACCCTGATGTAGAGTTCGCTAAAACTCGCGAAAACTAATCACTGTGGTGTTTGATGTTAAAAGGCGGTCTAACCGCCTTTTTTATTGGCTGTGATTTAAGCTTGAGGCTAATTTTATTCTATAGTGGCAAGATGAGTAACGTAAAAAGTGCTAAGCAGGTTTGCTGCATTAGCTGTGATTTGCAGTAAAGTTATTTGTTTGAGGGAAAGTGATGATAGATACCCATGCCCACCTTGATCTTGTGGATTTTGACCACGATAGAGCTGCTTTGTTTGCAAAGATGCGCGCAAACGGGATCGACAACGTCATTATTCCAGGGGTGAGTGAGTCATCTTGGGCTAAACAGCTAGAGGTTACCAGCGAGTTTGACTGCTATTTTGCCTTAGGTATCCACCCTTGGTATGTACCTGCTGACATTTCTCAAGCAGTGGCGGCGTTAAATAATCTCATCGCTAAACATAGGCCTAATCCAAGGTTTGTTGCCCTGGGGGAATGTGGTTTAGATAAGCTTCGACATTGGTCTAAATCACAGTTGGATTTACTCGAGGCTCAATTAGCATCAGCAATTGATTGGCAATTACCGGTGATTTTACATGCCGTAAAAGCTCATCCACAGCTATTAGCCATGTTGAAAAAATACCCTAACCCTAAAGGTGGGGTTATTCATGGCTTTTATGGCGCCCCAGAGTTGGCAAAATCTTATATTGAACTGGGCTATAAACTGGGAATAGGTGGGTTAATCATGAACCCTAGCGCCAAAAAGTTACAAAAAACGGTTACAGAAGTTGATATTAAACACTTCCTAATAGAAACCGACTCTCCCAGCATGGCGCCCTATAATTCACCAGATAAACGAAATACTCCGCTTCAGATAATAAGTTTTGTTGAACAGATAGCAAAATTACAAAAAAAAACCACTGTTTTAATTATGGAACAGTTGGGGTTAAATGCTCGACAACTGTTTGAGCTGTAATTCTTTTTTTTTAAACACCGTGGTTGGTGGGCGTTGCTGTGGGATAAGATCCTGAAATTAAACTCTAAAACTATGAACTAATCCACGATTTTCATCTGCTCGTCAGTTATAATCACTAACTGAAAATAGGTGAGTTAACAACAATTATACATATCGTTAACAAATTAAAAAAGGGTCGTGATTAATGGATATACTAATGAGTCTAGTAGGTGTGGTTACCATACTAGCAATCGGTTATGCACTATCAAATAACAGAAAAGCAATTAATGTGCGTACTGTTGGTGGTGCTTTAGCTATTCAAGCATTCTTTGCAGGTTTCGTTTTATACGTACCAGTGGGGAAAGATATCTTACAAGGTATGTCAGATGCCGTATCTAGTGTAATTAGTTATGCACAATCGGGCATTAACTTCGTATTTGGCGATTTAGCTCAATTCAAAGTTGGCTTTATTTTCGCGGTAAATGTTTTACCCGTTATCGTGTTCTTCTCTTCATTAATCGCAGTGCTTTACTACTTAGGCATTATGCAGTGGATCATCCGTCTCATCGGTGGTGGCTTGCAAAAAGCATTAGGTACTAGCCGTACTGAGTCTATGTCAGCGACAGCGAATATTTTCGTTGGTCAAACTGAAGCGCCACTAGTTGTTCGTCCATTTATTGCGACTATGACTAACTCTGAATTATTCGCAATCATGGTTGGTGGTTTAGCATCAATCGCGGGTTCAGTATTAGCCGGTTACGCGCAAATGGGTGTACCAATTGAATACTTAGTTGCTGCATCATTCATGGCGGCTCCTGGTGGTTTGATGATGGCTAAACTAATGCATCCTGAAACTGAAGAAGCTAAAAATGACATGTCAGATCTTCCTGAAGATCCTGATAAACCAGCTAACGTATTAGACGCTGCTGCTGGCGGTGCTTCATCTGGTATGCATTTAGCACTAAACGTGGGTGCAATGTTAATTGCCTTCGTTGGTTTAATTGCAATGGTCAACGGTATCATCGGTGGTGTAACTGGTTGGTTTGGTCTTGAAGGTATTACTTTAGAACTTATTCTTGGTTACATTTTCATGCCATTAGCATTCTTAATCGGTGTACCTTGGAACGAAGCGCTTGTAGCGGGTTCATTCATCGGGCAAAAGATTGTTGTAAACGAATTTGTTGCTTACCTAAACTTTGCTCCTTACTTACTTGATGCTTCTGCAGAAGGTTTCAAAGTAGTTGCTGAGACTGGCATGATGATGTCTGATAGAACCAAAGCTATCATTTCATTCGCATTATGTGGATTCGCTAACTTATCGTCTATTGCTATTCTATTAGGTGGTTTAGGTTCAATGGCTCCTAGTCGTCGCCATGACCTTGCTAAGCTTGGTATCCGTGCTGTTATTGCTGGTTCACTAGCTAACTTAATGAGTGCAACATTAGCGGGTCTATTCTTAGCGATTTAATATTCGCTATGGTTTAAACCTAGTTAATAAAAAGGCCGTTATTATTTATTAATAGCGGCCTTTTTTGTGTCTAAAAATAGTGGTTATCCTTGCATTGGCATTATGTGGCGCTGCTCACTTATCCGCTATGGCTATGGCTATGGCTATGGCTATGGCTATGGCTATGGCTATGGCTATGGCTATGGCTATGCTAATAGCTGGATTAGCTGGATTAGCTGGATTAGCTGGATTAGCTGGATTAGCTGGATTAGCTGGATTAGCTGGATTAGCTGGATTAGCT